>CAZYTS010000023.1:0-28959 GCA_964649855.1 uncultured Gemmatimonadaceae bacterium
GCAAAGCTCATTGCCAACAAAGTGCGGCGCGCTGGTCTCGTCGACATACTCGGCGCTCTCGAATCAGAGAATGTGCAGGGCGAGATCCAGCAGAAGCTTGATGTCTTTGCCAACGAAACGATCATCAAGGCGATGGACCATGGCGGCAAGCTCTGCGCAATGGCATCGGAAGAAGAGCCAGACATCATTCCTATCCCGGATCAGTTCCGCTGCGGCAACTATGTGCTTTGCTTCGATCCGCTTGACGGCTCGTCAAATATCGACGTGAACGTTCCTGTCGGGACGATCTTTTCGGTGATGCGTAAGATTACGCGCGGAGTACGCGGAGACCTCGAAGATTTTCTGCAGCCCGGACGCCGCCAGGTAGCCGCTGGTTATGTGATCTATGGATCGAGCACCATGCTGGTCTACACCACGGGCCAGGGTGTTCACGGCTTTACACTCGATCCGTCGATCGGAGAGTTTTTGCTTTCACATCCCGATATCCGGATTCCTCCACGAGGCCGCTACCTCAGCGTCAACGATTCATACGAGCAGTATTGGAATGAGGGCGTCAAAGGTCTCATGAGGCGCTACCGTGGGCTGGATGGACAGCAGAAGGCAATGAACGTCCGCTACGTGGGCTCCCTGGTTGCTGACTTTCACCGGAACCTGCTGGGAGGCGGTGTGTTTGCGTACCCGGCAAATACGCAGTCGCCAAAAGGCAAGCTGCGTCTGCTGTACGAGTGCAATCCTCTGGCGTTCATTGTTCAGCAGGCGGGCGGATCGGCCATAAACGGTACCGAGGACATTCTCGACGTCATACCTACCGAGTTGCATCAGCGTTCTCCGCTCTACATCGGCAGCAGAGACGCGATCGAAACGGCTCGCGAGATGCTGGCCGAGGTAAAACTCGAAAGCGTTGCTGGGTAGGTGCACTGCGCCAGTGCCGCGTCGGTTCAATAATCCTTGCCGGCGCGGCATCTTTAACGAATGAAGAAACCTTCTGCCGAGCGCCGTACTCCGTCCGGTATTCCTGTGCGCGCGGTGTACGGTCCGGAATCCGCGCCGCATGACCCTGGCACCTCGTTAGGCACGCCTGGGGCTTTTCCATTCACTCGCGGGGTTCAGCCCGACATGTATCGGGGGCGGCTCTGGACCATGCGTCAGTACGCGGGCTTTGGGACTGCTGCAGAGACCAACGAGCGGTTCAAACATCTGCTCGATGCGGGACAGACGGGACTTTCGGTTGCGTTCGATCTGCCCACACAGATGGGTATCGATTCCGACGCACCGCGAGCTGCCGGCGAAGTTGGGCGCGTTGGTGTGGCCATTGATTCGGCGGACGACATGCATGTCCTCCTAAAGGACATTCCGCTCGAAAAGGTATCTACGTCCATGACGATCAATGCCACGGCGGCAACGCTGTTGGCGATGTACATCGTGGTTGCAGAGGAGAGAGGCATATCGAGGTCGGCTCTGAGTGGAACGGTTCAGAACGACCTCCTCAAGGAATACATCGCGCGCGGAACATACATCTACCCGCCCTCACCCAGTCTCAGACTCATTGCCGAGGTTTTCAGGTTCTGCGCTGCCGAAGTTCCCAACTGGAATCCGATCTCAATCTCGGGATACCACATACGCGAAGCAGGTGCAACAGCTGTTCAGGAGTTGGCGTTCACGCTCTCCAACACTATCGAATACGTGCGATGTGCGTTGGATGCGGGGCTCGCAATCGACACTTTTGCTCCGCGGCTGTCCTTCTTTTTTGCAGCGCACAACGATCTTTTTGAGGAGGCAGCCAAGTTCCGGGCAGCCCGCCGTATTTACGCCCGGATGATGAAAGAGCGCTTTGGTGCGTCGGATGAGAGCTGTCGCCTGCGTTTCCATACGCAGACGGGTGGCGTGACCCTCATGGCTCAGCAGCCTCTCAACAACGTCGTGAGAGTCACGGTCCAAACGTTGGCTGCAACACTTGGGGGAACGCAATCTCTGCACACCAACGGCTACGACGAGGCGCTGTCGCTCCCAACGGCAGAAGCAGCAACCCTTGCCCTGCGCACGCAGCAGATTGTTGCCTACGAGTCGGGAATCGCCAACACCGTGGATCCCCTCGCAGGCTCTTACTACGTGGAGTCGCTCACCGACGAACTCGAACGTCGGGCAATGGCGCTCATGGAGCGCGTGGAGGGACTTGGCGGATCGGCCCGTGCCATCGAAGCCGGATTCTTTCAGGAAGAGATCGCGCGCAGCGCGTACGAGCATCAGCTCCGCGTGGAGTCGGGCGAAACCGTTGTCGTTGGTGTGAATCACTTTCAGGAAGCAGAAGCCCCTTTGGTGTTGCCGGCTCCCGATTTCACATCCCTCGAACTCGCACAGATCCGGAGGCTCAAGCGTTTGCGATCGTCGCGAGACGAGAAGGCTGTCGTCCGGTCGCTGAGCGATTTGCGGGACGCCGCCCGTACTTATGTCGGTGAATCGCCTGGTTCCGAGCGCAAGGAACTAATGCCGCACATTTTGGAGGCGGTTCGCTCCCGCGTAACGGTTGGAGAAATCAGCGACTGTTTACGCGGCGAATGGGGGGCGTACGAGCCTCGTTGAGCAGGTCGGGGGAATCAGCCTGGCCTCAGGATTCAAACCCGAGAAAGGCTGACTGCGACTTCACTTGAGGGCGTAGAAGCGTCCAGCTAAGTTCTTTATTCTGTACAACTTGCAATTGCACCTACTGCAGCATGCCGACGTATCAGTTTCGGTGCCCAGATGGCACCATCATAGAGCGCTTTTTCAAGATCAGTGAAGTTCCGGAATCCATCCCTGCGCCGGACGGGGGTGAGGCCGTGCGGATCATCTCCGGCGGTGCAGGCCTGATCTTCAAAGGTTCGGGTTTCTACATCACTGACTACGGCAAGGACGGCAAAAAGGACCAACGAGCTGCACAGAAGTCCGAGTCCGGATCGTCGGGCGAGGGCTCAAAAGCGTCTGGTTCGGGATCAGGAGAATCGAGCTCTTCAAAGGGTTCGGGCGACAAGGGCTCGAGCAGTGGCACGGGCAGCACGGGCGGCTCTGAATGAGCGCCGAGTCGGCGCTACGTAACGCGGTGGCGAGGGCGGCACAGGCGCTTGGGGCGCCGGCTGACTTTGAACCCTTGCTGGAGCGCCCCCGCGATCCATCGTTTGGGGACTGGGCCACAAACGCCGCCATGATTCTGGCGCGCCAGCTAAAGCGAAAGCCACTCGACATTGCACGCGACCTGGTGGAACAGCTGGACACAAGCGGCGCAGGAGTGACGGAGGCATATGCGGCTCCGCCCGGCTTTATCAACTTCAGACTGGCTGCGGGTGCAGAGGCCACTCGCTTGCGCGAGATAATCGGGCTTGGTGCCGACTATGGTCGCACTGCAGAAGGTGCGAAGCAGGCTGCCAACATCGAGTTTGTCTCGGCGAACCCTACAGGACCACTGCATGTCGGCCATGGTCGTCAGGCAGCTCTGGGCGATGCCATAGCGTCGCTTCTGGAGTTTTCCGGGTGGAACGTCACCCGGGAGTTTTACTACAACGACGCTGGAGCGCAGATAGCGAATCTTGCACTAAGCGTGCAGGCCCGTGTGCGTGAACTGTCGACAGGCACGGCTGAGATTCCCGAGGGTGGTTACCATGGCGAGTACATAGTTGATATTGCGCGCGAGTACGTTGCCGCCAATCCCGGCGACACCATGGCGGACAACCTGGAGGCAGTGCGCAACTTTGCTGTAGCGGCCCTCCGGGCCGAGCAGGACACGGACCTCAAGGCACTGGGCGTCTCGTTTGACGTTTACTACCTGGAGTCATCGCTCTACGACGATGGCAAGGTGGCCGAGACAGTAAAGATGCTCGAGGAGGCCGGCCACACCTATGAGAAGGATGGTGCGCTATGGCTGCGAACCACTGATTTTGGTGACGACAAGGACCGCGTGATGCGCAAGTCCGACGGCAGCTACACTTATTTTGTGCCGGACGTGGCTTATCACCTCAGTAAGTGGCGCCGCGGCTTTCATCGCGCTATCAATGTCCAGGGGGCCGATCACCACTCGACTGTCGTTAGGGTGCGCGTCGGTATTCAGGCTTTGAACCTCGGTATCCCCGAGGGCTATCCCGAGTACGAACTGCACCAGATGGTGACGGTGATGAGAGGTGGTGAAGAGGTAAAGATCTCCAAGCGGGCCGGTTCGTACGTGACAATCCGGGACCTGGTGGACGAAGTGGGGCGCGACGCGATGCGCTACTTCTTCCTGATGCGCAAGGCTGACTCACAGCTTGTGTTCGACGTGGATCTCGCGCGATCACAGAGCGAAGAGAATCCCGTCTACTACATCCAGATGGCCCATGCGCGTCTCTGCGGCATTTTCAGGGTGGGCGAGATCGACCCTGTTTCTATAAACGGCGAGGGGGTCGACCTCAGTGCTTTAGCCTCAGACCATGAACGTGAGCTGGTAAAGGCGTTGCTGGAGTTTGCGCCGCTCGCAACGGCAGCGGCGCGGCAGAGGGCACCACACCTTGTGGCCGCCTACCTTCTGGATACGGCGCGACTCGTCCACACCTGGTATCACAAGCACCACGTGCTGGGCGAGAACGAGCCCGTCAGGTCGGCCCGGCTCGTGCTTGCCCACGCTGCTCAAGTAGTGCTGCGAAACGGACTCGACTTGTTAGGCATAACGGCGCCGGAGCGCATGTAAACGCTCGTACTCACCACATCAAGAATGACCGTACTCGTCGTAGGATCAGTTGCTCTCGATTCAGTGGAAACGCCGTTTGGAAAAGCCGAAGAGGTACTCGGAGGTTCGGGCACCTTCTTTTCTGCATCGGCCAGTCACTTCACGCCAGTCCAGCTGGTGGGCGTGGTAGGTGGCGACTATCCGGTAGAGCGGCTCGAAACGCTCCGAAAGCGGGAGGTGGACCTTTCCGGTGTAGAACGGGCCGAAGGGGAATCGTTCAGGTGGCGCGGCCGTTATCGCCACGACCTCAACTCTGCAGAGACGCTGGAAACACGGCTTGGCGTCTTTTCGCACTTCAGGCCACGTATCCCCGACAAATTCAAGAAAGCGCCATTTGTTTTTCTGGCAAACATTGATCCAAGGCTCCAGCTCGATGTGCTGCGGCAGGTGGACAAGCCCAGGCTGATTGTCTGCGACACCATGAACTTCTGGATCGAAAGCAGACGCTCAGATCTCATAGAGCTTCTCAAGCACGTCGACGTGCTGATGGTTAACGACGGTGAAGCACGGCAGCTCACCGAACACTCCAACCTGGTAAAGGCGGCACGCTGGATACTGGCACGCGGGCCAAAGTTCGTGGTGATCAAGAAAGGTGAACACGGTTCTCTCATGTTCACCGAATCGACCGTGTTCTATGCTCCGGCGTACCCTCTGGAAGACGTGTTTGACCCCACGGGTGCCGGCGATTCCTTTGCAGGTGGTTTCATGGGTTACCTGGCCGGTGCCGGCACGCTGGACGAGGCACACTTCCGGCGGGCCGTGGTGTACGGCTCGGCAATGGGATCCTTTGCCGTGGAGAGGTTTTCCATCGAGAGGCTGATGGAGATCGACATGCACGAAATTCGGGGCAGGCTCGAAGCCTTTCGGCGGTTAGTTGCCTTTGAAGAGGAGATGCCCGCATGAGCTCACGGAGCGGGGACGCTCTGAGCTATCAGTCGGCCGGCGTCGACATTGATGCCGCCGACGACGCTAAGCAGCGGATTGGCCGCCTCGTGGAATCAACGCGAACGGCTGGATGCATCGGCGAGTTTGGCGCTTTTGGAGGACTATTCCGTGCTCCGCGTGGAAGAAACCCCGTGCTCGTGTCGAGTGCAGATGGCGTGGGTACCAAGATCAAGGTTGCCATCGAGGCAGGAAAGCATGACACGGTTGGACACTGCCTCGTGAACCACTGCACAAACGATATCCTGGCCCAGGGAGCCACGCCGCTCTTTTTTCTGGACTACGTGGCGTTTGGAGTCCTCGAGCCTGCTGTTGCAGAGGGAGTCGTGGCTGGCGTTGCAGCAGGATGCAGGGAAAATGCCTGCGCTCTCATTGGTGGAGAAACCGCCGAAATGCCGGGGCTATACACTCCACCTGACTATGACCTGGCGGGATTTATTGTTGGAGTCGTAGAAGAAGATGAGTCGTTAGGCTCGCATCGTGTTCGTGCTGGCGATGTGCTTGTTGGTCTCGAAAGCTCGGGCCTTCACACAAACGGCTATTCCCTGGCGCGCCGTATCGTCTCGGAACGACTGAAGCTCGGTGTTGGCGACGCATTCCCTGGAGAAAACGCCTCGGTCGCCGAGGTTCTGCTTCGAATTCACCGTTCGTATCTGGCGGCCATCCGTCCAGTGCTCGGAAAGATTCATGCCCTGGCTCACATAACCGGGGGCGGCTTGCCCGGCAATCTCAACAGGGCGCTCACCCCCGCGCTCGACGCGATTGTTGATACAAAGAGCTGGAAGGTGCCTAACGTTTTTGAAGTGCTGGGCTCGGCGGGACGGGTGGAGCGTGACGAAATGTTCCGAGCCTTCAACATGGGCGTAGGAGCGGTCGTTGTGACCGCTGAAGAGGACGCAGACGCCGTGGTAGGTGCCGCGGCCGGCGCCGGTGTCGGTGCCTGGAAGCTGGGCGAAGTCGTCTCTGGCACAGGTACTGTCCGACTAACCGGAGGAGTCTGATGAAGGAACGCCTGTTCGTGTCGCTTATCGCTGGTTTTGGCGCTTTCGGAGCCCTGGCGGCACAGGGTGGCGCCGGCTCAATAGATCCTCAATGCGGAACGGGAAGTCCCGTTGCGCTCGCTTCGCAGGATGCCTGTCAGAAGGCACTCGATCTATTTGCCTTTCTTGCACCGCAGCTTTCGGGAGCAGTAGCGGGCGGCAACGCCGTGCTTGGCACGCATAGTTCGCTTCGCGGTCCCGGGCACGTGTCGTTAGGCATTCGAACCAACGTAGTGCGCGCGCGGATTCCGGAGATCACGCAGCACGAGCCCGTTATTACCGGCGCTCAGGCGTCTGACTACAACGTGACTGACAGGGCGTTTCCTATTCCGGTGATCGATGCAGCGATTGGTGTCTTCAGGGGCATCCCCGTTGGAGCCACCAACACCATGGGATTCGACGTGATCGTCAATCTCTCCTGGCTCCCAAGCGTTTCGGGCGACGAAGTCGAGCTTGCAATAAACGGTTCTTCGGTGAAGGTAGGATTGGGTGGGCGACTCACGATTATGGAAGAGACGTTTATGACGCCGGGTATTGCGGTCAGCTACCTGCGCCGCGACCTGCCGGTGCTCGACATATCGGCTACACCCGGCAACGACGAATTGCACCTCGACGATTTCCAGATCAAGACCAGTTCCTGGCGCGCTGTCATTGGCAAGAACTTTTCGATGTTTGGGGTCACAGTAGGTGGCGGACAGGACGAGTACGAAACGTCCGGGCTTGCTTCTGTAACTGTCAACAACGGTGCCCTCTCCTTCAACGCAGGACCACTGGCCGCGATCCAGGTGCTCAGACGCGACAACGTTTTCGCTTCAGTCGCAATGAACCTCCCGATTGTAAGCGTGGTTCTCGAGGGCGGCCGCGTCAGCAACGGAAGAGTGGATACTTTCAATACTTTTGACAGTGCTCGTGCTGACGATGCGCTCACGTATGGCTCACTCGGCCTGCGCTTTACCTGGTAGGTCATGACAGAGCGAGCGACGCCGCTTGGCGATGTAGCCTTCATGCGACGTGCGCTCGAACTGGCGCGAGAGGGTTGGGGAAACACTTCTCCCAACCCCATGGTGGGCGCGGTAGTGGTCAGGAACGAAGAAATAGTCGGGGAAGGTTATCACCGCCGCTTTGGAGAGGCGCACGCCGAACCCAGAGCGCTGGAACAGGCAGCGAATGCTGCGCAGGGCGCAACGCTCTATGTAACGCTGGAGCCGTGCTCACACACAGGAAAGACTCCCCCCTGCACAGAAGCCATAGTCCGCAGCGGTGTGCGACGTGTTGTTGTAGCTGCCAGAGACCCTAACCCAGTAGCTGGTAACGGCATCGACAAACTTAAGAAAGCTGGCGTGGAAATTGCAGTGGGCGTGCTTGAAGCCGAGGCTCGAGAACTGAATGCTGCCTACTTCAACTCCTTTTCGAGCAGCCGCCCCTGGGTAACGCTCAAGATGGCCATCTCCCTCGACAGCGCTATCGCCGACGGCACTCATTCCACTACGCGCATTACTGCCGGCGAAGCGCGCCGCTTTGCTCATCACCTGCGCTCAGGGCACGACGCCGTTGCAGTTGGCATGGAAACGGTGCGCGTAGATGACCCGCAATTGACTGTTAGAGAGTCACCCGCTCCGCGCGTACCTCCACTGAGGGTCGTACTCTCCAGAAGCGGACGTCTCTCATTGACGAGCACCCTGGCCAACTCCATTGGGCAGGGTCCCGTAGTGGTTACGGCGCGGACCCTGGATCCCGAGTACGAGCACGCACTCCGCGACCACGGCGTAGAAGTGCTCATTGCGTCGGGACTGGATGAAATCCTTGCTGCGTTAAGATCACGGGGGATCAGATCCATCCTGGTGGAGGGCGGGGCGCAGATTGCCGGCGAGTTCCTCAATCAGAACCTCGTGGACAGACTCGTGCTCGTTCAGGCACCCATCATACTTGGAGGTGGCGCCGTCGCCGCGTTCTCCCACGTGACACCTACCAAAGGAGAGCAAGCGAAACGCTGGAGCGTAATTTCACGCGAGGTGCTGGGCGACGACATTGCGACAACGTTTGCACCGGCGGAGAGCTGATGTTCACAGGACTCGTCGACGATGTAGGAACCGTGGCTGGTGCCACTGACACCGCTGCGGGACGCGAGATCGAGATCGTGTGTGCCTATACCGGACTCGAAATCGGAGAGAGCATTTCCTGCAACGGCGCCTGCCTCACCGTAATCGAACACAAGCCCGGCAGCTTTGCGGTTGCCGCGGTTACTACTACGCTGGAGCGCACAACTATTGGCAGCTGGACGCCGGGACGGCGCATCAACCTGGAGCGCGCCATGCGCTCCGACGGCCGCTTTGGAGGCCATATTGTGGCCGGACACGTTGACGGAGTCGGTCGTGTCGCGCGATCCGTGCGTCAGGGCAACGCCACACTGATCGACATCGAAGTGCCCGAAGAGGTCTACCAGCTTCTGGTGCCGCATGGCTCCGTCGCCGTTGATGGCGTGAGTCTCACCGTGAACGAAATCCCGGGTTCCCGTCTTTTACAGATATCCCTCATCGAGCACACTTTGCGCCACACAACCCTTGGCGCACTGGCGAGCGGGGATCTGGTTCATCTGGAAAGCGACATTGTCGGCAAGTACGTAAGGCGCCTTCTGTCAGGTTATTTCCCGGGGGCTTAGGCCCCGGGGCCTCCGTCCAGGGGGCAAAGCCATCCATCCGAGGCCCCTTCCCATTAGCATTACCGCATGGCTTTTGGCACCGTTCAACAGGCAATAGACGACATCAGGAACGGCAAGTTCGTGGTTGTCGCCGATGACGAGGACCGTGAGAACGAGGGAGACCTCATTTGCGCGGCCCAACTCGTCACGGCGGACATGATCAATTTCATGCTCCGCGCAAAGGGGATGATCTGCGTTGCACTGACACCAGAGCGGGTAAGAGAACTGGGACTCACAATGCAGGCGCGGGAAAATACAGAAGCCATGCGCACTGCATTCACGCAGAGCATAGATGCCGCCGAGAAGTACGGAGTCACTACGGGAATCAGCGCATCCGATCGTGCGACGACGATCCGCGTTGCAGGAGACCCGTTGAAGGGTCGCGACGACATCAGGAAGCCGGGGCACGTACACCCGCTCAGGTCACGCGAGGGCGGAGTGCTTCAACGAGTCGGCCACACCGAAGCGGCGGTCGATCTCTGCCGCTTTGCCGGGTTATATCCGGCCGGCGTGATCTGCGAGATACTGGGAGAGGATGGTCAGACCATGCGGCGCGACGCGCTCGATCGGTTTGCCGCCGAACATGGACTCACCTTCATAACGGTTGCCGATCTTGTTGCGCATCGTTTGCAGCACGAGCGGCTGGTGCATCGGGTAGCCAGGGCGCGTCTCCCCTCGGACATTGGTGGCGATGGCTGGGATGTTGTCGGCTACAGCAACGACGTTGATGATCGCGAGCATGTAGCGCTGGTCTACGGCGATGTTGAAAATGTGCCCGACGTGCTCGTGCGTATGCACTCCAAATGCCTGACCGGCGACGTCTTTCATTCGCGTCGTTGTGACTGTGGCTGGCAGTTGCATGCAGCCATGGAAATGATTGCCCACGAGGGCCGGGGAGTGGTGGTTTACCTTGACCAGGAAGGGCGGGGGATTGGCCTTCTCAATAAGCTCAAGGCCTACGAGCTGCAGGATGCCGGGCACGACACCGTGGAGGCCAACGAAAAGCTTGGCTTCAAGGCAGACCTGCGCAACTATGGCATTGGTGCTCAGATTCTCCTCGATCTGGGCCTAACGAGTATAAGAGTTTTGACTAATAATCCGATGAAGCTGGTGGGTCTCAAGGGATACGGGCTGGAGATTGTGGATCGTGTGCGCATAGCCGCACCCACAACCGATGAAAACGCCAGCTATCTCGAAACCAAACGCACCAAGCTCGGCCACCTGCTCGGCCAGACCGGAGCACTCCAGGGCGGAAAGAGCTGATGGCGGAGTTCTCCGGTTCACCACGCGGTAATGGTCGTCGCGTTGCCGTAGTGGTGTCGCGCTTTAACGAACACATCACTCAGCGCCTCCTTGACGGAGCTCTGGATGCTCTCGTCAGGCACGGCGTGGTGGTCTCGGATGTAGATGTGGCTTGGGTCCCAGGGGCGTGGGAGCTCCCCGGGGCGTTGCGGCGCATGCTTGCAAGCGACAGGTATACCGTAGCAGTAGCACTCGGAGCCGTGATTCGTGGCGACACTCCGCACTTTGACTATGTTGCCAGTGGTGCTGCCACCGGAATTGCCCAGGCCGAATCCGATTTTGACATGCCCATTGGATTTGGAGTGCTCACCTGCGATACGCTGGAACAGGCAGAAGCCCGGGCCGGTGGCGCACACGGAAACAAGGGATGGGACGCCGCCCTTGCTGCCCTCGAAATGGCCGATCTCTTCGACCGTCTGGATGCCGCTGACGCGACGTGAACAACGCATTCGACGCCGCGCGCGGGCGCGTGCGTTGCAGTCGATCTATGCCTGGGACGTCACTCGAAGTGGCGCGCTCGATAAAGTCGCACAGCGTCTCTTTGATGACGTTGCACTGGGCGTCGAGGAACGCGCATTTGCGGGAACAATTATCCGTGCTCTGAGCGAGAACGCCGAGGGCATCGACAATGCCCTTGCCACTGTGACCACCAACTGGCGTCTGGATCGCATTGGCGCCATCGAACGTTCGGTGCTGCGGCTCGCGGCTGCTGAGCTTCTTGACGATTCCGTTCCTCCCAGAGTCGCGATCCAGGAAGCAGTCAAACTGGCAGAGCGCTATGGGTCGCCCGAGAGCGCACGTTTTGTCAACGGCGTACTGGACGCTCTGGCGCGGAGCACCGGGAGACTCTGAGCTTGCGGATCCTAGTCCTCAATTGGCAGGATCGACTGAACCCGCAAGCGGGTGGCGCAGAGATTCACCTGCACGAAACCTTTGGGCGAATTGCCCAGCGCGGTCATGATGTTACGCTGCTTTGTGGCGGCTGGCCCGGCTGCCCTCCATCGGACGTGCTCGATGGTATCAAAGTGGTTCGCGTGGGTACTCGTGCTACCTTTGCACTCAAGGCGCGTTCGGCGTTCGGGGAGCTCACGCGTGGCGACGCTTTCGACGTCGTAGTCGAGGACATCAACAAGGTGCCCCTCTTCACTCCACGCTGGACTCATTTGCCAGTCGTGGCCGTGGTGCCGCACCTGTTTGGGGCGACCGCGTTTCAGGAACTGCCCGCTCCGGTTGCGGCCGCCGTGTGGTTGCTCGAACGGCCGCTCCCCGGTGTATACGCGAATGTGCCCTTTCAGGTGATCAGCGAGAGCACGAGAGACGACCTCGTTGCACGCGGAATATCCGCCGAACGCATAAGCGTCATCTATTGCGGCATCGACACTGAACGTTACCATCCTGACCTCTCCCAGAGGTCGCCAACGCCCGTTTTCGCGTACCTCGGCCGTCTCAAGAAGTACAAGAGGGTAGACCTGATCTTGCAGGCTTTTTCGAGACTGGGTCGGGACGACGCCGTGCTCGAGATCGCCGGTGCCGGTGACTATCGAGGCGAGCTCGAGCGCATTGCCCGGTCGCTTGACCTTGGGGGACGTGTGCGGTTTCTTGGGCGGATAAGCGAGAGTGAAAAGCTCGCGCTGCTTCGCCGTTCCTGGGCATTGGCTTTCACCTCACCCAAGGAGGGGTGGGGCATCACGAATCTCGAGGCGGCTGCCTGCTGTACGCCGGTTGTCGCGTCTGATTCACCTGGCATTCGCGAGTCTGTACGCCACGGAGTGACTGGTTTCTTAGCACCGCATGGAGATGTCGAAGCGCTGGCGACTTACATGCGTCAGGTCGCCGCCGATCGTTCGCTGGTAGAAACGCTCGGAAGCGCCGCACGCGAATTTGCTCTCGGTTTTACGTGGGAACGCACTGCAAAGGAGACAGAATCCGAACTGGAGAAACATGCAGCAAGGAGGTAACGGAATGGATATCGTATGGCATGCCCACAAGGCGGTAGTATCTCCGCGCCTTCGATCACGCGCGGAACGCGGGGTGGAGAAGGCTGCGTCGCGCCTCAATCGCACCGTGATAGCCAGCATTCGTTTCGAACGTGAACTGACGCGCTGCCGCGTTGAACTGATGCTGCACGCGCCCCGTCACAAAACGCTCATTGCAGAAGGGTGGGGGCGCTACTATGGTCCAGCCCTTGCAACAGCTCTCGATCATCTGGAGACGCAAGTAGGTCGCAACCGCAGGACAGCCAAGCAGCGCACAGCCAACATCGCACGTTCGTGAACCGCTCAACCACTGTAGGAAAGCTTATATCACGACTTTCCGGAACGCTTCCCATTGAGCAGTTAGGCGGCGAATACGGACACGATCGCGAACTCACCAACGCAGATATCTCCAGTCCCGGTCTGGCTCTGGCCGGATACGTCGGCCGCTTCATGTCCGACCGGGCTCAGGTTATTGGCGAAACAGAAATGACGTACCTCGCTTCGCTTGGCGAGGCGGAACGGCGCAAGAATCTTGAGCTCTTCTTTTCGTATCCGATCCCCTGCGTTTTTGTTACCAAGGGTCTGGAGCCGGTGGAGCATTTTCTGGAACTGGCCGTTCGGGGCCAGATTCCTGTCATTCGTACTTCAATCAAGACCAACGAGTTCTACCGTAGGGTAAAGCCGGTTATGGAGGAGTTGCTTGCTCCAACCGCAACTCTTCACGGTTCGCTGGCCGACGTCTATGGTGTAGGTGTGCTCTTTACCGGGGATAGCGGAATTGGCAAGTCAGAATGCGTTCTGGATCTGGTTGAGCGCGGGCACCGCCTCGTTGCGGACGATCTTGTTATAGTCACGCGCCGGGGGAACGATGTTCTGATCGGGCGTGGACACGAGCTGCAGCGGCACTATATGGAAATCCGTGGTGTTGGCCTTATCGATATTCCGGCCATTTTTGGTATTCACGCCGTGAGGCAGCAGAAACGCCTCGAAGTGGTGGTGCAACTCAAGGAATGGTCCGAAGATTCCGTGGTGGATCGGACCGGACTCGATGGTGAAATGACAACCATTCTCGGTGTCGAGATTCCGGTCACCACGGTGTTCCTGAACCCGGGCAAGAACATCACAGTCATAGGCGAAGTGATTGCCATGAACCACTTGCTTCGCTACAGCGGTGTAGATGCGGCGGAGGCATTCAATCAGCGACTAATGGGCACCATGCGGCAGCGCGCAGACGTGCGCAGATACCTGGTAGAAGACGATGAGTAGTGTGGCAATCATCGCGGGTCACGCTTCATTTGCTGCGGGGATGCTTTCGGCAATTGAGCAGATCACCGGTCGCGGTGACGTTTTTGTGGGCGTCACCAATCGTGACCTGAGTGCCGCGGGCGTGGAGGCCGCCATGCGCAAGGCTCTGGACGACAGCGCCGCAACCGTGATTTTTACCGACCTACCGGCCGGTAGCTGTACCATGGCTGCGAGACGTCTTCAGCGCGAACGCCCTGAACTCACTCTGGTGGTTGGAGTAAATCTCGCAACTCTGATCGACTTTGTATTTGGAATCGACGGTGATGTTTCACAGGCCGCGATACACGCTGCCGAAAAGGGCAAAGCCGCGCTTCAGCCCGTAAGTACTCCATCTGGAGGGCACGCCGGTGGCGCTTGAACTCTATCGCATCGATGACAGACTGATCCATGGCCAGGTTGTGGTGGGCTGGGGCCAGCCGCTCGATCTCGGGTTCATTGTGCTCGTGGACGACGAAGTTGCTGCCAGTGATTGGGAGCAGGAGCTCTATCGAATGGGCGTTCCCCCTGAGATGGACGTCTACTTTGAATCCGTCTCGTCGGCGGCTGATCGTCTCGACACCTTTGTTTCGGATCCACGCAAGGGAATGCTCCTTACCGGAGATATCGAAACCATGGTGCGTCTGGCCAACCAGGCCGACGACATTCGCTACGTCAACCTTGGCGGAATTCACCACAAGAGCGGCAGGGTGCAGCGTCTGCGTTACCTCTTTCTTTCGCCCGATGAAGAGGCGTCCCTAAAGCAGCTCGCCGGTAGGGGCATTGCCATAACCGCGCAGGACGTGCCCGCTGCTCGCCCCCTGTCGCTCGAAGAGGTTCTGGACGGAGAAGGGCTACGTTGACCCTCCCCGACCTTGCAATAGTTGGGGTCCTGGGGGCAGTTCTGGGCCTCGACGTCGTTTCATTTCCGCAGGCCATGCTGTCGCTGTCAATCGTCGCCTGCACCCTTACCGCGGGACTTCTCTGTGCCGCAACCGCCGGCCTCTTGCTGGGGGTGCTCGTTGAGTTCTTCGCGTTGGAAACCCTACCGGTTGGCGCATCGCGCTACCCAGAGTGGGGATCATCCTCGGCGGTGGGTGGTGCGCTCGTTGGCGTGGGGCCTACGCCAGGACCTGGTAGCATTCTCATGGCGGTGATTGCTACGCTGGCAATGGCATGGGTAGGGGGTTGGTCGATGGTGCAGCTGCGACGACTGAACGCTCTCTGGGCCCGTCGTCGGCATGAGGCAATAGCCGCGGGGTCGAGGCGTGTGGTGGTGGGACTCCAGCTTTATGGTCTTACTGCGGACCTGATTCGCGGTGGGTTAATGACGATGGTAGGCATTGCTGCATTTGCGCCGGCGTCGGCATGGGCCTTGGAACGCTGGAGCCTTGGCGATACGCTCACTCGCCTCTTACTGGTTGGCATTGGTGGAGTCACGGCTGCCGGCGCCGTATACAAGGTGTTTCACGGAACCTCGCACACCAGATGGTACTTCGTAGCTGGTCTGGCTGTAGGTACACTCCTGCTCCTATGGCGATGAGCGAAGCGATCAAGGTGCCTGTGTCTACGAGAGCTGCGATATTTCTTCGTATGCTCGCGATTCAGGCGTCGTGGAACTACGAAACGCTCGTGGGCAACGGAATCGGCTTTGCTGTAGAGCCGGCGTTGAGGCTGTTGCCGGGTGGGCCCGATGGCGAAGCCTACCGGGAAGCGTTGGCGCGGCAGAGCCAGTACTTCAATGCGCACCCCTATACGGCGGCGGTGGCGGTAGGGGCGCTGGCCAGAATCGAGCTTGATGGCGAGGACCCCACAAAGATTACGCGATTCCGGACGGCGCTCTGCGGTCCTTTGGGCGGCATTGGTGACAGGCTTGTGTGGGCTTCGTGGCTTCCGCTAAGCGCGCTGTTGGGGCTCTTGGCCTTTGGCCTTGGAGGCGGTGCTGGAGCCACGCTTCTGGTGTTTCTCTGCGTTTATAACGCCGGGCATCTGGCGCTGCGGCTCTGGGGGATGGAGGTTGGCTTGCGCCACGGGATGAAAGTGGCGCAGTCTCTCGGGCATCCGATCCTGCGGAGCGGTCCGCAACATTTGAGTCGTGCCGGTGCTTTACTGGCGGGAGCAGCGATTCCGCTGGCAATACAGCGTGAGGTCGCCGAGGAGGGGCGACTTCTGTTTGGGCTCCTTTTGATGGTTTGTGCGGGTGGCCTTGCAATCTCGCGCCTTCGTGGTCGCTATGAGATCTGGAAGTGGTCGCTTGGAGTGCTTGCAGTGATCGCCCTTTACTCGGTACTCAGTTAATGGTCGAACGCTCGGTTCAGATTACAAACAAGAACGGCATCCATGCCAGGCCGGCGGCAGAGATCGTCAAGCTGGCGGCTAAATACAAGAGCCAGATCACGCTCTGCCGGGATGATCTGGAGGTGAACGGCAAGAGCATCATGGGAGTGATGATGCTTGCGGCGGAGTTTGGATCGCAGGTGCGGTTGCGGGCCGAGGGGCCCGACGCCAGCGAAGCGATTCAGGCCATCGAGGGTCTGATCAGTGATGGTTTTGGCGAGAGCTGATGGAGCGCGTCTTCAACGGAGTATCGGCGTCACCAGGCATCGTCCTCGGCCCTGTGCATCTTTTGCATTGGGAGGTCCCCGACGTCGCCCACCGGATAATTTCAGACGAGGAGATTCCGGGGGAGCAGCATCGTTTTAGAGAAGCGCTGGCAAAGGCAAAACAGAAGTTGCGGGCGATCGCGGCGCGTGCTGGCAAGAACGCTGGACCCGAAGAAGCTGCCATTTTCGAGGTTCAGATCAGCATCCTGGACGATCCGGAGTTCCTCGGCAAAGTCGATTCGTATATCCGGCAGAACATTGGAGCCGAGAAGGCTTTCGACGTGGTGATGCTGGAGTGGCGGCAACAGTTTGCCCGCAGTTCCGCGCCAATGATGCGCGAGCGGGTTGGCGACCTGACCGACGTGCACATCCGCGTTCTATCGGTTCTCCTGGGTCTGGGTGATCACGACCCTGTGGACGTGCAGCCGGGGGCAGGAGCGATACTGGTAACGCACGACCTCACTCCCAGCCTGACGGTTCAGCTGGACCGCGAAGCGATTGCGGGTATTGCCACCGATTCCGGTACGCGTACGTCGCACGTGGCAATCCTTGCACGCTCGTTAGGCCTCCCGGCGGTGGTTGGTCTCCGTGACGCGACCAGCCGTTTGCGGGGCGACGAATTCATGGTGCTCGATGGCTCGAGCGGGATGCTTATAGTCAACCCGAGCGAAGCCGAGATCGAGACATTCAGGCATCGCGCTGCCGTTGAGGCTCAGGACGAAGCCGAACTCCAGAAAACCGCAGATGCCGATGCTGTCACCACAGATGGAGTGCGGCTGACGATTCGTGCCAATGTTGATCTGCCCGACGAAGCAGAGTTTGCAGCGCGGAGCGGAGCCAAGGGCGTCGGCCTCATGCGGACTGAGTTCCTTGTGGTTGGCAGAACCACCATGCCGGACGAGGAAGAACAGTACCGTACATACGCCAAAGTCGTTGAGGCGTTTGGCGGCGACCCGGTAACTATTCGCACCTTTGATATTGGTGGTGACAAACTACCGGTTGGTGGATTCCCGCACGAAGCAAATCCCTTTCTTGGGTGGCGCGCGATTCGCATGTGCCTGGATGAGGCCGATCTGTTCAAGGTGCAGCTACGCGCGCTCTTAAGGGCCGGAACGCATGGGGATGTGCGGATCATGCTGCCGCTGGTTGTAACGCTCGAAGAAGTAACGGCCACGCGAGCTCTTCTCAAGGAATGCATCCGCGAGCTCGAAGCCCGAAACGTGCCTTTCAGGCGCGACGTGCCCATAGGTGTGATGATCGAAACGCCAGCTGCAGCAGTTGGCGCCGATACATTTGCCGAGGATGCTGAGTTCTTTAGTATCGGCACAAATGACCTGGTGCAGTACACGCTTGCAGTGGATCGCGGCAATGCCAACATGGCGCAACGTTATACCCCGCTTCATCCATCGGTCCTGAGACTCATCAGGCATATTGGCCGCGTGGGCTCCGACGCAGGTCTCGAAGTGTGCGTATGCGGAGAAATGGCCTCTGAGCCCCTCATGGCTTTTGTGCTCGTGGGGCTTGGCATCAGGCAACTCAGCGTAAATCCCCGCTCAGTTCCGCTCATCAAACGCGTGATTCGAGGAATCAGCGAGTCTTTTGCCCGTGAAGCCGCAGACGCTGCCCTCAGGTCAAAGACGGCAGAAGAAGCGCGTCGTGAGCTCGAATTCAGGCTCCGAGCCGCCTTCGGTAACGTGGCCTTCTTACGAGACGGCGCAGCCTGAGCGCGACGTGCGCCAAAACTCCGCCGCCGTTACGTTTCCTGTACCAATCGCTTTCAGCTTCTGTTCAGATCCCCCGCGGAACTGAAACGCACCCCAACACTTACCCACGTTCCAGTGAGCGACCGCAGTCTCTTTACTTCCGAATCCGTCACTGAAGGGCATCCGGACAAAGTGGCCGATGCCATCTCCGATGCTGTTCTCGACGCTATTCTCGCCGACGATCCAGCTGCGCGGGTCGCCTGCGAAACCTTGGTGACCACTGGGTTGGCCGTCGTTGCCGGTGAAATCACAACTGAGACTTACGTCGACATTCCACGCATCGTGCGAAGCACGATAGAGCGCATCGGTTACACCAATGCTCTCTACGGCTTCGACGCAAACACCTGCGCGGTCGTGAGCAGCATCGACAAGCAGTCGCCCGACATCAAACAGGGTGTGGATACAGGTGGTGCCGGCGACCAGGGAATGATGTTCGGCTATGCAACCGATGAGACCGAAGAGCAGATGCCTATGGCGATTGTCCTGGCGCATCGCCTCACCAAAGCGCTGGCCGCGGAACGCAAGTCGGGTAACCTTCGCTGGCTGCGTCCCGATGGAAAGGCACAGGTCACCGTTGCGTACGAAGGTGACAAGCCAGTTGCCGTTGAGACGGTTGTAGTGTCGACACAGCACGACGAGGACATCTCAAACGAGATGATCCGAAAGGCAGTAATCGCCGAAATCATTGAACCTGCCATTCCCGAACAATTGAGAACAAAGGCCCCGGTATACCACATCAATCCTACGGGTCGTTTTGTGGTTGGCGGTCCGTTGGGAGACGCCGGACTCACGGGGCGCAAAATTATTGTCGACACTTATGGCGGCATGGGACGCCACGGCGGCGGTGCATTCAGCGGTAAGGACCCCTCCAAGGTCGACCGATCGGCGTGCTACGCCGCGCGTTGGGTCGCCAAGAACGTGGTGGCAGCCGGGCTCGCACGCCGCTGCGAAGTACAGCTGGCATACGCCATCGGCGTTGTCGAGCCGGTCTCGGTAATGGTGAACACCTTTGGGACCGGTTCGGTGAGCGACTCCGCGATTTCAAAGGCCATCCAGGAGGCCTTTGACCTTACGCCCAAGGGAATCACCGGAGCTCTGGATTTACGCAAGCCCATCTATTCGCCAACGTCGTCTTACGGCCATTTTGGGCGTCCATCGGAACGACTGACCTATAGCCCGGTATCGAACAATGGAGCGGGGGGCGGTGGTAAGGTTGAGGGGACATCGTTCACCTGGGAGCGGCTGGACAAGGCGGAGGCTCTCAAACGCGCCGTGCGTTAGGCCGCGTTACTCAGCGAGGCGGTATTGAATGGACCCACTGATTGAAGTCGCCGTTGCACGACTGGGGCTCGACGGTTCGACCAACACTTACGTGGTCATCCTTCGCGAGAGGGAGGGGGAGCGTATTCTGCCCATTTGGATCGGCCAGCCAGAGGCCGAGTCGATCCTTTTGGAGATGAATCAGGTTCGCAAGGAGCGGCCACTTACGCACGACCTCTGCAAGAGTCTCATAGTCGGACTCGGTGCGGAGTTGCAGCGCGTCAACATCACTAAAGTAGAAAACCGCACATACTTCGCAGAGCTGCTCCTGGTGCGCAACGGCGAGCAGTACCAGGTTGATGCGCGGCCGTCGGACAGCATTGCCATTGCGCTTCGTACGGAGTCTCCGGTATTCGCGGCCGAGTCTCTTCTTCTGGAGCCGCCAGATTCGGACGGAGAGGAGGACGAGCCCGAGGGGCTCGAGCCACCCTTTGAATCATCCCGCAGCACAGACGAGATGACCGCCGAACAGCTAAAGCAGTACCTCTCCGGCTTGCGACCCGAGGATTTTGGAAAGTTCAATCCCTGAACTTGCGTCCGTGTTGACAAAGAAGCGCTGGTGTATAGCACTGCTGTTGTTGATGGTTTGTAGCTCAGCGCCCGGCTTTGCTCAGCGGTCGGAGCTTGTCGTTCGCGGCCACGTTGTCCGTCAGACGATGAATGGTCCGGTGCCGATGCCTCGGAGCCGCGTCACCCTTCACCGGATCGGGCAGGGCGAGTCAGGGCCGGTGGATTCGATCCTCACTGACCGCACGGGGGAGTTTGTCTTTAGCGTGAGTGCGGATTCGGCTTCAATGTACCTTGCCACCGCGCGCCACTCCGGAATCGCCTACTTTGCGCCGCCGAGCCGTTTGGGCGACGCAAACGGTGAATCCGAGATCGTTGTGTTTGACACGACCAGCGGCCCGCTCGCGGTGAGAGTATCAGGGAGACACCTTGTGGTGTCGGCGCCTAACGCGCGCGGTGATCGCGAGGTCGTTGAGGTCTACGAGATCCAGAACGATACCCTTGCCACTCTGGTCGCCTCGCCCCAAAAGCCGACATTTCGCGCGCGCATTCCAGATCGGGCGCTGAATCCGCGAGCTAACCAGGGTGATTTTACCGGGAGCTCGGTCCGCTTTTCACCCGGCGCCGTTGACGTGCTTGCTCCCATTGCTCCGGGAGTGAGGCAACTCGTTCTTGCCTACGATCTGGCCGCTCGGGACTTTCCAATGGAACTGGGGCTGGATGATTCGGCAAGCGTATTCGAGATACTTCTTGAGGAGTCGACTGGCAGGGTGGAAGGTGGCTCACTCGATTCGCGCGGTCCCGTGACGGTAGAAGGTCGGGTCTTTCAGCGCTTTACGGGGCGGGACGTTCCGGCCGGGATGTCATTCAGCATCATGGTTCCAACCCGAGCCGCATCTGCCGTACCGGTTTGGTTCCCAGGCCTGATTCTGGGACTTCTCTCGTTAGGTGGAGTGCTCTGGATGGCGCGACGACGGCCAAGACCCGTTGCGCTGGCTGCGGCTCCGGTTGCCGGAGGAGCTGGTGCATGGAACGCTGATCAACTGCGCGAGGCGCTTGCCGGCGTCGACATCGCGCTCGCGTCTCGTGGCATCAACGACGCTGCGCGTCCCGCATTGCTGGAATATCGGGAGGAACTGCATGCCGCGCTCGAGCGTGAGCTTGCCGGAGGACCGCGCGCTACGTAGCTTTAGCCGTACAACACGATCTGCGGATGGCGGATACGGAAGCCGGTTTCAGTCCGGCGCGGCCCCGCCACTGTAAGGGACAAGACGCGTCGTCAGGTTGCCACTGACAACTGTTGGGAAGGCGACGACGCGGTCCCGAGCCAGGAGACGACCACCGTCCGCGCCACCTTTATCGATCTTCGGGGGAAGGTCGGTGGGCCGCGGCCGCCGCCGCCTCCTGCGGACATCCCCAGTCTCAAGATGTCCACTCTACAAAAACTCATTGCGCTGCGCGTGCGCCTGCTCTCGACGGTCCTGGTCCTTTCAATAGCCGTTGTATTTGCTGCATGCGAACGACGCGGATCAACCGTTGCAGAACGAGTGGACTATTTCGGGAATCCCATTCCCAGCCTGAGCAATGTCGATCGCATCGTTTCGCTGGGCCCATCGTCAACTGAGATCCTCTACATGCT
The DNA here is from genome assembly GCA_964649855.1 of uncultured Gemmatimonadaceae bacterium. Lineage (GTDB taxonomy): Bacteria > Gemmatimonadota > Gemmatimonadetes > Gemmatimonadales > Gemmatimonadaceae > CAZYTS01. Next base: position 21,801 of record CAZYTS010000023.1, read on the forward strand.
TGGCGCAGGCGATCGGATCGTTGGTCGTTCGCGCTGGGACACGTGGCCCGAAGAGGTAAAGGCCATTCCAGAGATCGGTGACGCGATCCGTCCGGGCATCGAGAAGATCCTGGAACTCAAGCCGCAGTTGGTAGTGCTTTATGCAGCGCAGGACAACCGCGAAGCCGCGGAGTTTCTAAGCCGTTCCGGGGTGAACGTGGTCTCATTGCGAATCGACAGGATCGAGGAGTACCTGAGCGCGGTTGAACTAATGGGTGAGCTCACAGATCACACTGAGCGTGCCGACTCGATCGTGCGGTCTTTGCGTTCCGAACTCGATTCAGTGAGAAGTTCTACAGAAGGGAGGCCAAGGCCAACAGTCTTCATGCCAGTGTGGGAGAACCCGCTGATGACGCTGGGCATGGGCAGCTATCTCTCCGAACTCGTAGAGATCGCGGGGGGACGCAACGTTTACTCGGAGCGGCAGGAGCCCTCGTTTACGGTCTCCCTCGAAGACGTGATCCAGCGCAATCCCGATGTGGTCCTTGTAACCCCTGCTTCTGCATCGCGAATTCTCAAAGACACCCAATGGCGCGCCCTCCGTGCCGTACGCGAAGGGCGCATGCTCACCTACGATACGCTTCTCGTATCGCAGCCATCGACACGCCTGGGGCGCGCAGCGCGTTTCCTGGCGGCACTGATCCACTCGCACTGATGAAGCTCCGCACGGCCCTTGCTCTCCTCTTCGTATTGCTGGCTGCGAGTATGCTGAGCCTGGCCATTGGCGCCGTGCCTCTATCGTTAGGCGAAGTCTGGACCGCGCTTACCGGATCGGCCGACGGTACCTCTTCAACCATCGTCCGTCAGCTACGACTGCCTCGCACGGTGCTCGGCGCATTGGTTGGCGCGGCATTGGGCGTGAGTGGGGCCACGCTGCAGACAACTCTGCGCAACCCGCTGGCAGAACCCTACTTGTTGGGTGTATCTGGCGGCGCGGCGGTTGGTGCGGTTGTGGCAACGGTGGCTGGCCTGACTGCGATCGGCGCCATATCTGTCTTTGCTTTTGCGGGGGCACTGGCCGCGGTGGCGGTGGTCCTGCTTTTGGCCGCAACAACGCGGAGGGGACGCGATCCTCTCACCCTCCTCATGGCGGGAGTAGTCACAGGAGCGTTCTGCAACGCCGTGATCATGGTTGCGCTGGCAAGAGCACCAGCCACGGCGCAACGTGGAGCGCTCTGGTGGATGATGGGTTCAATTGCAACAGCCGGATGGGACGACGTCGCCTGGCTTGCCGGTGCCGTGATCGTACTGGGTGGCACTCTCCTTCACCTTTCACGCCAGCTCGATGCCCTTGCTCTGGGCGCAGAGACCGCGGTGTCGTTAGGTGTTGATGCCGACGGCGCGGCCCGGCGGTTTTTTCTGGTGGCCTCACTTCTGGCAGCTGCCACCGTATCGACCGCAGGGCTCATTGGCTTTGCAGGGCTCATCGTTCCGCACATTGCCAGGGCAGTAACCGGGCGCGGCAGCACACGGGCCACTCTTGTCGCTGCGGCGCTTTTGGGCGCATCGCTTGTGCTTGCCTCAGACATAGCGGCCCGCTCCATAATGGCGCCGTCAGAACTCCCGCTGGGCGCTGTAACCGCAATTCTTGGCGTTCCCTTTTTCCTCTGGCAACTCCGGCGCGGGGCCGTGCGATGATTCGCTACGAAGACGTCTCCATTCGCTACCCCGGCGCCGCGACCGACGCGATTGACTCGGTGTCGTTCCAGGCGCGCGCCGGACAGCTCACTGCAGTGGTTGGGCCAAATGGAAGCGGCAAGACGACGATTGTGAGAGGGCTGCTTAGGCGACTTAGTCCGCGCGCCGGCCGGATCGTGGTCGCCGACAAATGGGTCGAGGATTGGCAGCGAACAGAACTCGCGCGTGAAATTGCCGTCGTTGTACAGCGAGAAGAACCCGTGTTTCCGATGAGCGTCGTCGACTACGTCACCCTGGGACGTCATCCTTTTCGGAGCGCGTGGTCCCCGTTAGGCACCGAGGACGGCAACGCCGTTGACGAGGCGCTGCAGCAGGCTGGAGTTACGTCGCTCGCGGATCGCACAACCGACGCGCTCTCCGGTGGGGAGTGGCAGCGCGTTCGCCTGGCACGTGCGCTGGCACAGCGTGCCCGCGCCTTGGTATTTGACGAGCCCACAACCTTTCTGGACATTGGCCACGAGATGGCCTGCTTTGAGCTCCTGGCGGCACTCGCGGCGAAGGGACGGGCCGTGCTGGTGGTGAGCCACCAGCTCAATCTGGTTGCACGCTTTGCCGATCAGGTCGTCCTGCTCTCCCAGGGTCAGGTTGCGGCCGCCGGACCGCCCGATGACGTAATGCGTGGGGAGATCCTCGAAGCCATTTATAACTGGCCCCTCGTGGTTTCTCGCGATCCCGCCGTCGGAGCGCCAGCCCTTATTCCTCTCCGCAGAAACCGCACGCCATTCCCACCAAACTCGCTCCCGGAGAGGTGAGGCAAGGATCGAGGCTGGCCCGTCATAAGTCTTATCTTTAAAGCATGGCCAGCCTCACAACCGACGCCATTGTTTTGCACGCATTCGACTACCTCGAGACGTCGCGCATTCTGCGGCTGGCCACCAGGGAGCTGGGCGTTCAATCGGTAATCGCGCGGGGGGCGCGTCGCTCCACCAAACGATTCGGCGCGGCACTCGACCTGTTTGCTTCAGGCATCGCCGAGATTCACGCCAGGGACGGGCGCGAGTTGCAGCAGCTTACCTCTTTCGATGTCACAAATCCCAGGCCCTCGTTAGGTCTCGATCTCGACAGATTTTCTTCGGCGTCGATGCTCGCTGAACTGGGACTCCGATTTGCCGTTGCCGAAGAGCAGGGAAGTCTTTTTGGTTCGCTCTCGGACGCACTCGACGTGCTAACAACACGCTCGGGGGGAGACGCGCGTGCCACTGGTCTCGGACGCGCCTGGCACCTTATCGCGGCAATGGGCTTTGCTCCATCGATCGACATGTGCTGTGTCTGCCACGAACCCGTTTCTGCAGGCGAGACTGCGACCTTCAGCTACCCGGAAGGTGGCATAGTATGCCAAAGATGTGCAGGAGCCGTTCGCGGGGGGCGCCGCCTCCCTCCAGAAGCACGAACTGCAATCCGTGATTGGCTCAGCGGAGATGACAAATCACCCGTTGACGCGGCTGTGATGCGGGCTCATGCCAGACTCCTCCGCGAGTTTGTATCACACCACATATCAGACGGCGGCGAGCTCAAGGCATTTTCCGGCTGGACTCGGCGTTTCGATCACTCATGATAATTGGTACTGCGGGGCACATCGACCATGGAAAGACCGCCCTGGTGCGTGCGCTCACCGGCGTCGATACCGATAGACTTCCCGAAGAACGGCGCCGAGGAATAAGTATCGAACTGGGCTTTGCTCCAATTCTGCTCGATGGAATTGGCACGGTTGGCTTTGTAGACGTTCCGGGGCACGAAGCTTTTGTGAAAACCATGGTTGCCGGTGCAGCTGGCGTAGACGTGGCACTACTCACCGTCGCCGCCGACGAAGGCGTCATGCCACAAACGCGGGAACACCTGTCAATCCTGGAGCTACTCGGCATTAAGTCTTTAGTTGTCGCAATTACCAAAGCCGATCTTGTAGACGAAGGGATGCTGGAGCTTGCACGAGAAGACGTGCTGGGTCACCTGGCGGAGACCCGGTTCCGGGGCGCCGAAGTTGTGGTGACGTCGGCCCGAACCGGGAGTGGCCTTTCTGAACTGAGGGCCGTCCTGAGTAAAGCACTCAAAGCCGCTGTGCCCAGGCCAAAGGATGACCTCTTTCGCCTCCACGTCGACCGCAGCTTTACCCTGAAGGGCACCGGCACAGTGGTCACGGGCACCGTCTGGAGCGGCCGTTTGAGCGAAGGCGACAGCGTTCGAATCCACCCTTTGGATCGCGTGGTGCGCGTGAGAGCGCTGCAGCGGCATGGCGCCCAGGTTCCCAGTGTTGGTCCCGGTGAACGCGCAGCCGTAGCACTTGCCTCGGTCGAAGTGGACGAGGCACCACGCGGCTCCCAACTCGTTTCGCCGCACCCCTGGCCGACCTCCGCCGTCATCCACGCCCACGTCTTTCGTTCACCCGGCCAGCACGAATGGCGTCCCCGCGAGCGACTGCGTTTCCACGTCGGCACCAGCGAGGCTGAGGCCAGAGTGGTGATCCCGGCACGGAGTGCCTCTAACCAGGAGGGACCGGCGCGTGTGGTATTGGATCGAGCGCTGCTCCTGAGAGCGGGGGACCACTTTGTACTGAGGCAGCCCTCCTTTCAGCAGGCGACCGTCGGCGGCGGTATCGTCACCGATCCCGCACCGTTCAAGCGACGCTCACGTCCGGTTATCCACAAAGACTCGACCCTTTCGGAACGATTACTCATTCTTTTAGCCGAGGCCGTGTCCCACGGACTTTCGCGTCTGGACCTCCCCGTTCGACTGGGTATCCTCCCTGGGGCTGTCGATGACCTCCTGCGCGACAATGAGAAAGCGATCACAGCCGGAGATAGAATCTACCTCAAGCAATTTCTGGAAGATGCGGCACAACGTGTTGTAACTAAAGTCGTTAGCTTTCACACCTCGAATCCGCTTGAAGTGGGCGTCCCGCTGCATGCAGTCCGGACACTATTGGGTGGATCCGATTTGGCGGAGCTTGTAATTGGCCAGTTGGAGAAAAGTGGGAAGCTCAGGGTGAGTGGCGGCGTTGTAATGATGCCGGACTTCAAGCCAAAGGCGGGAGGGCGTGACGCCCAGGACCGGGATGCACTCCGGGAGCGGCTCAGGAGCGCGGGCAAGGAGCCTCCATCCGTGTCAGAGTTGCGAGAGGAGATCGGCGGGCGAGATCCGCTGCCTATTCTCAGGATGATGGAGCGTGAGGGGGTGCTGGTGCAGGTCGAACAGGAGCGTTATTTCGACACGGAGGCCGTGGCCGGAATGATGCAGGAGATGCGGGCGGGAATGCGCAATGGCGAGGTGTACGCCCCTGCTCAGTTGCGTGAGATGCTGGGGATTTCCAGGAAGTTCCTTATGCCCTTTCTGGAGTACTGTGACCGCATTCGTTTTACGGAACGGCTCGCACAGGGTCGTGTATTGGGGTCGGGAAAGCAGGGTGAGCGCTTTTCTTGACACTCTGGACGCGGATTCCTATACTCGCAGCCAGTGGGTCAACGTCAACCGTTATCAGGAGTTAGCTACTCAACCTTACTTTTGTCAGTCGGAGAAACGCAGATGAAGCAGCGATGGGCAGCACTAGGTGTTGTGCTTGCTATCTGCGTGATGGTACCACGCTTCGTTGAAGCGCAAAACCAGCGTCAAGGTCGTGAACCAACTACGGGTTCGGTGTTAGGTCAGAACTATCCGAATCCTTTTCGCGAGTCCACGACCATTCCTTTCAGCATCGGAGGGGCGCCGGAATGCGTTGACCCTTCGAGGCAGTATCGGGTGACGCTGCGGATCTACAACATGTTGGCGCAGCTCGTGGCTATACCCGTTCTGCAGGGAGGTTCGGCGGGTGCATCGACCGGGCAACCGGTTAGAGAAGTGGTACTCACGTGCGGGCAGTACACGGCGGTTTGGGATGGCAAGTACACAGGGTCTTCGCGCGAGTTGGCCTCGGGCGTTTACCTGTATCATTTAGAAGTGGATGGACGTGCAATCGTCCGAAAAATGGTCTTCATGCGCTAGCACGGAGATTCGTTCTACGAAGGGCCCGCGTAATCCGCGGGCCTTTCTCTTTTGAGAGCGACACTCCCAGAACATCCGTCCCTGACCCGGGCTCATCTGTCACTTCGGCACCTCAAAAGTGCTCGTTATGCCTGAACCAGGGATTAAATCGGCCAGTGAGGCAGCTATTCAAGGCATAGCCGATGCCCTGTGACCGAGACAGATTCGCAACTAGCATGCATCCGCGCTCCACGAGTGCCTCAAACGTGCTCAACCAGAACCGATGATCAACCCCGACCGCCTTACCGTTAAGTCAACCGAAGCGCTCAACTCCGCGCTCGCGTTGGCTCGCCGGAACGGCAATCCACTCGTCTACGACCTTCACCTTCTCCATGCACTCCTTGGCCAGGAAGAAGGAATCGTCGTTCCCATACTTCAAAAACTCGGTGTAGGAGTTCCCAAACTCCGCGAAGCAGTTGAGCGTGAGATCGGGCGCTATCCAAAGCAGAGCGAAGCGCAGCCATCACTTTCGCGCGAACTCAACTCCGTCGTAGATCGCGCCGAGGCTGAGGCCAAGGACCTCGGCGACGATTTTGTGTCGACGGAGCACCTGCTTCTGGCCCTTGCAGAAACCAAGGGCGCCGAAAGCAAGCCGCTGCTGGTGTCGGAGGGAGCGGACCGCACGGCACTACTGGAAGCGCTGCAGGCAGTGCGGGGCTCGCACCGCGTTACCGACCAGACTCCCGAGGAAAAATACCAGGCGCTGCAGAGGTTCACGCGCGACCTTACCGAGCAGGCCCGCAAGGGAAAACTGGACCCTGTTATTGGTCGCGACGAAGAGATCCGGCGAGTGATGCAGGTGCTGTCGCGTCGTACCAAGAACAACCCCGTGCTTATCGGCGAGCCAGGTGTTGGTAAGACGGCCATCGCCGAAGGTCTGGCCCAGCGCATCGTGAACGGCGACGTGCCCGAGAGTCTCAAGAACAAGCGGCTGATTGCGCTCGACCTTGGCGCCCTCATTGCTGGTGCCAAATACCGCGGTGAGTTCGAAGAAAGACTCAAGGCCGTTCTCAAGGAGATCACGGACGCGCAGGGACTCTTTATCGTCTTCATCGACGAGATGCATACGCTCGTTGGCGCAGGCAAAGCCGAAGGGTCCATGGACGCGGGCAACATGCTCAAGCCAATGCTGGCGCGAGGTGAGTTGCGCGTAGTTGGTGCCACCACGCTCGACGAGTACCGCAAGAACGTGGAGAAGGACCCGGCACTGGAGCGTCGCTTCCAGCCTGTGTTTGTAGGCGAGCCATCTGTGGAGAGCACGATTGCGATTCTCAGAGGACTCAAGGAGCGCTACGAGGCGCACCACGGGGTGCGTATAACCGACGGCGCGATCGTTTCGGCTGCCACGCTTTCAAATCGCTATATCGGTGACCGTTTCCTCCCCGACCAGGCCATTGATCTGGTTGACGAA
>CAZYTS010000024.1:0-19577 GCA_964649855.1 uncultured Gemmatimonadaceae bacterium
CCCCATCGCCGCCGACCTGACGCGCGCCGATGAAATCGAACGCGTTGCCACATTCGCTGAAGAAACCTTCGGTAAAATCGACATCCTGGTCGCCAATGCCGGCGGACCACCGTCCACCTCGTTTGACTCCACCACCGACGACCAGTATGTCGCAGCCATCAACCTCAATCTGTTGAGCTCGATTCGCCTCGCCCACGCCTGCGTGCCGGGAATGCGTGACCGCAAGTGGGGGCGCGTGATCTTCTTGAGCTCAATGGCAGCAAAACAACCGGTGCCAGGCCTCTTGCTCTCCAACACGGCGCGCGCCGGATTGTTAGGCTTTGCCAAGACTCTTTCTATGGAAGTCGCGCGCGACAATGTTCTGGTCAACACCGTCCTTCCCGGCCACTTTGACACCGACCGCGCCATTGAATTGGCCCGCATGCGTTCGGAACGCGAAAAGAAGCCGATGGAAGCGGTTCTCAAGGCACGGCTCGCCGGAATTCCCATGGGACGCGCCGGTGAGCCACACGAGTTTGCGGCACTGGTTACTTTCCTTGCGAGCGAGCGTGCCAGTTTTATTACCGGTACCGCAATCCAGATCGACGGCGGGCAGATACAGAACGTGCTTTGAGACACATGGCACTGCCGCCGGTATCCACTAACTCAATAACACATCCAGGTGTGAAGACACCGCCTAATCCATGAAAGCCCTGGTCAAGACCACCGCCGGACCCGGGTTCGAGCTTCGCGACGTCCCCGTACCACAGATCCTCGACAACGAAGTCCTCATCCGTGTGCGAGCGACCGGCGTCTGCGGCACCGACCTGCACATCTTTAACTGGGACGACTGGGCGGCAGGCCGTTGTCGTCCACCCTTCACTGTCGGTCACGAGTTTGCCGGAGAAGTCGCCGAAGTGGGCAACCTGGTGACCGACGTCAGGGTTGGAGATCGTGTAACAGCAGAAGGCCACATAGTCTGCGGCCGCTGCCATATGTGCCGTACCGGGAACGGCCATATCTGTCCCTTCACACGCATCATCGGCGTAGACCGAGACGGCTGCTTTGCTGAGTTTATTTCGATGCCAGCAACCAATGTCTGGCATCTCGATGACTCGATCCCCTTTGAAATCGGGGGGATCCATGACCCCATGGGCAACGCCTTCCACACGGCTCTCGAAGGCACCGAGATCCCGGGAGCAACTGTCCTGGTCACAGGCTGCGGACCCATAGGTATCTTTGCCGTTGGAATCTGTGTCGCCGCCGGAGCGTCACGCGTGATCGCGTCTGACGTGAATCCGCGCCGTCTCGAGCTCGCCAAGCGCATGGGAGCGCACGACGCGGTCAACCCTGTACAGGTCGCCGAAACGGTGCGCGCGGCCACAGACGGCCTGGGGGTGGACGTCGTGCTGGAAATGAGCGGTGTACCCGCAGCCATCCATCAGGCTCTCAAAGAGGTGCGCCCAGGGGGCCGAGTACAGATGCTCGGCATACCCTCCAAATCCATGGACCTGGATCTTGCTACAGAGGTGATCTTCAAGGGGATCACCATCTATGGAGTGATCGGCAGGCGCATGTACGAGACCTGGATCCAGATGTCACAGTTCCTCAGGTCCGGCAAGTTTGATCCTACCGCAGTGATCACCCACCGTTTTCCTCTGGAAAACTTTGAAGAAGCAATGCAGGTGATCAAGAGCGGCGACGCCGGCAAGGTCGTGTTCGAAATCGCCTGACGACCCTTTGCATCTCATCTAACCAAGCGACTCAAGCGATGGCTCTGAATAAAGCATTCAATGACGACATCCGGGCACGGATCGATCAGCTCAAGGCTGACAAGGTCTACAAACGGCTCAACTATCTCGATTCACCGCAATCGGCTCGAGTCAAAATGGAAGGGCATGGAGAGGTGCTGATCCTTTCCAGCAACAATTATTTAGGATTGTGCGATGAACCCGAGGTGGTTGGCGCTGGAATAGCTGGACTCGAGCGCTTTGGCGCTGGCACCGGGAGCGTTCGCTTTATCTGCGGCACGTTCACAGTGCACCGCGAACTCGAAGAGGCACTGGCGCGTTTTGTAGGAACCGAAGCCTCCATGTCGTACGTCTCGTGCTGGAACGCCAACGAAGGATTGACGGCAACGGTTGTGGAAGAGGGCGACCTGGTTCTCTCGGATGAGCTCAATCACGCCTCCATCATCGATTCGATCAGGCTCGCCAAGGCCATCACCAAATGCACCACCGGCGTCTATAAGCACTCCAACATGGACGACCTGGTGGCAAAGCTCGAGGCCAACAAAGGAGCAAAGCGCAAGCTCATCTGGACCGACGGTGTTTTTTCCATGGAGGGAAGCATCGCACGTCTTCCTGACATTCTGGAAATCGCCCGTAAGCACAACGCCATAGTGATAATGGACGACTCGCATGGTACCGGCGTACTGGGAGCCAAGGGGCGCGGCACCGCGGAACATCATGGAGTACTTGGCGAAGTGGACGTAATCACGTCCACGTTAGGCAAGGCGGTAGGCGGAGCTGCGGGTGGCTTTGTGGCTGGACCGTCGGTGCTGTGTGACATGCTGACCCAGCGCTCACGCCCACAGCTCTTTTCGAACGCGCTGCCGCCAACGGTAGCGGCCAGTGCCCTGGCGGCCGTGAAGTTCATGGAAGCGCACCCCGAACGCGTGCAGAAGCTGCGCGACAACACCAGCTACTTTCGCGGCGCAATCACCGAAGCCGGCTTCAAACCGCTCGCTGGGGAAACGCCAATCGTGCCGATCATCATCGGCGAGACCGCGGCGGCGATGCGCATGAGTGACATGCTGCTTGAGGAGGGCGTGTTCGTCACAGGGTTCGGATTCCCCGTTGTGCCTCATGGAACGGCGCGCGTGCGCTGTCAGCTTTCAGCAGCTCACTCAAAGGACGATATCGATTTCGCGGTAGCGGCATTCAAAAAGGTTGGAGCGAAGCTGGGGCTGGTGTAGTGCGCTTGAGGGGCTGGGACGTTTGGGACGTTTGGGACGCTGGGACGCTGGGACGCTGGGACGCTGGGACGCTGGGACGCTGGGACGCTGGGACGCGAGGTTGCATGCTGCAGACCCTGCCAGTCAAGCAAGTGCAGTGGAACCGAACTTCCCACTTTGCCGTATAAAGTGCATCGCTCCACCTCGCTAACACTACCTGTCGTACATGAATCGCCGTCGCTTTCTACTCGGCTCGGCCGCCGCAGTTGCTGGTGCCGCGCTGGGTACTGCCGTCTATGCCCGCTGGGGTGAGATCCACTGGGTCGAATTTGTCGAGCACGATCTGCCAATCGAGGGACTGCCCAGAGACCTGGATGGGGCCCGCATGGTGCAGCTGTCTGATCTGCATATTGGCCCCCGTGTGGACGACGCCTTTCTTATAGAAACGTTCGAGAAGATCCGAAAGCTCGATCCAGAGTACGTTGTATACACTGGAGACTTTGTCACATGGCGTGGTAACGGACAGCTGCCGCAGCTATCCGAGGTAATGAGCTATGGTCCTCGAGGGCGAGTGGCGACGGCAGCGGTTTTCGGCAATCATGACTATGGATGTGGGTGGCAGGAGGGATTTGTGGCGCGCGAGATCGAGCAGCGACTGACTGATCTCGGAATCACGGTGTTGTCCGGCTCCGCAATCAGCGCCGGAGGGCTCACCATTGCAGGGGTCGACGACATCTGGGGCCCGCGATTTTCCTGGCCGGTGCCCGGCAAGGCATGCGACAATCCATCTGTAGTGCTCTGCCACAATCCAGACGCCTGTGACCTAGACATCTGGTCTGACTTCCGTGGATGGATACTGAGCGGCCACACGCACGGAGGACAGGTAGCGCTGCCTGTAGTTGGAGCACTGGTTCTTCCTGTGAAGAACACACGGTACGTCGCGGGCGAGTACGAACTGTCTGCGGGCCGGAATCTCTATATCAACCGAGCTTTAGGTCATTCCCTTCCCGTGCGCTTTGGCGTGCGTCCCGAAGTCACTCTTCATCGCCTGACTAGAGCCTGATATCGCCGCGCGTCGATCGAGCCCCCACATAGGGGCGCGGCCGCGTAAGGTGCAGCGTGCCGCCTGGAACTGCCTTGGCGGACCCGGCAGATAACCCGTCGCCGTTTGGTGAGTTGCGTCACTTGACCCCGCTGGCCTGTGGCCGTAACAATCCATGTACGATCAAGTGAATCGTTGAAGCAGTCTAAATAGACGGCCCGGCTTTTGGCCGGGTCCCTTGGCGGAAGGACACGAGGTCCATTCAGTCGAAGGCGTCAGCTTTGCTCCAGGAGCAAGGACGGCGCCTTTTTGCGTTCTTCGCATCCACCTCAAACGTCGCGCGGTGCCGCACCAACAAGGGCACTCAAACGTTCCACAGCGACGATGCAAGAGACAGCCCACCGAAATACAATCCCAACCTGTTGTTTTGGAGGTAGAGAAATGTTTTCAGCAGCACTCAAGCTCTTGGCTGGAGCCGGACTCGTTGCTACCCTCGGCGCGGTAGCGGACTGGAAAGCCGAGCTCGCGCCGGTAGGTGATTCGGGAATCGCCGGATCCGCAACGGTTCAAACAGCTCTCCCCAGCATGGCCGATACAACGATGCCGGCCAAGGCAGAGTTCACTGCCGAAGTCAGCATTCGGGGAGGTACCGACGGCAACAAGCATCCATGGCACGTGCATTCGGGTACATGCGGGACCGAGAGCGCGCCAATCGTGGGTGACGCTTCCGCCTACAGCCCAATAACCATTGAGAGCTCGGGCGAGGGCAAGGCCACGGCTACGGTCAACGCCGAGATTTCGCCTAATGGACAGTACCTGGTGAACATCCACCGCTCTCCCGACGACCTAACGGTGATCTCCTGCGGTGAGCTAAAAGCCACAGGCGTAACGCCATAACGGCACGGGGTGAGGGGATCGGGGGCTGAGAGAACTGAGAGATGACGAGAAAAGCGTGGATCTGCAGCAATGGGAGAACAACCCCGGGCTGTGGGTCGACGCTCTCGTCGTTCACGCTACACGCTGCAGAGGCATTGACATGCTCCCGCGCTCAGCCCCCCAGCCCCTCACCCCCTCAGGTGACCCCCATCACACAACCGGGCAAAGTGACGACATGGACCCGATCCTCGTCTCTGACATGAGTTTGAGGGACGCAGGTGCCGCAGCCAAGGCCCCTGGCGCCCTTCGGGCGTTCCAACGCGTTACTCACGGACCATCCGCGGAGTGGCGCCTGATAAAACCACTCGCGCGCTCTCAAGGGGTTCAACTGTATGCGCATCGTCCGCACGTTCGGTTTGGGGTTACTGCTGGCCGCCATACCTGCCATGGCTACAGCTCAGCAGCAACAGCAGCAGCAGAATGACCGCACCGGATTCAATGATTCCTGGTTCTGGGGAATTCGTGGTGGCATGACGTCCTTTGACGCTGGGGCTGGTCGCGTTTCGGCCCCGAGTGTTGGCGGCGAATGGCTCATCACTCGCTCCAAAGGCGCCCTCTACGTCGCCATCGACCACAGCTTCTTTGACGAAGTCGCGGGAATCTATGATCCCTCTTCAGCCGGCTCTGTACGCCCGGTAAGCATCAGCGACATGCGTCGCTACAGCATGGGACTCCTGGCCTTCCCCATCAACTGGGGCAACCTGAGACCCTACGCCGGACTCGGACTCTCGGTAAACGTCATTCAGAACGCTGTGCCTAACGGCACGTATCCCGACTCCGCGTCGCAGAACACAGTGATCCGCGGCGTCAACGAAATGAGCTCCAAAGTTTCGACCATCGCTACCGGTGGCTTTATGTACCAGGTAGGACGTGCCGCGCTCTTTGCACAGGCCTCGGCCCTACCAACGCGCAACAACTTCCTGTTCAGCGGCGCCTCACACACCTTCCAGTTCGAAGGTGGCATTCGCTTCAATCTCGTAAACGCGATCGAACAGCTGCACTAATCTGGGAAAGGGGTTGGTTAGTGCGGTATCTGACACAGGGTGAGACGAAAGTCTCACCCTGTGTCGTTTCCACCCGTACTAGTCGAGATTCAGCGAGTCGACAGCCAGAGACTCCCGCGCACCATGAACCTCAACGGCCAATCCGCTGCCTTTGTTATCCCGACTCGGGCCGACGTGATGACATCCTCGTCGGGTATGCGCGGCGCTTCGAGTAGTCTCAGGACTCCACGGTTGAGCCGCGAACCACCCAGCGCGGCCGTTATTCCTAAAGCCTGGCAGACCTTACCCGGACCGTTGGTCAACTGACGATCCGGAACCGGGCCACGCCTGGAACGCATCAGTTCGATCCCACTCACGGGCTCCACCGCTCTGATCAGCACTCCGCTCCCATGGCCCTTTTCGCGCGTCACCGCATTGACGCAGAAGTGCATGCCATAGATGAAATAGACATAGGCGGTACCCGGGGGACCGTGCAGATGCTTGTTGCGTTCGGTCAGCCCAACTGCTGCGTGAGAAGCTGGATCGTGCGGGCCGAGGTAGGCTTCTACCTCTACTATTCTGCCGCGAGTGACCCCTGAGAGCGATCTGTGCTCGAGTACCGAACCGAGTATCTCTCGCGCCACGAGTTCTGTAGCGCGGTTGTAGAAGCTGGGTGGTCGCGGTCGGCCCCAGAACCGGCGAACTCGTTCTGGAGCCAGTGCGCCATTCAAGCGCTGCCTTGGCTTGGCAGCCGCCTTTTGCTCACGTGCTTTGCCACGGAGCCGCGGCTTCGCGGCTCCGCTCACTATTCAGTTCCGGCCGCTGCTTTGGCGACACTCTTGGCGCGCGGCTTCCGCGGACGCTTAGCCGTTTTGGCCTCGGCGCCGCTAGTCACCTCGCCGCTCGTCTGAGCGGTCGCCACGCTCGTAGCATCCTGCTTTTTGCCGCGACCACCGCGGGCGCGCGTGGTCTTTTTTGCGGTGCTTTTGGACTTGCTACGGTGAGCCGCTGCGGCTTCCGGTGCAGTAGCCTCGGTTTCGGAGGGCTGATCCACCACACCGACCATAAAGAGATCGGGCGGCGGTCCCGCCGGAGTTCGTCCTCCGCGCTGTGTAACACCTCTTCTGCCCATCCCTCTCACCGGTGCAGCTGAAGTAGCCGCCGCTGGTGCGTTGGCAGGAGTGTGGGCTGCTTCTGCTTTATTGAGTTGGTCAGCGACTGTTCCAACTGCCGCGGGGAGAGCGACTTCGTAGTCATCACCCCGGCGTCTCAGATCAATGACTTCGGCGTCGTGCGCATCGCGAAGGATGCGGTGAAAATTGCGCTCGTCAAGTGACTCGCTGTCACGTCCGAGGAGTTCGAACGCTTTGCGCCTCACATCGCTGGAGAGCGCCGAATCGTCACCGGCGCCAGTGGCTGCAGCTGCTGTGGCGCGTTTGACGAGATCAAAAGCTTCCTGTCGCGTGAGTCGCTCGCCGCTTGAACCGACGCCACCGCCACTCTGCGCGGGCGCACGTTCAGCCACGACAGGAGTGCTCGATGGTGTAGGCGTTGTGGTCCCGGGCAAAGGGCGCTCGCCGTTGCCGCGCTCGCCGCGTTCTCGGCCGCGTCCGCGTCGTCCCCGGCGGCCGCCCCTGTCTTCGCGAACCGTGGCTTCTGGGGCAGCGACCGCTGGTGCCGATCGCCGGGGTTCGCTTGGCGCCTTTGCACCATTCTCGACTGGGGTGACTTCGAGCTGGCCGTTCTCGAGCTTTGTGGTTCTCACGAGTCCGCGTTCAGCGGCGTCTGAGACGAATTTGGAGAACTTGGAGTAGCCGTGTCCGACGTTCTTTTCGTCGAACGAGGCGTCGATGTCCTGCATTACTTGTTTGAGACGGTCGGAGCGCATCACATCGCCGTTCTTCTGCATGCGCGATATGGCTTCTACGACCAGTTCCCACGGATCCCACTTGGTTACTTCTTCTTCACCCGATTTGACCAGACCTGCAAGCGCATTGTAGGAATAGTACTCGTCACAGTTCATCACCAGCAGATCGCTGGATGACTCACGTATGCCGACACCGATTACGTACTTGCCATACTCTTTGAGCTTTGTAACCAGCGAGGCGAAATCGGAGTCGCCAGAAAGAAGTATGTAGGTGCCGATCTCGGGGCGTGTAAAGACGAGTTCTATGGCGTCTACAGAAAGACGGATGTCAGTGGCGTTCTTTTTGGAAGAACCGTAGGCCGGTGCCATGATCATGTCGATGGACGACTCGGCAAGGGGCACGATGTACTGCGGGTACCTCCTCCAGTCCGCGTAGGCGCGTTGTACCGCGACCTTGCCTTTGATAATCTCAGAGCCCAGGAGGCTCCGCAGTTCGGCGGCAAGATCCGAGCGGATGCCCATGGTGACGTTGTCGAAGTCGATCAGCAAAGCAGCATTAGGAGCCTGCTGATAAACCGCTGCGCCGTAAGATTGTGAAGTTTGTGGCTGGGCCTGTGGACCGCGGTGAATCGGGGCGACCGGCGCGCGAGGAGTTGCGTGCCGAGCATTGCGGGATGGCATGTAGTCAATTGTTGGTGTGCAGACTGGCGCTCACCTCGAGCGCACAAAGTTTTGACTGCCACCAGCACGGCACACGTGGATCGCACTGGTAACAGCTTTGGGAGCCGCAATCGTGGCCCGACATGGCGGACTGATGTACGGAGTCCCACTTGGCCGGCGTCCCATGCGCGCTCACCGCCTCGCCACGAGGTCGCGGAGACAGCGATGTCGCACCCTGGTACGGCGCCACTCCGGTCGCGGACAGTCCGCGGCAGCCGGGCAGCGCATTCGGCCAAGTCCTTAATCTACCATAAGATGGCAGTCAGGTCGAGGGTTCGGTTGGAAGGAGTCCCGGCCAGACCTCAATCACCCATTGCCTTGATGATCACCCGCTTCTTCCGCTGGCCGTCCCACTCCCCGTAAAACACCCTCTGCCAGGGTCCGAAATCGAGCCGCCCGCCGGTTACCGGTACGATCACCTCGTGCCCCACAGTCAATGACCTGAGATGCGCGGCCGCGTTGTCCTCGCCCGTACCCGAATTGTGCCGATACTTCTCGGCGTCCCACGGCGCAACGCGCTCCTCCAACCAGTCCAGGATGTCCTGCCAGAGTCCTGACTCATGATCGTTCACAAAGACACTCGCCGAGATGTGCATGGCGGAGACCAGGACGAACCCTTCGCCTATCCCGGCGGCGGCTCGGCATTCCTCCACCTTGTCGGTGATGTCGATTATCTCCTGCCGCTTCCGCGTATTGAACGTCAGGTAGGTCGTGTGAGTCTTCATTCTGAGCAGAATCCTGAAAAAGGGTGAAGTGGGCCAAAGGCAAGGGCGCTAAATTGACACTCTGACCGGAACCCCGCTGAAAGGGCTTTAAGGGGCGCCGTGTCGAAACCGCACGCTACCATTGACGTAAATCAAAGGTGAAGCGCCTCGACTTCCGAAAGCGACTATTCATAATCCTGTCGCTTTTTGCCCTCATTCCTGCGGCCGTGCTAACGGTCGCTTGGGGGAGTGCTGCATGGCAGGCAGTGCCCTTTGTCACTGCGGGCACTGCGTGGGATCGTGTAGCACAAACGGGCAAGGAAGCGGTTGAGGCTGTAGAAGGGCTACCACTCAATGCGGAACAGCGAGAGGCACTACGCGCTCATGAACTTGAACTTGAAGCATCGGTTGTTCAGGGGAGACGGCTTGAGTTTCTCGCGCAGCGCATTGTGCCCGTCATCGTGCTTCTCGCCGTTGGTGCACTGGTCTTTCTCTGGATTGCTGCTTCAAGGGTTGCTGGGCACCTCAGCCGTCAACTCAGCAGGCCCATCGACGAGCTGGTCGGGTGGACGGCGATGATCGAACACGGAAGACAGATCCCTGCGTCAAATCACTCCAAGGGGGCTCCGGAGTTTGATGTACTGCGCCAGAGCATGCGCGGCATGGCCGCCGAGCTCGAAGTTGGCAGGCAGCGCGCTGTAGAAGCAGAGCGACTGATGGCATTTCGCGAAACGGCGCGTCGCGTAGCCCATGAGCTCAAGAACCCGCTCACTCCCATACAGTTTGCGCTGGCCCAGATCAAACGGAGCGCGACGCCGGAGATGAGCGATGCGGTCCGGGTGCTCGACGAAGAAACAACTCGCCTGGACCGTATGGCTAAGAGCTTTGCTCAGTTTGGCAAACTGCCCGAAGGGACGCGTTCCGAAATCGATGTAGCTGAATTGGCGCGGTCCACTGCAACGGCCTGCGTTCCTTCTCATCTCGCCCTCCAACTGGACCTTCCCGCGGGCCTGCCGAACATCAATGGCAACCACGATGCCCTGCAACGGGCGCTGATGAACATTGTGCTCAACGCTGTGGACGCCTGTGGCAATTCAGGTTCGATTACAGTCAGTGCCAAAAGTGCACGGCTCAACGGCACAGAGGCCGTAGTCCTTTCTGTTGCAGATTCGGGAAATGGAATTCCGCAGAACAAACTCGCCACAATCTGGGAGCCCTACGTGACGCACAAACCAGGTGGAACAGGCCTGGGGCTGGCCATCGCCCGTCAGGCCGTTCTGGCACACGAAGGCACGGTTAGCGCCGAAAGCTCGCCTGGCCAGGGCACGACCATAAGCATGGTCCTTCCCGCAACCAATCACTCCGCCAGCGTGGTGACCTCATGAACGGTCCCGAAATTCTCGTACCAATTGCCTTTTTCATCACCGTTGCCTCGGTTGTTCACACCCTCGTCCGTTCACGCGAGCGGCGCCTCGAACTCGAAGCCCAGCGCTACGCGGGAGATCCCGAGGTGTCGCTTAGGCTCGAACGCATGGAGCAGGCCATCGAAGCGATGGCTGTAGAGGTCGAACGGGTCGCCGAAGCACAACGCTTTACCACCCGACTTCTGTCAGAACAGGGAGGAGCGAGTGCCAGAGGAGCAGCTATCCAGTCCGGGCAGGGTTAGTGTCACCGTCACGCTATTCTGCCGCTGACGCAACCGATTCCTGAGGAAGCCGAAATGCCAGCACCAACCGTCATCTTTCCGCAATCTCGCGACGACCTGGGACGCGAAATCGGCCGCTCCATAGAGGAGGCTCTGCGGCAGGCAGGAGTAGCGCAGCAGGCTGCACGCGAAGCAAGTGCGGAGGCGCGCGCCCGAATGGATGAGGCAGCACAGCAGGGATCCGGCTCTCTCGACGTGGGTGGTGCGTTAGCCCTGATGGAAGCACAGGTCACCGCGATGAACAAGGAAATCGCCGACCTGACTAGTCAGCTGCAACCAGACCTGAGCCGTGCACGCGAAGAGGCAATACGAGAACAGATAAACTCAGCCATTGAAAGGCGCGACGACCTGCGCGAGTCGATGGACCAGCTGGTGACTGCCAGCACACCGGGGGCCGCGGTAGCAACGACTCCCAACGTCGAAGACGTCCCGCCGCAGGTCGTCACGATGTCTATTGCTTTCTTTATAACATGTGCGGTGATTGCGATTGGAATCCCGATTGCACGCGCTTGGGGTCGCTGGCTGGATAGACGTGGGCAGCCGACAGCAACATCGTCTGACACTTCTCAACGGCTCACCGAGATCGAGCAGGCGATCGAAGCCGTCGCTATAGAGGTGGAGCGCGTGTCAGAGGGCCAGCGCTTTACCAATCGCGTGATTGGCGAGATGCGAGGCATTGCTGCCCCTGCACCAGGATGGCCCGCGCATGGCCGAGAGGCGTCTAAAGTGGAAAAGGAGAAAGTATGAAGCAAGCCACTGCGGTTCCGCCGACTCCTCCAACCAGCCTGGCTCCTCCAGCCGTCGCGGTCCAGGCTCCGGTTGTTGCTGACCCCAACGTCCAGCTCACGATCGATGTGATCCGAAGCGAGATCCAGGTTCTCAGGCAGGAGATAAACACACTCGGTCAGCAGCTGGTGCCCGGAATCAGCTCTGCTCGCGAAGAAACGATTACGGATCGCATTTCAGCCACCGCCGACCGAATCGAGTCGCTCGAGGAACAGCTCGACCGCGTGCTTGCGGGCCAACCAATGGAAACCAGCACCGAGCAGTATTCATACGATGAACAACCGGCCATCCCTCCGGACGTCATGAGGCTCGTCGAATGGTCGCTCATTGCTCTGGTCATGATCACACTGGGCAACCCTATCGTGAGAGCGATTTCGCGGCGTTTTGACAGGAGCCAAGCACGAAATCCTGCCCCCGAGACTAACGATCGCATGAATCGGCTCGAACAGGCAGTAGACGCCGTTGCCATAGAAGTGGAACGGATCTCCGAAGGACAACGCTACACAAACAAGGTGATATCGGAATTGCGCGGCCTGCCCGCCCCCAACCCGCTGGGACAGTGGCAGGGACAGGAGGAGAGAGAAGCTGCTCCGGCCGCCGATCGGGCCAATCGTTAGGCGGACTGCCAGAGCCCACGAATGCCATCCGTCCTCATCGTAGACGACGAGCCTAACATCAGAAGAATGGTGGGTGCGCTCCTCGCGGCCGAAGGATACGAAGTCCGCGAAGCAGCCAATGCACAGGCCGGAATTGCCGCAGCAATGGAATCGGAACCTGACGTGGCGCTCGTGGACCTGATGATGCCAGGTGACATGGACGGCATTGGCGCGCTTAGCGCGTTGCACGAGCGCTTTGCCAACCTTCCCGTTGTCATGATGAGCGGAAAAGCAGGACTGAGCGACGCCGTCAGGGCCACAAAGCTCGGCGCCTTTACCTTCCTGGAAAAGCCGCTTACCCCCGAAGTCGTACTCCTGGCCCTTAGTTCAGCACTCGAACTCCGCCGAGCCAAACGAGAGGCAGAGGCGCTCCGCGCCGACATGGGCCTCGATGGCACCATGGTTGGCGAGAGTCCTCCAATGAGCGAGCTGAGAGAGCTCATTGCCAGAATTGGACCCACCGATTCACGAGTCCTCATCACTGGCGAATCCGGAACAGGCAAGGAGCTCGTTGCAGCAGCAATTCACGACGCCAGCGCTCGGCGCGACCGCGCCTTTATCCGCGTAAACTGCGCCGCTATTCCGCGTGACCTCGTGGAAAGCGAAATGTTCGGTCACGAACGTGGCGCCTTTACGGGTGCCACCGACCGACGCATCGGACGCTTTGAGCTTGCACACAAAGGCACACTCCTCCTCGACGAAGTCGGTGACCTGGGTGCCGAAGCACAAGCCAAACTGCTGCGTGCAATCGAGGCAAGAGAAATCGAACGCGTGGGCGGCGCCAAACCCATTGCCGTAGACGCGCGAGTCCTGGCGGCTACTAACAAAGACCTGCTGCGCGCTTCGAGCGAGGGAGCATTTCGCGAGGACCTGTACTTTCGACTCAACGTCATTCCCATTGCTCTGCCGCCGCTGCGTGATCGCCCCGGCGACATTCCGCTCCTCGTAAAACACTTCTCCGCACTCACCCGCACCAGAACCGGCCGCGTGCTCCCCGAATGGGGAGAGGATGCCATGGTGCTGCTCACCCGTTATCGCTGGCCCGGCAACGTTAGAGAGCTGGCAAACATTGTTGAAAGACTGGTCATCCTTCACCCCGGGCAGCACATCGGCCAGGCTGACGTACGCAGAGTGATCGCCGTAAACGAGACCCCGGAGTCGATGCGGGCCGTTACCGCAACCCTGGCGGCCCCAGACGCTCCCCTGAGCCGCGCGCTCGATGACTACGAGCGACTACTCATTACACGCGCTCTGGCCGCATCGGGAGGGAATGTGGCCGAGGCTGCGCGCCGCCTTCAGACGGATCGACCGAACCTTTATCGGCGTATGAAGCGTCTGGAGATAGCAGCGGGAGAAAACGGAACGACACACACGGCCTGACACTCGAGCGGGACAGCCGCGCTCGACAGAATTCGTGTAATTTGCGCAAGTTATTGGTGCGTAAGGAGATTGGCCGGGAGTTCTGAACGGTACGCTATGTGCGTTGGCGCTTCTCCAGCCAACCAACTCGGGAGACGTTATGCGCCTCTGGGCAACTGCAGTCACAACTTCGTGCTGGCTAGCTACAGCGGCCTTTGCGCAGGTACCGGACTCTCGCTCCCTTCCGCGTGAGATCGCCGACGAAGTCCTGCTCATGTTCAACGCCGAGGGCACCACGAGGTTCAGCGGCAGACATGAGGTAGTCAGCGGCGACGAATTCAGGGGCAACATGGCCATCCTAAATGGTCCACTCATTGTTGCCGGTCGGGTCACGGGAAACGTGGTTGCAGTCAACTCTGATATCGAGTTGCGTCCCGGAGGAATCATAGATGGCGACGTGCTGGTGGTGGGTGGCGCGATTACGGGTCGCGACAGTGCCTCGATAACCGGTTCGATCCGCACCTACAGCAGCAGGATGGGTGTGACCACGGAGGGAGAACGGATCGCGCGCAGCGACCCGCTGGAAGAAGAGAGTGCAGCCCAGCGTTGGTGGCGAAGACGCGACCGCTGGCGCGAGCGGGGATGGGGAGACTTGAGACTCTTCTCCGCAAGAACCTACAACAGGGTAGAAGGACTTCCCATTCACGTCGGTCCCGCCTTTGGACGGGAATTCGAATGGGGGCGGGTCTCGGTGGACGCGTTGGGCATCATACGAAGCGCCGACTCCTTTAAGTGGACTCCTGACAACATCGGACATACGGCTAAAGTCGAACTGCAGCTAGGCCGCTCCGGAGGTGTGCGCCTTGGTGTGCGTCACTTTGACATGGTTGACGAAGTCGAACCGTGGCAACTGAGCGATACCGAAGTTGGGCTGGCGTCTTTCTTTTTGCACCGCGACTACAGGGACTACTTCAACAGACATGGCGGTAGCGTCTATGCCGCGCTTTACAGCGGAAGCGACGTAGACATAACAACTGGCTATTCGCGCCAGCGCTGGGCGACGCGCTTGACGCGCGATCCGTGGACTCTCTTTCGCGATACACAGACGTGGCGCATTAACCCTGCCATGGACGAAGGACTCTTTCATCTCATAAACACCACCTTTCGCTACGATACGCGCAACGACGAACGAAATCCCTGGTCGGGTTGGTACCTGGTGGCTGACTATGAGTACGGAACGGGTACGATCGACCTATACGCACCATCTTCGGGGGGCGTTCGAGACGAGTCGCCTGGCGGCAAGACCACCTACGACAGGATTTTTCTGGACCTGCGCCGCTATAACCGCGTCTCGCCCGACGCGCAGCTCAACTTCCGTCTGGCTTTGGGGGGTTGGCTGAGTGGTGATGAACTCCCAATGCAGAGGCGGTTTTCGTTAGGTGGACCAGGCACGATGCCGGGCTACGATTTCAGAAGGGTCAATGGCAACAGGTTCGATCCGTCGCTCATCGATTACCTTGGTTGTGGCGACTATTCAGTGGTTGGCATTGCGCTCCCGCAGGGTGCGCCTGCGGAGTGTGAGCGCTTTGCACTGGCGCAGGTGGAGTTCCGCGGCGATCTCGACATAGATCCGTTTGGAATACTCGATCAGGATCGTGAGTGGAGGCGTCGCGGATGGGGACGTGGAGCACAGTGGGTGGTTTTTGCCGACGCGGGTCGTGGCTGGCTCGTAGGCCCTGGCGACGGGCGCCGCACTTTTGGCAAATCCAGCCTCCCGCCGCTGTCTTCTTTTCAGACCGACGTAGGCTTTGGACTGCTGCTGGATGACTTTGGGGTGTACGTGTCCAAGGCGCTCTCGCAAGGTGGGGCGCCAGTAAACTTTCACGTGAGACTCAGGCCAAGATTCTAAGTGAGGCGGTGGTTGTGGCTGTCGCTCATGGTGGCAAACGTTTTCGTCGCCGCGGACGAAGCGAAAGCCCAGAATCCGGTGTTGTCCGTGGCCAACCCGACTCCAGACTCACTCGGCGTCGTCGGTCCAACGGTTACCACATCGGGGGTACTTGGCGACCGCCGAATCAGGGAACTTCTCGACCATGGCTTCCAGGCCCGTCTCAGGTTCAGGGCAGAGCTGTGGAGTACCGCAGGCTGGTTTGACGACCGGCTTCGGTTTGTGGACTGGGACGTTGTGGTACACTACGAACCAATCTCCAGGCAATATCAGGCTGTGCGTGTGGTGAATGATACCGGCACGATGCTGGGCACATTTAGTCAGTACGCCGACGTCATTGCAGCAGTGGAACGAGCCTACCGACCGGCCATAAGGGCTACCCCCAACAGATCGAGCCAGTATTACAACGTGATCCTGACGCTGGAGATGCCCTCGGGAAGCGATCTGGATGAACTGCAGCGCTGGGTAAGCGGTGATCTCTCACCGGCAGTGCGCGGGCAGCGCAATCCAGGGACGGCGTTGAGTCGCGGGGCGCGTACTTTGCTTTCGCGGCTCATCGGCGGCGAACGGCGCACCCTTCAGGCGCGCGGCCGAACCTTCAGACTGCAGAATTGAGCCGCGCGCTCCACAAACGAAGCGCGCGACTAAATACCGTCAGCTTTTGCGACCCCGGTGCTCCAGCTCTTCGAGACGGTGCAACGTCTCAGAGCCATAGAACATCCTGATGTAACGAGACTGGATGGGAGTCAGCCGTCGCACCGCCCAGCTCAGGTGCACAAAGTGTGGCTCTACCGGAGGATGCAGCGGGTGCATTCCGATCTCACTCGGCAACCGGTTTGACTTGCGTGTGTTGCAGGACGAGCAGGCAGTAACCACGTTGGTCCACTCGTTGGTTCCACCGCGCGAAAGCGGAATCAGGTGATCGCGCGTTAGCGCCTCGCGCGGCTTGAGGTCCTGGATCGGCCGACCGCAGTACTGGCACCTGTACTCGTCACGAGCAAAGAGGAAAGTGTTGGTTACCTGGCGTCTGAACTTTCGGGGGACGTGAATAAAGCGGGTAAGGCGGATTACCGCCGGGCGCGGGATCGTAAGGCGCTCCGAACGTACAGCCCTGCCCTCGTCCGCCTCGACGATCTCCGCCTTTCCATCAATCACCAGGCGAAGGGCGCGCTTGAGCGGAACCATGGTCAGTGGCTCGAACGATGCATTTAGTGCGAGACAACCTACGATCAAGGACATATCCTCCCTGAAAATGCGAACTCCCGCCCAGTTGCCACGGACGGGAGAAAGAAGCGAAGAACAGAGACACGACGACTTTGCGACGCGCTCCATTGTGAGTCACTGAGCACGGGCCTGCCGCTGCGCCTCGAGCGCATGCGGTGCGTACTAAGCGACCTTCGCATCTCTCCCATGTCCATTACTGGGCAGGCACTGTTGACGGTACCGGAGTAAGCCAGTTGAACCTGTCTGGCAGCCTCCCTTTTGCTATCCCCATAAACTCCTGCTGAATCGTACGTGTAAGCGTACCCGGCGTTCCATCCCCCACAGGCAATCTGTCGATGGACCTGATTGGCGTGATCTCCGCAGCCGTCCCGGAAAAGAACGCTTCGTCCGCCAGATACAGAAACTCCCGCGGCATCTGTGTCTCCCGGACCTCAAACCCTAGATCACGCGCAATCGTTATGACCGTATCACGCGTAACTCCGTGCAGAATCCCGTTGCTGATCTGTGACGTGTACAACACTCCGTCACGCACCAGGAAGAGATTCTCACCACTCCCCTCGGCCACAAACCCAAACGAATCGAGCATGATTCCTTCGCTGAACCCGTTTTCCTTTGCTTCAAGCTTTGAAAGCTGCGAGTTCAGGTAGTTGCCGCCCGCCTTGGCCATGGTCGGGAAGGTGTCGGGAGCGGCCCTCCGCCACGTAGAAACCTGCACGTCGGTACCATGCTCCACCGCCTCGTGCCCCAGGTAGCGCCCCCAATGCCAGCAAATGATGAAGACTTCAACCGGGACGTTAGCCGGGTAGAATCCCATTTGCTGGCCCGTTCTAACAACGAGGGGCCTGATGTAGCACTCCTTGAGTTCGTTGGCCGACATGGTGTCGAGCGTCGCCTGAACCAGATCGTCAACGTTGTAGCGTAGCGGGAAGCGGTAGATCTTGGACGAGTCCACCAGCCGGCGCATGTGGTCGCGAAGACGAAATACCGAGCCGCCGTTTGGCGTTTCGTAGCAGCGGATGCCCTCAAAGACCGACGAGCCGTAGTGGACGACGTGCGACATGACGTGGATTGTGGCGTCGTCCCAATCCACGATCTCTCCATCGCGCCAGATTCTGGCTGTGCGGCCGCTATCCGAGTCACTCATTATGACGGTCTCCGCTGTAGTCCTTATAGTCTAAACAACTTGTCTACCGAGAGGGAGTCGCCCGGGCCTCGCTTGCCGAACGTTCCAGCGCCTTACCAGTCTCCTTGAGAAGCTCCAGATCCTCCCGGACGTCAGTCTCGAGGCGTCCATCGCGAACGAGTTCGCGGCCGGCAGCCATCGTAAGCCTCGCTTTTCTCCCTCCCGCTCCAAAAACCAGTGCGTTTTCAGGCTCAAACACTGGATAGTCGCGCAGAGCTTCAAGGGCGAATGCGGTGATATCTGCCTCCTTTCCCACCTCCAACGAACCGATGCGTTCGCCAAGTCCAAGGACCTTGGCACCGCCGAGAGTAGCCAGTTCCAGAGCCTGCGCCGCACTCAACGCCTCGTGGCTCGCGCCCACGGCGCGCTGCATCATTATGGCAATCCTGCACTCGTCCAGCAGGTCCATTCGGTTGTTGCTGGCAACGCTGTCGGTGCCCAGCCCTACACCGATGTCACGTATGAGAAAGTCCATCAAAGGCGCGACGCCGTGACCCAACTTGGCGTTGGAGGCAGGGCAATGGGCAATGGTTGCACCGGAGTCGGCAATGAGCTCCCGGTCGCGTTCACTCACCCGTATGGCATGAATCAGGAGTGGACGCGCTTCCATGACTCCAGTGCGACGCAGCATCTCCACCGGTGAATCACCGCGACGAACCACAGCGAGCCCCCGGGCGCGGTGTCCATTGGCAAAGTCGCCGCTGGCCTCGACCACAAAGTCCCATTCGGCCTGACTTTCTGCAATGTGGACCGTGAGCGGCAGTGACTCCTCGATTGCGTAGCGTGCGGTGGCGGCAAAGAGAGAGTCAGAAACCGAGTACGGGGCGTGCGGAGAAACACCAAGCCGCACCATATCGTTTGTCTCGCCGCGCAGCGTGGCCACACGAGACTTTAATCCTTCAAGAGATTCCTGGCATTGTTCGTCAGAGGGTCCAAATACCTCCTGCCAAACAATTCCGCGGACTCCCATTTCTTTCAAGGCGCCGAGCGAGCGACCCGCTTCGGTAACGTCACCAAACGTTGTTATGCCTGAAAGGAGTCCTTCGGCTATTCCGATTCGTGCGGCGGCCTTTGCCCGTTCGGCCGTCATCGACGCTTCCCGGGCCTTTACCAGGTGCACGATCCAGCGTCTGAACTCCAGCTCCTCTAGGAAGCCTCGCATCGAGGTGAGTTCCAGATGCGAATGCACGTTTACGAGCCCGGGCATGAGCACCGATTCACCAAGGTCAATGCGCGCACCCGGAGGAGCTTCGTCTGCCCTGCCGACCCACGCTATGCGGGAGCCGTCGACGGCAACGGCTCCGTGCTCTATTGCAGGACTAGTGATTGGTAACACCCAGCGCGCCTGAAAAACGCGAAGGGTCATGGAATCCTGAAGGGATTTGCTGTGTCGGCCTTGGCCTTGGTGGCTGGCTTTGTGGACGTGGAACCCGCTGCCTGGCGTAAGGTGCCCTCACCCATCAGCGTGTCACGCTGCGGTATGATGCTGAAAGGATTCAGCTGACCGCAGCCGCCATGGCTTTCGGTAC
>CAZYTS010000024.1:19587-28730 GCA_964649855.1 uncultured Gemmatimonadaceae bacterium
AGAAAGTACTCGGTGTAAAAGCCATCTGATCCGCACGCGACAGCGGTAACAACAGACGCCGGACGGGGCCAGTCGGGCGGCACTGGCTTGCGCCTGTAGACCTCCATCATGAACTGCGTCCACGCCGGAGCTGCCAGACGCCCTCCCTGCGCATTGGACATGATTTTGCGCGGTTTGTCAAAACCCATCCAGACGCCCGCAACAAGATCGGCTGTGTAGCCCACGTACCAGACGTCGGCACCATCGTTGGTGGTACCGGTCTTGCCGCCTGACGGCGTGTGAAAACCGGCTCCCCAAACGCTCCCTGCAGCTGTTCCGCGCTGCACCACGTCTTTCATCATGGAGACCATGAGCCACGATTCCCCTGCACCCAGCACCTGGAAGCGACGGTGTGAGGGGGCCCATATCACCTCACCACGCTGATTCTCGACTCGGATAATGCCGTAGGGCTCAACGCGGGTCCCAAGGTTCGCAAAAACCGAATAGGCGCCAATGAGCTGAATCGGATAGACGTCTGCCGACCCGATGAAGATCGACGGATAGGGCGGAATGTCGGTTTCGATTCCAAAGCGCCGCGCAGTCTCGATCACTGCCCTCTCGCCCACGTCCATTCCTGCGCGAATGGCCACGATGTTGCGCGACTGCATGAGCCCACGGCGCATCGTCATGGGTCCTTCGAACTTGAGATCATAGTTCTGCGGAGTCCACGTCGAGCCGTCTACCTGGGGAAGCGAGATAGGTGAATCGTCGTAAACCGTGGCAGCGGTTCGGCCGTGAGTGAGCGCGGTGGCGTAAACGAAAGGCTTGAAGGTCGACCCGGGCTGTCGCAACGCCTGCGTGGCACGGTTGAACTTGGAGTCGTCGAAGTCGCGCCCACCTATGAGCGCTCGCACCGCGCCATTGCGCGGATCGACAGCCACAAAGGCCGCTTGCAGGTAGGGAGACTCAGGACTGTCAGACCCCGAAGCGGCAGCACCTCCTCGCGCGACAAACTGCTCAAAAGTCGTGTGTGTGTATTTGCCGTACTTTCCACTCTCGATCGTACGGAGTTGCGTTTCGAGCGCGCGGTCGGCTGCTGTCTGGAGGTCAAGGTCGAGCGTGGTATAGACGCGTAGCCCCTCGTCGTAGAGGCGCTCACCAAACTTTTTCTCCAGCTCCTGCCTGATCCACTCGACAAAGTACGGTGCCACGTCGCCCGACTCGACTCCACGCGCCAGTTGCAGCGGGAATGCTTTGGCGAGTGACGCCTGATCATCGTTGATGGCGCCGTTGCGACGCATCAATTCCAGGATCGTGTTGCGGCGCATTACCGCGCGCTCCGCGTACCGCCGCGGATTGTAGCGCGTGGGAGCTTTGGGGATAGCAGCCAGCGTTGCTGCTTCGGCGAGGTTGAGATTCCGTACTGACTTGCCAAAGTAGCGCTGCGCCGCGGTCTCGATGCCGTAGGCACCAGAACCCAGGTTGATCTGGTTCAGGTAGAGCTCGAGAATCTTTTCCTTGGGATATGCCTTCTCGATTGCAACCGCAACCTTTCCCTCTTTGATTTTACGAATGAGGCTCTCGCGCCAGCGTGACAAGGTGCGCTCGCGCGAGATGTGTTCGGGAAAGATGTTGCGGGCAAGCTGCATGGTGATTGTAGAGAATCCTTCTGCAAAGCCGCCGGCCTGGATGTTTCGCAGGGCCGACCCCGGGATTCTCAGCCAATCGATGCCGTTGTGGCGATAGAAGCGTTTGTCTTCTGTAATGACAAACGCGTCGCGCACGTGCTGAGGGATGTCTTCAAAACGCACGAGCGTGCGGCGCTCAGCGCCAAGCTCCGTCACAAAGCGCCCGTCCACGGCATAGAGCTTGGACGTCTGGCTCGGCTGGAAGCTTTCCAGCACCTGCACCGACGGGCAGCGGTTGCCGCTGCAAACCATTGTCCAGGCGGCCAGCGCGCCACCGATCCCAGCGCAAAAGCAGAAGGTGCCGGCCAGCAACACGGAGCGCGTAAATCGCGGATGCCTGGCAAACCAGGACGGGCGGTTAGCGCGCTTGCCGCGGCGGGTCGTCATCCGCGAGAGTCGAGCCCAGAGTCGATCCAGACCAAACCGCATCAGGCGTTCGAAGGCGTGTTCAAAACCGGCAAGCGGTCAAGGTAACTGCGTGACAGCCCGTGTGTGAGTGGGGTGGCGTCACTTTTCCCTGACATTGCAGCTAGCTTGTGCACCATATGCACTCCTTTCTCGACGAGCTCGCCTGGCGCGGGCTCCTCCATCAATCCACCGAAGGGGCGCGAGAGGCGCTCGCACGAGGGACGATTTCGGCCTACGTGGGCTTTGATCCCACCGGATCGTCGCTCCATGTAGGACACCTGGTTCAGGTGATGGGGTTGGTTCACCTGCAACGCTCCGGCCACAAACCCGTCGCACTGGTGGGAGGCGGAACGGGGATGATAGGTGACCCAAGCGGCCGCAGCGCCGAACGGAACCTCATCTCACTCGAAGAGGTGGCAGCCAACGCCGAATCGATCAGGCTCCAGCTGGAACGCTTCCTGGATTTCTCGGGGCCGCGCGCCGCGCGGATGCGCAACAACGCCGATTGGTTGATGCCCCTCACCCTTGTGACATTTTTGCGCGACATAGGAAAGCATTTCAGCGTCAACGTGATGCTGGCGCGTGAATCGGTTAAGTCGCGCCTGGAAACCGGAATTTCCTACACCGAGTTTTCCTACATGTTGCTGCAGGCCTACGATTTTCAGCAATTGTACGAGCGCGATGGCGTGAGCTTTCAGATGGGGGGCTCGGACCAGTGGGGTAACATCACAGCGGGCACGGAGCTCATCAGGCGCTCGTTAGGTGGCGAGGCGCACGGCATAACGCTCCCCCTCATCACAACGGCCGACGGCAAGAAGTTTGGCAAGACAGCCGAGGGAACAAGCGTCTGGCTCGATCCCGCTCGCACCTCGCCCTACAAGTTTTATCAATTCTGGATCAACTCTGACGACCGCAGTACGAGTGCGCATTTGCGAATGTTCACGCTGCTCGAACGAGAGGAGATCGAATCGCTGGATAACGAGCTCGCCGAGCATCCCGAGGCACGAAAGGCTCAGACGGCGCTCGCCCTCGACGTAACAGAGCGCGTCCACGGTCGCGAAGCAGCAGAGGCGGCACGTGAAGCTTCTCGCGTCGTCTTTGACAGAAAGGCCGATCCGCGTGAGCTGCCGGTAGGTGTCCTGCAAATGCTGTGTGGGGAGTTGCCACATCTGCGACTCGATCCCTCTGCAATCACTCAGAGTGCAGCAGGCGGCAAGCTGTCCGTTGCTGACATGCTTGCTGGAGTTGGTCTTGTCAAGTCCAAGGGTGATGCGAGGCGACAACTGCAGCAGGGGGCTGTTACCGTCAATGGGCGCAAACTGGGGGCAGACGACGCTGATATCGCGGTGCACGAAGCCATACACGGCAGATATTTTCTGGTGCGTAAGGGGAGCCGCGATGTGGGAGTGGTGGAGTTGGCGTGAGCCGCGTTTCGACGTTTCTACCCCAAAAGCTCGAGCGCGCGAACCACGTGCGCACGTGGTGTGAAAAAGTGGGGCGACAGTCGAATCGCCCCCTCGCGCAGCGAGTGCACCACACCAGCTGCGTTAAGTCGCGATGACGCCGCCGATGCATCCCGCGGTACCACTGCCATCACACCTGATCGACGGCCGCGCTCCGAATGCGTCACCAGTCGAGCACTCTCTGTACCGTCGGCCCAATCCACAATAAGCTGAGTGAGATCAGACACACGCTCCTCGATTGCATCCTTTCCTGCTTCGAGCAGAACCTCGAGCGATGCGTTGAATGCTGCAAAGTCCTGGTAGGGCAGCGTGCAAAGCTCAAAGCGGCGACCGTCACGCCGATACTTCAACGAGTAGTCCAGCATCTTTGTGAAATCCTCTGAACCCTCCACACTCATCCAGCCGGTAAATGTTGGCTCGAGAGTTTCCACAAGCTCGCGGCGCACCCAGGTAAATCCCGTTCCCCAGGGCGCGCACAACCACTTTTGTGCACCACACGAGACGATGTCCACCGGAGTCGTGCGCACGTCCAGCTGGAGTACACCCAGCCCCTGGATCGCATCGAGCACAAGATAGATACCGCGTTCGCGGCACGCGCGGCCAAGTCGCTCCAGATCGAGCCGAGCTCCCGATTCAAAGGACACCCAGGAGATCGCGAGAACCTTGACCCGCGGTTCGTCCAGTGCTGCGATCAGAGCATCCTCGTCAAAAAGACGATTGAGCGCGGGAACCTGTCTGTAAATCACTCCACGCGAACGCTCTAACGACATCCAGGGATAAACGTTGGCAGGAAAGTCTCTGTCGCTCCCAACTACCACGTCACCCGGCTCAAGTGGCAATGACCTCGCTGCCAGATTGATACCAAACGAAGTGTTGACGGTGAGAACGATTTCTTCTGGACGGCCGTTGACCAGACGTGCCGCCAGTTCACGCGAGCGATCCAGCGTGGCAAACTGCAGTTCCGGACCGTAGCGCCACGGTTCGGCGCGGAGCCTGGCCTCCTCCGCGATGACTTTGAGAGTGCGCGACGGCAAAGGCCCGGTGGCTGCACTATTGAGGTAGGCTACGCGTTCACCGAGCAAGGGCGCAAATTCGCGTTCAACCAGCTCATCGAGTGGAGTCACGGCGGTCATGGGTCTATTCTGGGATGCGCCACAGGGTCGCGCAGTTCGGGCGGCGTGTCCGCGGGTTGTCGCTTCCAGCGCCTGTGGTGCCAGAAGTATTGCTCCGGATAGCGTCTCACTGTCTGCTCCAGTGACTCCGTAAAGCGACGCACGGTTTCGTCTATATCAGCGTCGCGCACACCACTATCGGCCACCGGAATCTCGCGTGCAGTAAAGCGATACTTGCCACTCGGCTGCAACAGTGCGGCGCAAAAGATTATGGGAACGTTAAAGCGAATGGCAAAGACCGCGGGCCCGCGCGGAGTCTTGGCAGGCCTGCCAAAAAACGGCACATAGGTAGAGGCGAGTCCCAGCACGCCCTGATCTGCAACCAGCCCCACGACGCGCCCGTCACGCAAAGCCCGAGGTATGGCACGCACTGCATCGGAGTCATAGACCACGCGCATTCCCAATCGCGTTCTCGATCGATTGAGATATCCATCGAAGAGCGGATTTGCCATGCGTCTCGCCACGACGTCCATATCGAGGCCGCGCCACGCCACGTATGCACCTGTGAGTTCCCAGTTGCCCACGTGTCCCGTAAAGAGGACGCAACCACGGCCTGACTCAAGGGCCTTTTCTATGGTGTGAAAATCGTTTTCCTCTTCAAACAATTCACCGACTCGCTCCTTGCCGAGTGATCTGAGCAGGGCGAGTTCGATGGACATTCTGCCAAGGTGGTTGTAGCTGGCTAGGGCAAGCTCCTCGATCCGCGTTTGGTCAAGTCCGGGGAATGCAGCAGCAAGTTGCCGCTCTACAACGACTCTCCTTACGCCGAATGGCCGGTACCCCAACCTTCCGAGCCAGCCGCCCGCGCGCCGTGCTGCTTCGAGCGGTATCCGCTCGAGCAGCCAGATAACCGTTCGCAGTGCGCCGTATTCCAGTCTGTGCGTCAGTCGAGGCATTCAGGTCCTCGGCTGACGGTATAAGGTATGCAAGAGCTGACGATATACTGTATGCGTGTCACCTCTCTTCCTCCCGGTGCTGCAGTGCCCAAAGTTGGACGTACTTTGCAGCCACGCTCATGGCACCAAGGGCCGCGATGACTACCCCGCGGACACCATCCCGCCAACCACTCTTTAGAATGAGCATGGAGAAAAAGCGCAACTTGGGACGCAGCCAGATATCAAAAACGGTAGCGCGCCTCGTTGACAGGTTCTGCTCCGCCCACCACCGCGAGTAGCGCATCAACTTCTCAAAATACTCGTCGAGCGTCGCGTACGGAGTGTGCAAAAGGGGCTCGCGCAGCACACCAGGTTCACCCTTTACAATCACGTGTTCGTGCACCGGCCGAGTGTCATAGCGCATGTCGCGCCGAAAAAGCCTAACCGGGCGGTCTCGCTCCCAGCCGCCGTGGCGGATCTCACGCCCGAGAAAAAAGTTGCGGCGGGGTGCACGATAAGCATCCGGTCCCGAGCCGCGTGCTATAACCGCGCCGACCTCGGAGCCTAACTGCGGAGTGCCGCGCTCATCGGCGTCTACCACAAGGATCCATTCCTCGCTGGCGCGCTCGATCGCAGCGTTGCGCTGCGCACCGATCGTCATGAAAGGCTGCGAAAAAACTATAGCCCCTGCATCCCTGGCGCGGGCCACGGTAGCATCGCGGGAATCGTTCTCCACCACGACTACTTCGCGCGCCCACGCGAGACTCCGGATGCAATCGGCGATGTCGGCCTCTTCATTGCTGGCCGCAATGACCACACTCACGGGGACCTTGTCGGTGCTCATCGAGGTGTGCGCCTGTCGCGCGAAGCACGCGCGACACCCTCAAATCCAGATAACATCCGTCTTAAGGGAAAGTCACGCTCCACACGTAGTCGCGCTGAGGCTCCCATGGCGCGACGGCGCTCAGCGTCGGCCAGGAGGACAGTCGTTTCAGCCGCCATCTCCGGCGGCTGCAGGTTGCCTAACACGACGCCGTGGATCCCGTGCGAGATGTACTGTGCCGCCACCGACGAGCGCTCCGTGAGTGCAACGATCCCGCTGGCCATTAGATTGAGCACTCCCAGCCCGCCGTCGTCGCCATCGGCAATTACCCACCCGGCTGCAACACCGCGCAATACAGCGGCGGGTTCGTGCGCGTGCGGTATCCACTCAACACGGCGTCCTATGCCTAACGCTGATGCCAGTACCTGGAGGTCGGGATCCGAGGCAGCAGTGCCGATCACGCGTAACCTGAGAGCCGGGTGCCGCTGCGCGAGGAAGGCTGTGGCCCGCACCACGTTGGTGGCGCGCCTGATCGCCTCACGAGTCGCGAGGCAGGCAAGCAGCGTGTAGCCATCTGCCGGAGTGGCGGGAGGCGCGGTTGGCACCTCGACACCAAGCTCCACCCTCATGGGTGAGAGCGTGCCAGAAGGTGCCGCCTGCCCGCTGGCCGGCGTCTCGCTGGTGTACATGTAGCGCGTGGGCCGGGCGCGCTCGGCGCGGCGCGTACGAAGCGAGTGCTCAAGATGCTCCCCCGCGCCCAGCCGGCGTACCAGCGCTCCGCGCCGCAGCTTTTTGAGAGCGCCTGCGGCTATCAGGTGTTCGTAATCGGAGTGCACAAATACTGAGTCGGCGGCCCGTGCCCCCAGGATTTCACGGAGCAAGCGAGCATCGCGCAACCGGTTTCTTTCTTCGGGGAGTGCTACGACCGAGGCTCCGGCCGACGCAGCAACCCGGGCAGCATCGCTCCCTTCGGGCATGACTAACGATGTAGTGTAGCCACGTTCGGCCAGGGCGCGTGCCACAGTCGCGTAGACGCGCGACGCTCCCGTCCACTCCCGCGAACAGTGTACGAAGAGCAGGTTCATCTAGGCGCCCGAGGTGACCCGTTCGTTGAACTGCAGTTCATGGAGCCGGCGATACAAACCGTCACGAGCAAGGAGTTCCATGTGCGTTCCCCGCTCGGCAATTCGCCCCCGATCGAGCACCAGAATCTGCGACGCGTGCTGCACGGTAGAGAGCCGGTGTGCAATAACAAACACCGTGCGACCCTCCAGCAGCCGGTCCACCGCTTCCTGAACCTGGCGTTCGGACTCGGTGTCCAACGCGGAGGTGGCCTCATCCAGTATCAGGATAGGCGGATCTGTCAAAAGCGCTCGTGCAATAGCGAGCCGTTGCCGCTGGCCTCCCGATATCCGTGTGCCGCGCTCGCCCAGCATTGTGTCGTAGCCTTCGGGAAGCGCCGCAATAAAGTCGTGTGCGTTGGCAGCCCGGGCCGCGCGCTCGATCTGTTCGTCTGAAAATCGGTCCGCCGCACCATAGGCAATGTTGTTGCGCACGGTGTCGTTAAAGAGGACCGTATCCTGAGAGACTATTCCTGTAAGGTCACGCAGCGATGACAGAGTAATCTCGCGCGTGTCGGTTCCGTCTATGGAGATTTTGCCGCCGGTAACCTCGTGGAAACGCGGAATGAGATCCACCAGAGTGCTCTTTCCCGCCCCCGATGCACCCACGATAGCAACTATCTCGCCGCGACGGGCGACAAAGGAAATGTCCTGAAGTACAGCCTGGTCGTCGTAGGCAAAGGTGACGTTGTCAAACTCCACGTCGCGCTCCAGAGCACTCTTGACAATAGTACCGTGATCACGCGCCGCCTCGCTGGGAGTATCCATGATCTCAAACAAACGCTCAGCAGCAGCAAGCGATTGCTGCGCAACGGCAGGTACCTGCGATAGCTGCTTGAGCGGCTGCAGCATCCGCATGACAATGCCGAGAAAGGCAATGAGCTCCGAACCCGACATCGACCCTTCGGTCAGGACCTCGCGCGCACCAATCCAGAGAATGACCATGGCGATACCCGTTGCCACCGTCTCGGTGATCGGTTGCGCCATGTAGGCGATCCGCTGGACCCGAACCATGCCACGGGCATAACGATCGCTTGCATCTCTGAAACGCGCCTCTTCATACGCCTCGCCACCGTACGACTTGACGAGCCGGATACCCGAAACTGCTTCCTGCACCACGCTCGTCATGTCGCCGTACTGATTCCCCAGACGTTTGTGCCCCTTGCGCAGCTTTCGAAGGATTGGCTGCAGCAACCCTATCAACAGCGGAGCCACCACAAGTGCAAGCAGCGAGAGACGCCACGAAATCAGAAAAATCGCCACCACTGCCGTTATCACCATTGCCGCGCTTTGAATAGAGCGCGTCACTGCTTCGGTGATCACCTGTTTGGTCTGCTGCGTATCCGTGAGTACCCGCGCCAGAATCTGGCCCGCGCGCATCCGTGTGAAGTACGCCAGAGGAAGGCGTTGCAGGTGCGCGTACAGCGAGTTCCGCAGGTCGCGAGTCACCCGCTCCTGCACTGAGGCGCCAAGCTGACCGCTCAACCACACCAGGAGATTCTTGAACAGTACCGCAACCAGAATTACGAGGATGATGTTGCGCAGCGACCGCATCGGGTCGCCGGTGTTCAGAAAACCTCCAATGATCCTCTGCTGCAACTCCCCAAGCTTTCC
>CAZYTS010000025.1:0-28144 GCA_964649855.1 uncultured Gemmatimonadaceae bacterium
GCGGATGAACGCGGAGTTGAACCGAGCGCACTCTGAGTGGCGGTTGGGAGTTCCCGAAAGAACAGGCAGGAAATAACTAAGCCTCCGAAGTGCTGAAGTTGTTTCCGCGTACTTCCGCGCTTTTCCGCGTACTTCCGCGGCAATGATTCCTTAAATTCCGCGGCACCAGGAGCAAAATGCATCACACAGTCGGCCCATTACCTCCGACGGCGTTCCGTTTGCCTTGGGTACCTTGAAGGAATGATTGCCACCCTCGACAAGATGCAAGGTGGCAAGATCTCCCAACCCTGCTAGAACCTCCTTAAGCAAGTCGAGCCTGGCAAACTCATCCCGCGTGCCCTGAAGGAACAACATCGGCACGCGCACGTCGGCGAGGTGAGCGGCGCGCTCCATACCTGGCTTACCTGGTGCGTGGAGCGGGAAGCCCAGGAACGCCAGGCCAACCACCCCAGGCATCGGCTCCGCTGCCTGTGCCTGCGACGTCATGCGTCCCCCAAATGATTTGCCACCGGCAAAGATCGGCAACGCACCAAAGCGCACTCGCGCCTCCGCCACGGCAGCCCGCACCGCGGCATGAGCGACAGCTGGTGTGTCTACACGCGACCTGCCTGCGGCCATATAGGGAAAATCGTAGCGCAATACAGCCGCCCCTCGCTCGGCGACGCCACGCGCAAAGGACTCCAGAAAGGCGTGGCGCTTACCCGCCCCGGCCCCGTGAGCAAGCACGTACACAAAGTCCGGCTTGTCCGGAGCATCGATAAGCCAGTCCGCGGCAGGTGTCACGACGAGTAGTACGCCGCGTTTTCGTCGACGTACCCCTGCGTGAGATCACAGCCGTAAGACGTGGCCCTGGCATTCCCCACGCCTAACGACACCCTGAGGTCAATGATCTCATTGCCGAGTGCTGTCCGAACGGTCTGATCTTCAAATTCCAGGCGGCGACCTGAACCAACCACCTGATGATCGTTGATCCAGGCATCGGTCGAGGACGGCTCGATGCGGCAATCAAAACACTTGCCGATAGCCATCAATATCCGGCCCACGTTAGGATCGGCCCCAAAAACCATGGTCTTGATCAGCGGTGAATTAACGATCATCCGGGCAACCGTGCGTGCTTCGTCGTCGTTGAGTGCCGTTTCCACATGAACGCGCAACAGGTGCGTTGCACCCTCCCCGTCACGCGCCAGTATCTCGGTCATGGCAATGCAACCTTGCGTCAGCGTTTCCAGGAAGGCGATCTCGTCCACACCTCCAGCCATGCCATTCGCCATCAAGACACATGTATCAGACGTACTGGTATCGCTATCGACAGACAACATTCCAAATGAATCCTTGACCGCTGCACGCAGCATCTGATCAAGTTTGGGTGCGCTCAATGCTGCATCTGTAAAGATGTAGGCCAGCATTGTCGCCATGTTGGGCTGAATCATCCCGGAGCCCTTTGCTATCCACGTAATCGTGCTGCCGCTCCCGGGCACCATCGCGGAGAGCGCCTTGGGGTGCGTGTCGGTCGTCATAATACCCTCGGCGCCCACCATGGGATCGTCCTGCAGGTCAGCCGACATCCCAGCTATCCCCTGCTCGATCTTCTCTATCGGAAGCGGCACGCCGATTACTCCGGTGGAGCTCACCAGCACATGATGCGGCTGGCAGCCCACCTCGCGTCCGGCCGCTGCAGCCATGCGTCTGGCGTCCTGAATGCCGCGTTCGCCCGTTGCCACGTTGGAGCATTTGCTGTTTGCCACTATGGCTCGCAGCATTCCTCCTTTGATCGTTTCGCGGCCGAGTACTATGGGCGCCCCAGGAAAGTGGTTGCGTGTAAAGAGCGCCGCAGCCTGTGCATCCACTTCGCTCACAAAGAGAGCCAGGTCTTTGGCAGTCGGTTTGAGCCCCGCGTTCCGGCTTGCGCAGCGAAAGCCCTTGGGAAAGCGAGGTGGTAGTTGCAGTTCCAGCGGCATCTTACTTGAGGAGGGGTTCCGGTTTTCGGGGAATCAGCGGCCGCCGTTTACGACTGCTTTGCGCTCTTCCCACGTAACGCCGCGTTTGATCCACTCGGCGGGAGGTTCACCTTTTAGCCAGTGGCCAAACCACTGGAGAATGCGCCGGTGATAGTCGATCTGGTTCTCCTTTTTGCGCAAGCCGTGATCCTCGCCGGGATAGACCAGCATGACAAAATCATCTTTGCCTGCGCGACGGGCAAAATTGTAGAACTCGACACCCTGATGCCAGTCGACCGTACCATCTGCATCACCAAACATCATGAGCATCGGCCTTTCGAGTTTGTGCACGAACGCCGCGGGTGAATTGCGTACATGCCCTTCAAAATCCTCCCAGGGAGGTTTTACCATGCGCGCCTGACCCGTTTCCCAGTGGTCGAACTCGGGAAATCCGGGAGTCCAGTGAAACGCGCCCGCAAATGACAAAAAGTTTGTAATTGGCGCGCCGGCGATTGAGGTAGCAAAGAGATTTGTCTGCGTCGGCGCATACGTGGCCTCGTAGCCTCCCCATGAATGTCCCACCAGACCTATCCGGGCAGAATCAACTATTCCACGCGCAATAACGCTGCGTACTGCCGGTATCAGACATTCGAGGTATGAACGACCAGGATCGCCAGCCCGGAATACAATGTCCGGCGTAAAGACAAAGTAGCCCTGGCTCGTCCATGCAGTTCTGTTGTAGTAACTTCGCTCGCTGGGGACCTGATAGTTGTGAACCCCCGTGGACATGATCTCATATGTGTTGACGATCATGGGGTACTTTTTGGAGGAATCGTAGCCGGCGGGGTAATACAGGGCGCCCTGCAGCCTCTGCCCTGAGTCACTCGTAAACTCCACCAGTTCCGCGCGGCCCCACGCGTAGTCGCGTTGAAATTCATTGAGCTGGGCGACTTGGCGCGGATTGGCGAGAGCGGCGTTGCCAACCATCCAGGCAGGGGGCGAATCAAAGCGCTCTCGTGTAAAGGCGAGCACGTCGGCGCTGTCGGCGCGAATCAACCGTCCCAGGGCTGCGTCGTCAAAAACCAGGCGTTGCGCAACAGATTGACCCGGCCTGAGACGCGCATACCCGCTCTTTTTTGTCCATTCGCCACGCAACATCAGGTAGAGCCCCTTTGAGAGATCGACGACATTTCGGGGCTCGTCATTGTTCAATCGCACGATGCGATGCACAACGCTGTCTTCTGCTCCACGCGTGAGACGTTCGGAGCGCGATCCGTCGGTAGCCAGGCGCCAAAGATCGTATTTGTCGTAGACGTAAAGCCAGCGATCGTCTTCACTCCAACCAGCCAAACCATGAGGTCCGCGCTCCGGCAACGGGTGGTCGTCGTCGCGGTCTTCGAAGACGGTGTTGATCGCACTCGTGAGGTTGCGTTCTGCCATGGCGTCTGACGTTTCGCGCACCCACCACGCGCCACTTTTGAACCAGGCCACGTAGCGACCGGCGGGACTCAGTCCGCCAAAGACTCGCGTGCTATCGACAATTCTTCTGCGTGCTCCTGTTTGAAGGTCGACTACGTCGACGTCGCGTTGCGGCCGGCCGAACATCGCTCCAAACTCATATCCCATGGCCGAAGTTTCGACGGCGTAGCGCCCAACCACGGGCAGCGTGACGCTTTCAAAGAGTCTTGATCCAACTCTTACGAGTTTGTTGTCTGCAAGGTGCCAGGCGGCGAGCATCGTTCGACGCCGGTCAGCCTGCTCCTGTGCCTTTTGCTGTGGAATGGGTCGCACGTCACGCGCGTGCCAGACCTGGACGTCCGAGACTTTAGGGCGTGCCGAATCCGGCTTGGCGCTGTCGCTGGTTTGCGTGACGACATCCCTGACTCCCAGGTAGATCGTACTTCCATCGCGCGACCACGCCGGCGCGCGCTGTTCGGCGATACGGAGGCCCCGGAGCTCCTGTCCGTGTGAAACAGGATCGAGCGTGAAGGACTGAGGCTCGTTGCCGTTTGCATTCTTCCACGCCAGGATGACGTTGCTCGTGTCTTTTGAACCAGAGATCGGCAGGGAGCGCAGTACCGCAAGGTCGGCTGCGTCGTCGCGCCAGGCAAGCGCCCTATAGCGGTCGGTCGATGACACAAGAGCTGAAAGGCGACCGTTGGACGCGTCGAGAAGCTGAACGCCATTTCCGGAATTCCCTTCGGTCTCGATTGTCATGGCAAGCAGCGACCCGGCGTCGGACCACGCAAACGCTGCGATGTTGCCAAAAGTTTGGGACGTTCCTGCCAGCAGATCCCTGACGATCAAATCCGCAGCGTCACGTTTGGATGCATCGGAGGGATAGGTACGGACGGCGAGAAACTTTCCGTCTGCACTGAAAGCAAATGAGGTTGTTTGCGCAATCGAAGTAGAGGTGCCAGTGCTGAGGTCGACCACGGCCGCAGTGTTGCGCACTGGCTTCTTGTCACGCTCCAGTTTCTCACGCTCAGCAGGTGTTGGCGCCACGGAGTAGGCGAGCCAGCGTGAGGTTGCTGAGAAGCGTGGCGAAGACCCCATGGCGTAGGTATTGAACGAATCGGTCGCGAGGTTCCGGAGACGTACGTCCGTGGTCTCATCAACCCTGTTGACACCATACGCCAGCCATTTGCCGTCGGGTGAAAGAGCCGTTGCCGCTGGACTCTCCCACTTTCCGTAGTCGGCGGCACGAACCGCACTTGTTCCTTGAGCCAATGCGCTCAGCGGAAACGCGAGCACAAGCGAAACGAAAGTCAGGCGGAGTTTACGAGCAGTCATTTGCCGAAGGGCGGAGGAATCAGCTACCTGAAATCTGACGGTTTGTCCTCTTGGACACCGGGTCAGCAGGCGGTAGGCAGCAGGCGCTTGAAGTCGGACTTATAGGGCTGGTCAGCCGGTAACACTCGATAGACACGAAACGCGGGATTCTCGTATTCGAGCTCAAAGCGCTCCGGATACTTCATCGGAAGATGGTTCGCGGCACGCTGAAGGCAATCGCTCAGGCTGTCGGGCATGGCGATGAGATGGGAGATCCTGCTCTCGTCGATCGCCACAAGCTGGCCCGGCTCGTCACGCTGCGTCAGCCCCATCGTCGGGACTCCGGTTTTGAGCGCAACGACACGGGGGTTGTAGAACATCAGGCGCATTGGTTCCTCCTGCTGGCGCCTGGCGAGCCACGAGTAAACGGCGCGCGATTCCTGCGTTCCTGTGATTGCGTAAGGTCTTGGTTCCGAGAAGGTGTGCCGCATGGCGCCAATGGCGACAAGCCCAAAGACCACCGTCACGAGCTTGATCGACGTCTGTTCGGTAAGGCGCAGACGAGTCATCGCAAAGTGCAGCCCCACGGCCAGCGCCAGTCCAACGATCGGAAACAGCGGCCATGCGTAGCGACCATCCGCCACAGGGGCAAGTGCCAGCATGGCAAGGTATGACCCTGTCACCCACACCAGTAAGCTCTTTCGCATGCGCCAGAGCAGGATCACTCCGCCAATTCCCGCAAAAAGCGTCGCGACAACGTGGTAGATGTCATCCGCACGATTGATCCCAAAGGGATACAGCTGCGCCTCAAATAATGTGAACTGGTAGTTGGCTTTGAGGATGCTTAGTTGTGTAGCAAGACTCGTTTTAACAGAGCTGACGCCATCCGCATATGGATTCTCGACGAGCCCCGCGCCGAGTGCCGCCAACCCGGCAAGGCACCAAATGACGACCGGAACCATTGAGCGTCCACGATCTCGGCGCCAATTGAGGAATGCATAAACGGCAAGGGCCGGGATAACAGCAACACCGGCTACCCGATATGAGAGCAGAGCGAAACCCAAAAACGTGACAACCGCAACCCTGCGCCAGTCCCACGCCTCCTCTCCATCACCTGCAAGGACGAACCACCAAAGAAGCGCAGCAAAGGGAAGATCCGAGATTGGAGCAATAGTGCCGAGCTGAAGCTCGATTGAAAGCGCAGCAAGTGCCGCGCTGACAGCTGCGAATACGGGATAGGTCGCTCTCGAAAGGCGCTTGTAGGCAAACCACGCTAAGAGGACCAGACACCCAATTGAGAAAAGTCGCAGTACTGCCATGTTCTCGCCGGCTACGGCCACGATTGGCACAAGCGTCAGGGGAAGGCCGGGCGGGTACGCCGGCGGACCCACCGTCCAGGCAGCTGGATTGTAGATATAGCCGATATCGCTGTAACCTCGGCCCTCCAGGATTGCTCGGGCGTGGAGCAGATACTGGGCGTAGTCACCGGACCAGGCTGGAGGCTGCCATGGCCAGTGAAAGGCCGCTGCCCCCAGGACCGGAATCATTGCCGCTAAGAACCACGAGACGGTCGCGCTACCGCGTCCTCCCGAGCCGCTTGTGGCGGGTTCAACTGTTGAATTCACCGGCGCAGTGCTGGAAGCATATGTTCACGACGTGCGTGATAAACGAGTCAATTACAAGCACTTACAGCGTTTCCCCGCCACTCCACATTCTTCCCCATCTGGCCTGGAGCAACGATCCGACTCTAAACGAGATCCTGATCGGGAGCGGCTGCTGCTTCTCTACCGCTAAGTCGTACGGAAAGCTAGCCCAGACCCCGATCCGGTCTGTGATGTACCTGCGTCGTGGTGGCTAACCTCGTATACGAGGCATTATAGCAGAAATTCGTGAAAATCACCTGTATACAAGGTGTTCATCCGCGACTCTTGCCTTGTATACGAGGCAAGATAAGCTACTTTGTAAATTATGCTCTCTATACGAGGTATTTGTGGTCGACTTGGTTGAACTCGGACAAACTCTTAAGGCGCGACGCAAAGAACTCAAACTCACACAAGCCGCCCTCGCTGCACGAGCAGCGGTGAGCCTCGCTCGCGTGGAAGGTCTGGAAAACGGCCGTTTGGCAGAAATTGGCTTCAAAAATCTCAGTCGTATCCTCACGGCTCTGGGCCTGGACCTCCGACTAACCGAACTCAACCAGCGCCGTCCCACACTCGACGACCTCCGCGCCGAGGAGAACGAAGCATGATCCGCGTCTGGTCCGACGGCAAGCACGCCGGAGTGCTCGACCGACTCGCACAGCGCGGCTCAACCTTCGCCTACGAGCCAAGTGCGCCGCCAGCACGCGCAGTCTCAGTCACTATGCCCGTTCGTGTTCAGTCATGGAACACGAGCTTCGGCCTAACGCCCATTTTCGAAATGAATCTCCCCGAAGGCGCATTGCGAGAACGACTCGTACGGCGCTTTTCGAAGGCCACTGGAACGTTCGACGACCTCGATCTACTAAGCATCGTCGGACGCACACAGATCGGACGCATCCGATATTCAGCTGAAGATCAGAGGCTCGATGAAGAGATTCCCTTTCAGTCCATAGACGAAATCCTGCGCGCACGGCGCGGCAGCGAGCTCTTTGACTTTCTGCTCTCAACCTTTGCGGAACAGTCTGGCATTTCGGGCGTGCAGCCCAAGGTAATGATCCGCGGCAGCGGCGCGGCGGCTACCCCTAAAGGTCAGCAATCACCGAGCATCGTGAGCGCGACACATATTGTCAAGCTCTGGGAAGTGGAGGAGTATCCGGAGCTTGCGGCAAACGAATACTTCTGCCTCAAAGTTGCGCAGACACTTGGCCTTTTGGTACCTCATTTCGAGCTCTCTGATGACGGCGCTGCTCTCGTAATAGATCGTTTCGACCTAGCCGATGGGAAATACCTGGGGTTTGAGGATTTCTGCGTACTCAATGGATTTGGCACGGCGCAAAAGTACAAAGGCAGCTACGAAACACGACTCTTCAAGCGGGCCAGGGACTTTCTGTCGCCGCAAGACGTTCCCGCGGCTCTAAAGCAGCTCTATCGCTTGTTTGTCCTTAACTGCGCCATACGAAACGGAGACGCGCATCTTAAGAACTTCGGCCTTGTTTACGATGCGGTCGACGATGCACCGCGTCTGGCACCCGTGTATGACCTGGTTACGACCACGGCGTATGTACCCAAAGACGCGATGGCTCTCACCCTCAACGGCTCGACCAATTGGCCCGATGCTGGAGAACTTGAGCGCCTTGGGCAGGTGCGAGTCGACCTGTCCGCACGCGAAATCCTTGAAATCCTTGAAGCAACAGCAGACGCGCTGACAGAAGTGAGTCAGCCGCTGCGTTCTTACTTCAATGCACGGGACCCCGAACTCGGCAGTCGAATACTGCAGGCCTGGGAAACTGGTATCCGTGAGAGCCTGGGCCTCGCTCGAAGCACGACGCGAATCTCGAAGTCGACCCGATAGCCGATCAACGGAATAGCTGTCAGGGAACGCCGTGGCCGAAAGTGACTCTGTTATGCAGGGCGCTATACAGCGCTTTGAACAGGAGGTCATAAATTGCGTTTTTCTTTGCTGGCCGTTGCGCTCGCCGCAACCACGGCGTGCGCCACAACGACCGATCCTACAGCCGAACTGGCGCGACTAGGCGCGTCCGAGCTATCGATCGTGCCGGAAAAATCGAGCTATACATGGAGCGAGGTGAGCTCGGGCGGCAGTGGGATCACTGCAGTGGTTACAAACAACGGCACTCAAACTGCTTATGCACGGATGGGTGACGCCTTCAATAGTGCCGACGAACAGGAAGTGATCTACGCCGCGCTTGGATCCGATGGAAAGGTGGAGTTGGAGGCTGGCAGTTCGTGGACCACTCTGCCGACAG
This sequence comes from uncultured Gemmatimonadaceae bacterium, assembly GCA_964649855.1. GTDB lineage: Bacteria > Gemmatimonadota > Gemmatimonadetes > Gemmatimonadales > Gemmatimonadaceae > CAZYTS01. The sequence goes on from CAZYTS010000025.1 coordinate 8,617, forward strand.
GCATACTCATTGAAGGAGTAAAGACGATCACCCTAAAGCCCGGGAAAAGCTACAGGCTTCATGCAAGTCTGCAGGGTCCGCAGGTTACGGGCACCGCCCGAATTCGCATCGTCTGGTTCACTGACGCCGACGACGTCGGCAGTACCAACTCCAACGAGAGTTACTCGGAGACTTTCGAGATCCGCTGAAACTCTCGTTAGGCCCGAAGCGCCGGTCAACTGACCGGCGCTTTTTCTCTGGCCACGGTTTTGACGAGACGGTACATGAACTCCAGGCCCTCGTAGAATGCCTGGGCCGACGTGCGCTCGTTCATACCATGTGAAAATGTCTCCGAATAAAAGAGACCGGAAACGCCGTAGACGGGTATCCCGGCGTTTCTGAGATACAGTCCGTCGGTAGCACCAGTGCTCATGGTCGGGATCACGGGCACTCCAGGCCACATCTCATTGGTAGTACCTTCAATACTCGACATGAGCGACGGCGTCAGTGGCGATGGCGGGCTGGGGGTGGCCGAAGCCTCCGCTGTTATCTTTACTTTGTCATTTGCCACCACGCCTTCGAGCACGCGCTTGATCTCGTCGGGAGTCTCGTTGGGAAGGATGCGACAATTGACATAGGCCCGAGCTCGTTGCGGCAGAGCATTGCGGGCGTGGCCGCCTTCGAGCATTGTCGGCACGCAGGTAGTCCTGAGCTGCGCGTTGTAGCGAGGGTCGCGAGCGAGCGTCGAGGCGGCGACTGCATCGTTAGGATTGGCCACAATCGCACGCATCGCGCTTGCCACCTCAGGTGCGGCTACCGAGGCCGAACGCGTAAAGTACTCCCGCGTAACCGGGTTCAGATGCACCGGAAAGTTGTGCGAGCCGATCTTTACCAGCGCGGACGAAAGCTCCACGATTGCGTTGTCCTTTGTTGGGACGGAGCTATGCCCTCCTTCGTTTGTTACTTCCAGTATCCACGTCTGAAATACCTTTTCGCTGGCCTGCACATCGTTGGACATGCGCTTGCCATTGACGACCTTTCCCCCTCCCCCCTCGTTAAACGCAAATTCGGCATCGATCAATGAACGGTGGTTTTCGAGCAGGTACTGCACGCCATTTGCCGGACCACCTTCTTCGTCGGTTGTAAGGGCCACGATTATGTCGCGCTCCGGCACGAACCCTTCGGCCTTCATCCGCATGAGCAGCGTAAGATGAATCGCGCCTTCATCCTTGTCATCCGCTACACCCCGGCCATAAAAGATCCCGTCGCGCTCTGTGAACTTGAACGGAGGCAAGGTCCAATCCTCGGCACGCGCTTCTACCACGTCAATGTGCGATAGGAGCAACATCGGTTTAGCCGATCTGTCCCTGCCATGAAGCCTGGCTACAAGGTTTCCCTTTTTGGGCGCGTTCTCCACCACCACAACGTCGGAGTCGGGGAATCCGGCGTTTTTGAGCCGTGCCGCCATCGCGCGCGCGGCCGCGAGAGTACTCCCCTCACTCTGCGTCGTGTTGATCTCCACAAGTTCCCTGAGCAGATCTCTGGCAAGTGAGTCCCAGTGCGTTCGGGGATTGGGAGACTGAGCCGTGGCTATTGCGGGAAGAAGCGTCAGCAGCAACGCGGCATACATTCGGGAGAGCATCATCTAGTCGTTCGAGTTGGTGACGCTGGAAACTGTGCGCGAACACTCCAGTGGACCAGCCTCCAACCATGCCTCCTCTCCGTCCCCCACGAGGGGCCGCCCGTCACTGGAGCGACCGGCCCATCCCATGGTCTTCTTAAAGCCCGGGCCACGGAATACGTTGACCCTTTCGAGCCCCTCCGGATCAACCAGAGCCGTCCAGAGAATCAAACCATGTCCTCTCCCAACCGTCGCACTTTTCTCACGCATACCGCCGGCGGACTCGGCGCTTTGGCGTTAGGCAGTCACCTCAAGCTACCGGGACCTGGCCTCGAAGGCCTTTCGTCTCTCCACGCAGCCGTACCTCGAAGCAGCGCTCCGATGAACCTGCTGATCCTCGGCGGCACAGGCTTTATTGGTCCTCATCAGGTCCGCTACGCGGTTCAGCGCGGCCACAAGGTCACGGTCTTTAACCGTGGTCGGCGCCAGGCCGACCTTCCCGGTTCGGTGGAACACCTGCAGGGCGATCGCAATGCGGGAACGCTGGATGCCCTAAAAGGCCGCAAATGGGACGTCGTTATCGATAATCCCACGACGCTTCCGTTCTGGGTGCGCGACGCGGGGCAGATCCTGCGAGTCAACGCCGAGCAATACATCTTTGTCTCCACGATCTCCACGTACGCGCACTACCGCACGGCAGGAATGGATGAGAACTACGAGCTTGCTGCCTACACGGGCTCGGAAGACCCGATGACGATCAAGCAGGTCAGCGGAGCGCTCTACGGACCACTCAAGGTGCTCTCGGAGAAAGAGGCCGAAAAGTGGTTCCCCGGCAAGACAACGGTAGTGAGACCGGGCTTAATCGTTGGCCCCGGTGATGAAACGGATCGTTTTTCGTATTGGCCAGTAAGGATCGACAGAGGTGGCGAAGTACTGGCACCAGGCTCGCCTAACGATCCGACGCAAATCATCGACGCGCGTGACCTGGCCGAGTTCATCATCAGACTGGCCGAAGAACGCGTGACGGGTACCTTCAACGCCACTGGGCCACGGTCGCCACTGACGATGGCCGAGATGCTGTACGGATGCCGTGCGGTTTCCAGCGGCAGCAATGAAATCAAGTTTACGTGGGCAGACGCCGAGTTTCTGAGGCAGCAGAACGTGCGACCTTGGAGCGACATGCCAACCTGGGTCCCTCCCGGCCCAGACAACCAGGGCTGGGGCCGCGTAAGCATTGACCGCGCGTTAGCCCGTGGTCTAACGTTCCGTCCGCTGGCGGTCACAGCGCGTGACACAATCGACTGGTTCAAGTCTCAGTCGTCGGAGCGCCAGTTCAATATGCGAGCGGGCCTCAAGCCCGAGCGCGAAAAGGAAGTGCTGGCGTTGTGGCACTCACAGAACAGGAGTTGAATGGTCGAAGCTGCCCGAAATGAGAATTCAGTCACGAGGCTCCTCAGACGGGCAGTAGATGTAAAACCCGATGAAGTACGCGCACTCGGCTGGTCGTGCGCGTACTTCTTTTTCATTCTGTCAGCTTACTACATCATCCGTCCTCTGCGTGAGCAGGTGGGTGTGGCCGGCGGTGTGCGTAATCTGCCGTGGCTCTTTACGGGTACGCTGACGGCAATGCTTTTGGTGCATCCGCCTTTTGCGGCGCTGGTGGCCCGATTCCCGCGCAAGACATTTGTGCCGCTCGCCAACCGGTTTTTTGCACTTAATCTGCTGGCGTTTTATGTCCTTTTCAGAATCCTGCCGGCGGAGAACTCAATTTGGGCAGGTAGAGTGTTTTTTGTCTGGACGTCGGTTTTCAATCTCTTTGTCATTTCGGTCTTCTGGTCGTTCATGACCGACGTTTTCAGCACGCCACAGGGGAAACGTCTTTTTGGCTTTATAGGGTTTGGGGGAACGCTGGGTGGTATAACCGGCTCAACTGTAACGGCGTCGCTCGCACCGGTACTTGGCCCGGTCAATCTCCTCCTGATTTCCATGCTGCTCCTGGAACTCAGCGTGATGGCGGTCCGGCGGTTATCGACCACGACGCGCGAGTGGAACCGTGGCGACAAGGTCGTGACAGACAGTGAAGCTGTGATCGGGGGCAGCACTTTTGCAGGGATTCGGCAGGCGCTTTCGAATCCCTACCTGCTTGGAATCAGCGCCTACATGCTGCTTTTTACGATTGGGTCAACGGTCCTTTACTTTCAGCAGGCAGCGATTGCTGATCGCGCTTTTACGGAAGCTGGTTCGCGCACGGCCTTTTTTGCCCGCATTGACCTGGCCGTGAACATTCTGACGTTGGCAACGCAGATGTTCCTCACGGGCCGCATAGTGAAGGTTCTGGGCATAGCGCTCACCCTGACCTTGCTGCCGGCACTTTCACTGACCGGATTTCTCGCTCTCGGCCTTTGGCCGACAGTGGCGGTGTTTGTAGCCTTTCAGGTTCTGAGACGTGCGGGTGAGTTTGCCGTTGCACGCCCCGCGCGCGAGGTTCTATACACCGTGATGTCTCGCGAGGACAAGTACAAGGCCAAGAACTTTATTGACACCTTCGTTTATCGTACCGGTGACCAGATCGGGGCGTGGACTACGGCTGGCCTCCTGGCGACTGGGCTTACCGCATCTGCAATCTCGTTTTTGGCCGCACCGCTTGCACTTGTCTGGCTGCTTGTTGGCTGGTGGCTGGGACGCGTACAGGAAACCAAGGCTTCGTCGTCAGAACGACTGCAGCGGGCGGTGGTGTGACCTCCAAGTTTGCTCGGTTCAACTCCGCGTTCATCCGCGGTCAACTTGATTGTTTACTGTGAAAGCGCGCTGAGACTTCACAAAAGCAATCAGCCGCGGAAGTACGCGGAATAACGCGGAAACTACACTAACGCTCTAAAGCTTCCGCTCACGGTAGTTCCTTTGGTAGAACGCACGGCCACTCAAAGAACGCTCGGTTCAACTCCGCGTTCATCCGCGGCCAATTGTTGTTCTTCTTTTCCCGCGAAATAACGCGCTGGACGAACCTGAAACCTGCTCGTTGCTGTGGACCGTTGCTTCGGCGATCTCACAAAGCTTCAAGTGGGCTTGAGCCAGGCTGGGTGACGAGGCCCATGGCAGCTTGCTGCATCACTCAGCGGTCCCCAAATCGCACTCGCATCATCGACGCCTGACCGTCGCTACCCAGCACGACAATGAAAAGATGATCGTACTCTGAATCCGAGATTTCGGGTGCTGGGACGATGCCAAGACGCTGGATGACGCCGGGCACGGTGTTGGAGTGTCCGACGTAGACAATGGTGCGCCCTTTGAGGGCGTTGACTGCGTCGACGACGGCCATGGCGTGCACCGATTCCGGTCCAGCTGCACGTACGATCTGCGGCGTTATGCCTTTTTGGGTGGCCAAGGGCTGCGCCGTCTGCTGTGTGCGCTTGTATTGCGTGTGAAGGATGGCGTCGACGCGGGTTTGTTGGAGGGCGACTGCGAGAGATTCCGCGCGCGCCCGGCCCTTTTCGTTGAGGTCGGGATCAGCTCCGGCGGGCCGCTCGGCGTGCCTGACCAGGATTACCGTGGTCGGCTGCGCTCGGGCACAGGCGCTGGTGAGGAGGGCCACCACGAGCAACGCGAAGAGACGCAGTTGTCCTGACGTGTAAAAGCCACGGCTGCGCAGATATTTCATGACGTTGTTTTCCGAGCGTGTTTAAGTGGGCAGGAGTGTGCTGCACGAAGCCAAAAAACTCAACCACCGATTACCTTTTCCCTGATGCGCGCCGCTGTAGCCCGACGATTGGCCCTGCCCATTGCCGTACTTTTGTTCGCGGCTGGTTGCAGTCGTGAAAAGTCCTCCCCCTCCCAAATGGCTTCGAGCAATTTTCGGGGAGTTGTTCTCCGCACGCCGCTCGACAAGCCTGATTTCACGCTCACCGATTTCAACGGCGAGCCGTACAACTTCAGGCTCAAGACTGCGGGCAAGGTAGCGCTGCTCTTTTTTGGTTATACGCACTGCCCCGACGTTTGCCCGCTTCACGCCGCAAATGTGGCAGCTGTATTGAAGCAGCTTCCGTTTGAGACGCGCGCGGCAATCACCTTTGTTTTTGTGTCGACCGACCCCGAACGGGATACAGCGGAGCGGCTCAAGTCCTGGCTTGGAGTCTTTGATCCGTCGTTTGTGGGGCTGCGTGGCCCGATGGAAGAAGTGAACCGGATACAGGCGTCAGTATTGATCGCCCCTGCACGCAAAGAGCCTTTAGGGCCTGACTCAACGAGCTATCTCGTTGGACACGCTGCTCAGGTTATCGCCTTTGGAACCGACGGTCTGGCGCGCCTGGAGTATCCTTTTGGTATAAGGCAGGAAGACTGGCTCAACGACCTGCCAAGGCTGGTTAAGGGTGAGTTGCCTGTGGGTCGTGATCTCAACGACACCACGGCGGCCAACTGGGAGCCGGGGGCTCCAACTGATGAGGCGCCGCTGCCGCCGTTGCAGGTGGAAACTGCTGTTATGCCCGCGCCGCCTTCTACAAGTGAAGCCGCACTTTATCTGGTCATTCGCAACAACAGCCAGGCGGACACTCTGGTAGAAGTATCGAGCCCCATAGCCCACGGCGCTGCAATACATCGCACTCTCTCAAGTGGCGGAATGCAGCATATGGAACCCGTCGACGGAATGCCGCTGCGAGCGTCGAGTGTTACGAGAATGCGACCGGGTGACATCCACATAATGCTCCATGGACTCGATCGCCAGCCGCTGGTTGGCGAATCGGTCCCAGTGCGATTGCGGTTTGCCCGTGGGAGCGAGATCGTTGTGGCGGCGCTCGTCCTTCCCTACGCCGACCTGGAACGCGCTCTGGAAGATCGTTGATGCAGTTCTGGTGCTCGGCTACTGATACAGCCTGGACGTGGACCTGGACCGCTTACCCCGGCGTGTGGCTCTTTGTTCTGCTTTTCTGGTTTGGTGTATGGTTCTGGAACAGAAAGGCCCTCGCCAAAACCGGACAGCGTCCGCAACCGATGCATCCGGCGTTTTACCTCGGGCTGATACTCCTCTGGTTGGCGCTTGACTGGCCCATTGGTGCATTGGGTGCTGGCTATCTCGCCAGCATCCACATGGTTCAGTTCCTCCTGATCGCTCTCCTCGCCCCGCCGGCTCTGTTGCAGGGGTTATCTCCGGCTGCTCTGGCGTCGGTTGAGAACTCTCGCATAGTCAAACGGTTAACGAGCCCCTTTGTGGCGCTCGTGATTTTCAGCATCATCGTATTGTTTACGCATCTGCCACCTATAGTGGACTCGTTGATGCTTTCGCAGGTTGGGTCGATGCTTATTGATCTCCTGTGGCTTGCTGGCGGGCTCCTCTTCTGGTGGCCCGTTATGCTCGATGTACCCGCGAGGCCCAGGTTCCCGCCGCCTCTGAGGATGCTCTACCTCATGTTCGGTCTGATGTTCTCACCGATAATGTTTGGCCTGGCGGGATTCATGGTTTACTCGCAGCACCCGCTTTATGGGGTATACGAACTTGCTCCGCCATTCCAGGGGTTTTCCTCACGCGACGATCACCAGCTCGCTGGTGTGCTTATGTCAGTCGGCGGTGCCATTGTCGCTTTTGTCGGCTTGTCAGTCACTTTCTTCAGATGGAGCAAGACTGACGGCTGAGAGCCTGCGACGGCGCGCCTCTTCGATCACTCGTTCGGCATAGTCGATACCGCGTGGTGTACGCGAACCGTGCCACGACAGCAGTTCACCGTCAACCAGCTGCATCCTCTCCTGGGGTAGTCCCGTCAGTTCCTCGAGTTCCTGCGCGTGCTTTTGGGCAAACGGAAACGGCTCGCTCGAAAGGAGGATTACATCTGGATTGGCGCTCGTGAGATCCGCGGTCCCGATTTCGGGATAACGCTCCGCGACGCCGCCAAAGACGTTACGGCCACCTGCCAGACCCAGCATTCCGGAGACGAAGGTGTCGTTACTGACCGTCATCCATGGTTTGCGCCAGATGAGGTAGGCGTAGCTCACCTCGCTGGCGTTGGCGGCGCTTTTGCGAACGCGATCCGCGCGCGATTCGATGTCTTGAGCGATCCTTTCCCCGGCCGCAGCACGAGCGAGAACGTGAGCGATCGATCGCACCATGCGGGCAGTTTCAGCTGCATCGCGCGGCATCGACGCCTCGACCTTAACACCCGCGTTTCGCAGGGAATCGGCATCTTCGCGCCGGTTCTCCTCTTCGTTCATGAGCACGACATCAGGCTGTAACTCTATGATACGGGCTATCTTAGGGTTCTTCGTACCACCCACTTTCTCAACCCGGTCAACCTCCCCTGCCGGATGGACACAAAACTTGGTTCTTGCCACCAGTTCGTCGCCGGCACCAAGGTCAAAAACCAGCTCCGTCAGTGACGGGCAAAGAGAAACGATTCTCATCTCACGTACAAAAAGTTGTCTCGACGAGGGAGTTGGGGCGCTCGTAAGGCACTCAAGCGGAACTACCTGCCGCCTGAATCGTCTATAGATGTCCCGTGACATCAACTTACCCCGGTCTCTGCTGATGGACGACAAGGCCCCCGGACGAGCCCATTCGACCGGCCTCCAGTCTTCTACCAACCCTGCTCGAGCAGCCAGGGATTACTACGAGCGAGCGCTCCAGGAACTGGATCAGGATGCACCGCCTCCTGCAGTTGGCGCGCTTCTCATCAGGATTGCGCGTGATCACGCGGCGACGGGCGGAGTAACGGCAGCTGCGGACTGTTTGGAAGCTGTTCTCGCGCTCCCGGACTTTGGCGATATGGACGTCGTTCTTGCCGAGGCGTATGAGCTTCGCGGACGGCTGGCGTGTGAAGGTGGGCGGCTGGTTGATGCGGAAAGGGACTTCAAGGCGCTGCAGGAGCATGGTCGTCGTGCTCACAAGCTGGGACTGGTGGCGCTGGGTTACGAGCATCTGGCGTCGCTCGCGCTTGTGCGTGGCGACACTTCACAGGGTGTCGAAGGGCTCCAGGAAGCAGCGGCAGCGCATGACACGGCTGGCGATCCGACGGGGGCGCTGCGTGTGTTCCAGCAGCTGGCGTCGCTGCACGTGGATCTCAAACGCTGGAATGCCGCAGAGCAGGCTTTGGCGACTGCTGTCGCGCGTGCGCAGAGCGCCGGTGACAACACTTCTCTTGCAGATCTTGAAATAACCCGCGGTCAGATGTCGGTTGACCGCGGCAATATCGAGCGCGCCCGGGTCAGCACCGAGCGAGCCCTGGATCTTGCTCGTGCTGCAGGCGACCCACATCTCATTGCTCGCGCGGTGACCATGTCAGGAGTGGTGGCGCGTGAGTTCGGAGAACTCGATCGCGCTGCACGTCTGTTTGACGATGCACAGCGCCAGGCTGACGCGCTGGACGACGCGCTGTTGCTGGGTGAAATAGCGTGTGAGCGTGCCGAATTGCTGGCGCGTCAGGGTGATCACCGCGCCACGCTTTTGAGCCTCAATCGTACCTACCGTGTCCTTGCAAGGCTGCAGGGTCGCTCGGGCACGGCCGAGTCCTCGCGCAGAGTGCGCCGTCTGGAAGCAGAGTTTCTGGATGTTGCGCGCCGTTGGGGGCAGCGGATCGAGTCGCAGGATCACGATACCTCGGGACACGTGGAACGCGTGGCGGATCTCACCTGCGAAATAGCGCGACGCATGGGAGCGGACGCACCATCGCTCTTCTGGTATCGTGTGGGCGCCTACCTTCACGACCTCGGAAAGCTTGCGGTACCGCCGCAGGTGTTGAACAAGCATGGGCGTCTTACCCCCGAGGAGTGGAGTATCGTCAAGCGTCATCCTCTGGCGGGTGCTGACATGCTGGCGGAGGCCGACTTCCCCTGGGACGTCAGGCCCATAGTGGAATCCCACCACGAGTGCTGGGACGGCAGTGGTTACCCGCATGGTCTTGCCGGTGAGGAAATACCGCTGGCGGCGCGCATTTTCTGCGTGGCCGACGTCTACGATGCTTTAGTCTCGCGCCGTCCGTTCAAGCAGGTTCTTTCGCGCGATGAAGCGGTGGAAGCGATGCGTCACGACGTGGGTCGGCAGTTCGATCCTGCGGTCTTTCGCGTTTTTGAAGACGTCGTACGTGAGGGTATCGCGATACCTGGTGTCACCTCCTCGGTCCCGCTACCCGAAGCGCCGGCGCCGGATGCGCCGATCGTCGACGATCCACTGACTTCGGTAGCTGACCTTCCATCGTGGCAACGTCGCGCTTCGCTCACAATGGCGGCGCGACGTGGCACCGAGCGGCCGGTAGCTCTCCTGCTTGCTGATCTGGACGACTTCTCCCGAGTCAACGCCGCCTACGGACGCCTTCAGGGAGATGACGTGCTCTGGGCCGTGGCCAAGGTCATGCAGCGAGGTCTCCGCAGCGGTGACCTGATCGGTCGCAGAGGCAGCGACGAGTTTGTCGTAATGCTGCCTGATACGCCTCCGGACCTGGCGCTCGATATTGCCGAACGGCTGCGCGACGCTGTTTCGAGTTTGCGTTGTATGCGCCGCGACAGCGAAGGTGAAACGATCACCGTGTCAGCGTGCGTGGGTGTTGCGAGCGCACCGGGGGATGGAGAGACGGTTGAGTCGCTTCTGGCCGCGGCCGACCGCGCCCTCTTTAGAGCCCGAAGCGAAGGACGCGATCGCGTTGTGGTGGCAGATGCTACCGAAACGACACATGCCCGGGCGTCACTCGACTTTTCGGCCTTTATAGGACGCGAGGAAGAGCTTCGCACCCTCGTGGCCCAACTCGATCTTGCAGCACGCGGTGAACCGCGATTTGCAAGCGTCGGCGGCGAGGTCGGAATAGGCAAGTCGGCCCTGGTGCGCCAGCTCGAACCCGAAGTTCATCTTAGGTCAGGCTGGATGGTCTACGGACACGCCAACGCCGAACCTTTTGCACCATGGGTTGCCGTGATCTCAAGGCTTAACGAGCTCGGCGGCATTGAACCACGACCGTGGCGCGCACTGCATACGCTGGTCCCCAACCTGAGTAACGCTTCGGGCGAGACTCCGGCGTACGCGCCTGACCTGGTGCAGCAAGAGATCGTTGGTGCGATTCGCCGTGCAGCACGAACCCGGCCGCTCACGCTGGTGCTCGAAGACATGCACGTGGCGGACGCTGCGAGCTGGTCGGTTCTGGATGCACTCCTCACCGGAGCCGACGACGAAAAACTGCTCGTCTGCTATACACTCAGACCCGATGAGGCCCAGGGAGCGGCGGAATGGCGCCGACGCATCGGACGGCATCCGCGTTCGGTTCATCTCCAGTTGCGACGCTTTGGACTGGACGATGTCAGACGCTGGATCCGTTCGGTCTTTCACGACGCCGCACCCGGCGACGACGTTGCACGATTCGTTTACGAGTACTCCGAAGGAATTCCACTCTATGTGCTGCACGTACTGCGTGCCTCCTGCGAGAGTGGTGCCATCTGGTACGCTGGCACGCGCTGGGAATGGAGACAGGGCGACGATCAATCGATTCCGCCCGGTGTCAGCTATGTGCTTGAACGACGGCTCGACCGCCTCACCCCTGACGCGCGTTCCCTCCTTGCAGCAGCCGCAGTACTCGGCGCCTCCCTTAGCGTCGAACTATTGGTTGCAGTTAGTGGCGTTCCTGAACTCCGCGTGCACGAAGTCATCCAGGAAGGCGTGGCAGCTGCGGTGCTCGAACCCTGCGACGAACCTCAGGGATCGTACCGCTTCAGGCATCCAATGCTCAGAGACATCTGCATGCGCACGGTACCCGAGAGGCAGCGTCAGGGAATCCACGAAGTTGCCGCCCGCATGCTGGAGCTGCGAATGCCTTCGCGAGTCGCCGAGATTGCGGCACATCACCATGCCGCAGGCAATGACCCGGCTGCATACAACTTTGCGGTCGGCGTAGCTGAGCGGATGGTTTCTTCGTTTGCTCACGATTCTGCGGCAGCGGCTTTCCAGGTGGCACAGCGCTATGCGCCATCATCAGCGGCGTTGGCCGAACTCAGAGTGCGCTACGCCGAAACGGCGGCGCACGCGGGTACCTACGCGCACGCCGAGTCACTGACGGACCTCGCGCTGGAGTGGCTCGAACGTCAGCCGGTGAGTGCGACAACGGTGCGCGCACGCAGACTCCGCGAGACGCTGCAGATGTTGCGCGGAAAACCGTCTACACGCGCGCTCGAAGCACTTCGTGCGCTTCTCTCCGAGACCGAGCGTATGCTAAGCGGAGCAGAAGCGGCCGCGGTCGCACTTGCAGCTGCTGATTGTGCACTCAACCGTGCCGACTGGGCAGAAGCAGCCGCATTGGCACGCCGCGCTCTGGACCACACTGCTCGCGACGAAAACGCAGGATCTCTGGCCGCCGATGCACAATTGGGGATTGGAACGGCAGAGTCCGGAGAATCACCGGCGCTGGGAACGAGCCGAGTGCGTCAGGCGCTGCAGCGCTTTGTTGAAGCGGGAAATGCGTGGGGACAAGTGCGTGCACTCCATGTGCTGGGTGAGTCGGCGGCGCGACAGACCCCCGGCGACGCGGCCGACGACTCGCTAACGGAGGCGCTCGAACTTGCGCGCGAGACTCACTATGCACCAATTGCAGCAGCCATCTCGAGGTCGCTGGGAGAATTGCGCGCAAGGCAGGGTCGCTTTGACGAAGCGCATCAATGGCTGGGCGATGCCGAAAGGCTTGCCACGACCATGGAAGACGAGTTTCTCCGTGTGCGAACCATCCTGACAAGTGCTTCCGTGCTGCGAGACTCCGGTGAAAGCGCCGGTGCTCATGCCCGCTTTGACCATGCAGCCCAGCGGGCGCGCGAACTGGACATCCCCTGGATCGAACTTGTAGCACACGCCGGAGCGGCCCTGACCAATGGCGGCCCTGACTCCGAAGATTCCCGTTCGCGCTGGACGCGCACCTCTGAGCTCGTAGCCGACGCCCGGCAGGACTGGTGGTTCCCCGGACGCGAGCAGGTCGACGCTTTTGCGATCCGAGTGGCGCTTTCGGGTGGTCACACCAGCGTGGCGCACGATCTCTTTGTCAAAGCTTCGCGACGGCTGGACACCATGGACCCATACGGGAGCGCCTGGCTCGTTTCGGAGTGCGGCGCTGAGTTGGAGAAGCTAGGGCTCAATTCTGCCGGAGCAGCACGCATTGCAGCGGCGGAGCGGGCCCGGACGTTCGGCTTTGCGCGCCTCGTGGAGTCACTTTCCGGCACATAGGCGAATCGGGGCTACCGAGGGGTCGGAACCCCAGCCGTGCGGCTCGGTAGCACTGGGACTGGAACCCATCCTGACCCGGGTCCTATCTTCTTGGACCGCAAGCTGTTCCTGCCTAACCGCGCGTCGTCGATTTATGAGTTACAGAACACAGGTCCTGGCGCTTGCCAGTGCGCTTCTGATTACCCAGGCTCTCTCCGCACAGCAGCGGCGTCAGCCTCCTGCCAAGAGCGACTCGGCCGCCATCAAGGACTCGACCGCGAAGTCGGATTCAGCCAAGGCTGACTCCGCAGCACAGGCTCCTGTCGACTCCGCCGCTGCACCAGCGTTTGCGCACATTTTTGGGACGGTATTTGACAGTGTGCACATGGCGCCACTTGCCGAGGCTCGTGTTTCGCTCGAAGGCACGTCCAAGTTTGCTATAACCACCGACAGGGGAGTTTTCAGGATCGACAGCATAACGCCGGGTAGTTATCGCGTCCGGGTGGAGCACGTTTTTCTGGATTCGATCGGAGTCACGATGCTCACCGAGGAGCTCCCGCTGGCCGACGGTGACGAGCGCACAATTGCATTAGGCATTCCGTCCGGGGGCACACTTGTCGCGGCGTCCTGTCCTGCAGCACGGCGTGCACTGGGACCGTCGGCCGTGATCGGCAGGCTGCTCGACGCTGATACCGAAGAGCCTGTTGAAGGCGCGCGTGTATCGGTTGCCTGGGAGGAGATTTCAATCAACGCAGGACTAAGAAAGCTGCCGCGCCTGCGCGATGCGCGCAGTGGAGCAGACGGTGTATTTCGCATCTGCGGATTGCCGCCGCAGCTCGAAGGCACGCTTCAGGCTCAGCACAACGGAATCTCTACCTCCGAAGTTCGCGTCAGGATCGAGGGTGAAGAGCTGATAGTGCAGGGTCTCAAAATCGGCAACGCAGAGACCGTAGCGGTCGCGAGCGGCGACACGGCGCTGAGACGCGACCGCGAAGCCAGCCTTGGTCGCCTCTATTCAGGACCGACTTTACAAAGAGGCAATGCATCACTGACGGGCCGCGTGTTAAATGGTGCCGGAAATCCGGTCGTGGGGGCGCGCGTCGACGTTATTGGCACACCTGGCGCATCACTCACGGGTGCTAACGGAGAGTTCCGAATCGATTCACTGCCCTCCGGCACACAATCCGTGGTGGCGCGTCAAATCGGTTTTGCGCCTGTGGAGAAACCGGTGGAGCTCTCGACGCGTGGGCCTGCGCGCGTGGAGATCATCATGGACCGCGCAGCGCAGGTGCTGGCCGAAGTGCGTGTAGAAGCCGACGCAATGGACGCTGGACTCGAGCGCGTAGGGTTTAAGCAGCGTGAAAAGGCCGGATTCGGCTACTTCCTGACCGACGAGGACATCTCTCGTCGCGCCAGCAGTCTGCTGACCGACGTCTTCAGGACTATCCCGGGTCTGAGGGTCGTTCCGTCTGGAATGGACTACGTGGTACAGAGCGCACGTAGCGCGACTAACGGCTGTGTGACGTACTTTGTGGACGGCGCCCGTTGGGAGGCTGTATTCCCGGGAGACGTGGACAGACTGGTGCCGGCGTGGGAGATCGCAGCATTGGAAGTCTACAATGGGAGCTCGGCGCCGGCGGAGTTCCAGGCGCCTGGGATGTCCTCCTGCTCGTCAATTGTGATCTGGACCAAGACTCGTATCAACGCGCCCACTGGTCGCAGGCGTTAGCCGACGCAATTCCGACGTTGCTTCCGGACGCCCCGTGCAGTCCTTAGGGCACGGCGTGCGACGCAAGTCACTAGTGCTTGAACCTGCAAATTCAGCCCTGCGATTCAGATCGTGGACTGAGTGAAAGTTCGAGCGCTGTAGTCCTTTGTTAGGCGCGAAGCTTTCGCGGACCAAATCGCACGCGCAACGGGTGGTGTGATTCCTAACAACCTCGCGCACGTGTCCGAAGCACCGGTTTTGGTCGAACAACTTCCTCGCGAGATGCTCGAACGCGAGAAGGCCCTGATGGAGCAGGAGTGGCTGCGCCGCGCCGCTACTGTTCGTTACATGCTGGTCAGCATTGTCATCTGCGCGGCGGTATTCGACCTCGCATTTGATTCTCTTTCAGCCGACTGGCGAATGCTGCTGTGCGCCGGGCTCGTACCGGGAACAGTCACGGCAGTACTCGACGAGTTGAGAAAGCGTGGTGCGGCGCGACAATGGCATTTCTGGGGACTGGTCGGCGTTGATACGCTGGCGATCGCGATTCTCACTGCAGCTTTAGGCGAAGCCGGGTACTTTGGACTTTCGTTCTTCTTTCTGGCTTCAGTCGGATATAGTCTCACTATACCTGGAGCCGCGCGCTTTCAACACAGCGCAGCTTGTCTCACCTACCCTCTGGCGCGGGTAATCGGTACGCACAGTCCGGTCGATGCCATTCCGTTCACTCTGATTGCCGCGGAAACTCTTTGTCTCATCGTGTTTGGAAGAATCGCAATCGAGGGGCCAATTCGTTTTACCTACAGAGTGAGATCGGCAAGGCGTGCCCTGGGTGCTCTGGCGCGGGGCGATTTTTCGGCTCGACTGTCTGCAGACGACCTCGATGACCTTGGCTTTATGGCCGAGAGCTTTAACGGCACGGCCGAACGACTCGGCGAAGTTGTCAATGCGCTCGAAAAGGAAGTCTCTGATAGAACTCGTGCCGAGGCTGCGTTGAGGAACTCGCAGGAAGCGCTCTCGCACCAGGCGTTCCACGATCCGCTCACGGGCCTGGCCAACCGGGCTCGCTTTGGCGAACTGACGTCGCGCGCACTGGCCGAGTCGGCCCCAGGCAGGACTGTGGTAATGGCTCTGGATCTCGACGGTTTCAAGGCGGTCAATGACAATCTGGGACATGCGGCAGGAGACCGATTGCTTCGTGAGGTTGCGCGTCGTTTGGTAAATGCCACGCGTGGTGGTGATACCGTAGCGCGACTTGGAGGAGATGAGTTTGCGGTGATGCTGCCGGATGTAGCTGATGATTCGCTGGCTATGATCGTGGCCAACCGTATACTGCATTCGATTGAGACGCCGTTCTCGCTGGGAGACAGGGTGGTGACGGTGGGTATTAGTATCGGTATCGCACGAAGCCGGCCCTGGGACCCATGGGGAGACGCGGCGTCGCAGCGGAGCGCTCAGGCTTTGAACACGACGCGCGAAGCGGTTGAGAGCCTGATTCACGACGCCGACCTGGCGCTTTACCACTCCAAGGCGTCGGGAAAGGGGCAGGCGCGGTTCTTTGAGCCGTCTTTGCGCGACGCGGCCATCGAGCGCCGAGCTTTGCACGACGATCTGAGGCAAGCGATACAGAAGGGCGAGTTCCACTTGGACTACCAGCCGATAGTCAGTCTGGACGATGGAATGCTGGCGGGAGTGGAAGCGTTATTGCGCTGGACGCATCCCGAACGGGGTCCGATTTCGCCGATCGAGTTCATCCGCCTTGCTGAGGAAACCGGGTTGATGGTGCCGCTGGGCAGCTGGGTGCTAAAGGAAGCGTGCCAGCAGCTTGCTCGCTGGCAACAATTAGGTGGCCTTAGTGCGACTCCCAGCCAGCGCGAGTTGATGATCGGCATAAACATCTCGGCGCGGCAGCTCAACGAACCGGGATTTGTGCGCGAAGTCCAGGCAGTTTTACTTGAGTCTGGAGTGTCAACCGGTTCGGTGATGCTGGAGTTTACGGAGAGTGCTGTGATTCATCAGCCAGAGGTATCGCTGGCTAGAATGCGCGAGTTGAAGGCTACCGGAGTGTTGCTGGCGATTGATGATTTCGGAACAGGGTATTCGGCGCTGAGTTATCTGCGGCATTTTCCGGTGGACATCCTCAAGATCGATCGCAGCTTTATTGAGGGAGTAGTCAGTGGAGGTGCTCAGGCAGCGTTGGCGCGAACCGTGGTAACGCTTGGGAGGTCGTTGTCTATGAGGACGCTGGCGGAGGGGATCGAGGATGAAGCGCAGCGGCTCTCGTTGATGGAGATGGGTTGTGATCTGGGGCAGGGCTTCCACATCTCGCACCCGGTTTCGGGTGATGAGATCGACCGGATGCTGCTTGAGGGAGTGGTGCCGCGTGTTATTGAGTCAGTGCGCGTGTAGAGCGCATTGACGCGCCGGTCTCAGGGTTGTGGCCTGATCACAAGAATACCTGGCGCGGGCTCATTCCTCAGTACATAGAACGTGTCGTTTTTTGTGGCGATCGCTCTTGCTGGTTCGGGCAGAAGGTAGGAGCCGTGATAAGTCCCGTCTGCCAGCCCGTATGCATCGACCCATCGTGAGCGATGATCTGGGTCTGTGCCCGCAACAATGAACAGCGTGCCTGAGTCCGTCGCTATTGAGCACGCCGTGCATCCGGCAGAGCCTACAAACTCCTGAACTTCTGAGTCTCCGTCTCGCGTGACCTTTACGCTTGGAAACTCAACAGGGTCTACGTAATCACCTTTAACCAAAGGCGTGAGAACGCTGTCGTAGGCCACAAACCCGCTCGCGAGACTAAAGGCTGCAACCCATACGCCCGTGGGGCCACGAGTAAGCCACAACTGTGCGGCCATTGGGTGTACTTTGCTGAGCCCCGGCCACGCATGGGTCGCCCGCTGCAGCACGTTGCCCGTCGAGTCGACAAGCACGAAGGCTGTATCGGGCGACGCCATGGTCGAGATCAGGTATACGCCCTTTCGCAGGCCAATCAGCTGGCTTGGTCGGCCAATATCGCGAAGCGCCGCCTCCGTAAAGGTTCCTTGCCACGGACTAAATGACGTGATGCGCCGATTGATGGCGTCGAGCACGAGTATACGGCCATCACCGCCAATCGAAACATCGGTAATCTGACGAAACTCTCCGGGGCCAGAGCCACCGCGTCCAAAGGTCCACAGCAGTTGTCCCGCTGTGTCGTATGCGACAAGGCGCCTTCCACCAAAATCGGCAACGATTAGTGTATCGCGTCGCAGGAAGAGTTCGTTGCCATTGATGACAGTGGTATCGTCGATGCTACCGCCCACAGTCGAGAGTGTATCCCAGTGGCGGGCTAATACTTGCCTCTCACGAGCGTCTTGGGACCGCGCGCTTTGTAGTCCTGAGTCTGACGTTGACGGCCTTGTGCCGCGATCACATCCTGCGAGCAGGATGAGGAGACTCGTGCTGAGGCATGCTAAGTACCATATCTGGTAACGTTTCGCGCCTGGGTTTCTCGGCTGCTTGCAACTGGGGGTACGTACCATGACCAACATCCCCAAAGCTTCTTGTAAAAGTACTCAGTTAGGACACCGTGAGCTTTATGTTGCGCCAATTGTTCTGGAACCTACTCTAGCGACTAAGCAGCCGGAAGGCTCCTCGTCGATCCGCGCTTTGCCATCTCGACACTACATGGGTGATGCGAAAGTAAACTCTTGGCGAAATGTGCGGTGCTAGAGAACCAGGCCGACGCCGAGGCGAAGAGTTGCACTTGGAAAGGATTCTCCTCCTGGGGGTGACTTCAAGCGTCGCAATCGTCCTTCGACCCGTAGAGCGAGGAGCGAAGATGGTCGCCAGGTGCGCGTCAGGTGCGCACTCAATGCGACTCGGTTGATGTCCAGCCGCTCTCTGGATAGCCCGATTCCGGCTCCCACGACCCAACCACTTAGGGGATGCGCCGATCGACGAAACGGTAACCCGATACCGATCTCTCGGATTACGACGTCTCTGAAGCGACAGGGGCCACCCATACAGCCGCCGATTACACCGAACCTCTGGTAGGATCCACGCACTTCCAGTCTTCGCGTTGCGAGGATTGCATCTGCGCCAAAGGCACCGACCGCTCCATTGTAGTTCATCTGACCGGCTTCCGCGGTCAGTATGCTGCAACCTCCAACTCTTGGGTGTGCACACGTGGAACGAACGTGAAGAGGTTCACTAGCATACCCAGGAACACCACAAGGGCAAAAAGTAACGGGTTCTGCATCAAATGCGGGTGATCGTGGCTGTATGCAAAGACTCTGCCTAAACTCCGACGTCACGATATGGGAGCGATTGAGTCTGCTGTCAGGTCTTACTCATTGACAAACTGCCGAACCGCATGGTGGCGCAGGAGTGATTTGGACGACTCTGGTGACCTCGTCACTTACAATCAAGGTGATGTTGTTCTGGAACCAGACCGACGCCAAAGCGCAGGGTAGACCCTAAGAAGGACTTGCCGGATTCTGCCTTCAGGCTCCTGATCCGGCCTTCGAGACGCAGGGCCAGGATATCAGAGGGTCGCCAGGTGCGTGCCAAGTAGGCACTCAATGTGACTCTGTTGACATCAAGACGTTCTCTGGACAACCCAATGCCGGTTCCGACCACCCATCCACTTAGTGGACGTGTCGATTGGCGAAATGGCAGCCCAATGCCAACCTCCCGGACCGACACGGCCTTAAAGCGACACGGTCCCATGCAGCCATCCAACCCGCCCAATTTTAAGTAAGACGCGCGCAGTTCCACCTTGCGCACTGCAAACACAATATCACCTCCAATCGCACCGACTGCACGCTCGTGGTGCATCTGGCCAGCCTCGGCCGTCAATACTCCCGCAACCTCAAACGTCTGGGCCCGCAGCCTCGCAACTCCCCAAAAACAGCTCAGCACACAGCCGAGAATCGCAGCTTTCAGACCATTTCTGTAGCGGATCATAACCGACAATGTTGGGACACTTAGGCTGACCCATCCTGAAGATGCCGCGTCACTCTCTGATGTCGGCCCTTAAGTACTTACAGACTACGCCAGTACTCCTCCATCCGCGCGCGAACTG
>CAZYTS010000026.1:0-28043 GCA_964649855.1 uncultured Gemmatimonadaceae bacterium
GCCGACAAGCTTCTCGCTCGGCGCCATTCGGAGGCCCGAGTCGAGAAGATTATCGGTCAGAACTTTGTCAGGCTGATGCGGGAAACCTGGGTTTAGAGAGGAGGCGCTCCAGTTGGGTCAACGATTTGGACGGCTGTCAACACGTGATTAGTCATTCCTGAATGGCACGAACCTTTGAGGTTATCTCACCCTACGACGGCGCAACGCTGCGCCTGAGTGAGTATGATAAGGACTACTTCATAGCGGAGCTCATTGGGGCCAACCTGCAAGCCAAGGCTCGGGTGGACACCTATATGTCGGTCAGGAGCCTTGCCACGCTCTTCGAGGAGATGGCGGCAGGCTGGCGAGGCTGGACTGGGAAGAAAGCATGGAACTCGCTTGAGTATGAACTCCAACTCAGCGCAGAGATGGATCGTACGGGTCACGTGACCTTAACGGTCGCACTTACTGAAGGGACGCCGCGGGTCTGGACCGCGATTTACGATATCGTCCTCGAATCCGGGCAACTCGAAGCACTCTCTCGGGCCGCACAAGCGTTTGAAAGCGCTATACTGAACAAGGCATGACCGGAGTTGACCACCTAGCCCCCTCGCGCGAGAGCTCGTCAAGTAGCGAGGACTTCGTCGACCTTGCGAGGCACCGAAATCAGATCGATCGGATATCGTAGTGCGGTCATAGGAGGTCCTATGTCTGTGGTGACTATCTCACCCAAGTTCCAGGTGGTAATCCCTCGGCATATCCGCGAAGCCCTTAAACTCAAGCCTGGGCAAAAGGTTCAAGCGTTTGAGTACGCTGGGCGCGTTGAGCGGTCTGGCGCTATCGTTAAGAGCTGTCTTACCTGCCGCGGGCCGGGCGCTGAGCAAATTACTCAATGCACTGAGTATTTTTACTCAACGTATTGAGTAATTTGGGCTTGTGGGATTGGCCCCGTATCCGGTAATCAGCCTCTGAATAATGAAGCCTGGCGACCAGCCTCCTGCGATCTCGTTGACCCGCCGTGAATTCGTGCAGTCCGGTATTGCTGCGACGGCCGCGATCGGGATGGTGGGAATGCCTGATCTTGATCAAATCGGGCGCACGGATCAGGGGCGCCGAGCTTCGCGCCTCATTCTCCTGGGGACAGCCGGCGGACCCACTCCCAAACCCAATCGTGCAGCACCAGCACAAGCAATAGTTGTCGGTGACGCCTGCTACGTCATCGATTGCGGCAATGGCGTCGCGCGACAGATGGTGTTGGCCAAGCTGGCGTTGAGTTCGATTCGCGGAGTCTTTATCACGCACCACCACTCCGACCACAACGCCGACTACGGTAACCTCCTTCTGTTGAGCTGGGGCTCGGATCTCGCCACGCGAGTAAACACCTACGGGCCTCCTCCACTCGTGGAGATGACGCGGCAGTTCCTTGCACTCAATGCCGTCGACATCAGTACGCGCGTTGCCGACGAAGGACGTCCTCCGCTTGACCAGCTCATCACACCACACGAAGTACTCGCTGGTGGGCTCGTTATGCAGGATGAGAATGTGCGTGTGACTGCAGCGATTGTGGAGCATCCGCCCCTGGAACTTGCCCTGGCATATCGCTTTGACTGTCCCGACCGCTCCATCGTAATCTCAGGCGACACGCGCCCATCACCGGCTCTCGTTGAATTGGCAAGAGGCACAGACGTGCTGGTGCACGAGGTTATGCACGTTCCCTCGATCGAGGCACTCATTGCGCGCGAGCCTAACGCGACGACGCTACGTGAACACCTGCTCGCCAGTCATACCACAACCGAACAGGTCGGTCGTCTCGCTACCGAGGCTGGTGTAAAGACCCTCGTCCTCTCGCACTTTGTTCCGGGTGGCTATCCCTTTGTCTCCGACGACGTCTGGCTGGAGGCGGTGCGGCCACACTTCGCGGGCAACGTCGTAGTTGGGCGCGACCTGCTGGAGCTATGACTGTGTTTCGGTCAAGAGTGACCGAGGAAACGAACACACTGTTAGATTGGGCGCGCCTGCATGCTGCGTAGCGGCTGCGAGCGCCGCATTGATGGCGAGTGAGCAGCAACTTTAGCGGGCACTCTTTACCTCATTGACCTGGAGCACAGTTCATGGCAGAACAAAACTCTGTGATAGTCCTCATTGCATACCTTGCTCAACCCGGCAAGGCAGAGGCGGCACGCGATGCACTTCGGAAGCTCATCAAAACAGTGATAGCTTCGGAGAAGGACTGCCTTGGCATCCAATTGCTACAGAGTGCTGATGCGCCAGAACGATTCTCGCTCGTTGAGCGATGGACGAGTCGCCAGGCTTACGAAGGTCCACATATGACAACAGCGCACCTGCAGGCGTTCATCGCAACTGCGCCAGGATTCCTCGCCGGCCCTCCGGATATTTCGTTCTGGAATGAGATCCAGGGCTAGAGATCGGCGACCCAGTCATCGAGAGAGTCCGGCACCTGAGCACGCTG
The DNA here is from genome assembly GCA_964649855.1 of uncultured Gemmatimonadaceae bacterium. GTDB lineage: Bacteria > Gemmatimonadota > Gemmatimonadetes > Gemmatimonadales > Gemmatimonadaceae > CAZYTS01. The sequence goes on from CAZYTS010000026.1 coordinate 2,450, forward strand.
ATTGACAAGCTCGCCAAAGCCAAAGCGAGGGACAGGCTTCTACGATAGTACTCCATATCCGCGTCCGAGCTGCAAAAGGCAGAGGCTGGCAGCGCACGATTCGTTCGAAGCGTGTAGGGGTAGTAGAGGATCTCGCGGAGGACATACAATGCTGAACGCTCGCTTTACTCTCGTGGCTGCCATACTCCTGGGTTGCGCCTCACCAGCCACAAAGGACCAACAGCAGGAGCAACAACAGCAACAACCGCAGACGCCACAGACAACTGCCGAAGGCCGGCGTGTCAACGTCAATGGGATGCAGATGTACTACGAGGTATCCGGCACGGGGGATCCTATCATCGTTCTGCACGGGTCCTTTATGAATATCCCATCGATGGGAGAGATCATCCCCAAGCTTGCCGAAACCCATCGCGTATATGCGCTCGAGTTTCAGGGCCATGGTCGCACGACCGATATCGACCGGCCAATCACCTATCCGAATCTCGCCGACGACGTAGCAACGTTCATGGACTCGGTTGGTCTGGCTAAAGCCGATGTTTTTGGATACTCACTCGGCGCAGTGGCAGGCCTCCAACTTGCCGCCCGCCACCCTGCCAAGGTCAACAAGCTCGTGTCAGCAGCTGGAGCCTACGCTTTCGATGGCTGGCAACCTGAGTACCGCGCGATGATTCCGCAGATGACGGTAGAGTTCTTCGTCAACACGCCGCTGGCGACCGAATACCGGAAGCTCGCTCCTGATACCAGCGGCTTTCCTGAGTTGACCCGCAAGCTGATCGCTCTCGAAAAGGCACCGTTCGATTTGGAACAGGATGTCAAGCAATTGAAGGTTCCCGTCCTGATCATTACTGGGGATGCCGACGCTGTAACCCTCGACCACTCGATCGCCTTCTTCAAAATGTTAGGCGGCGGAGTAATGGGTGACATGGGCAAGCCCCTCTCCACTTCGCGACTTGCAATCCTCCCGGCAACCTCTCACACCGCACTTATCACACAGACTGACCTGCTGATCGCGGCAATTGAGCCGTTTCTCAAGGGAGAGACTCCCGCGGGGTTCATGGACACAACGGCGACGTCGGGCGAGGCTCCGGATTCGGCCAAGTGAAAGGTGCCCGCGTACCACAGAATTCCGGTGGTGCCTGGTTACCAGCGCCCCGGGATGTACTTCCACCAGATCATGAAATGCGTGATCGCTATCGACCAAAGCGCGATCACGCTGTAGCAAACGCGTCCGAAAACGTTCCACCACTTCCGGCGCCACGACATCACCGCGAAGATCGCGACTGGAATGGCCGCCATTGCAAGCGGCCACGCCAGGCGCAGTAGCACCAAGCTCATCGGAGTCATTCCCTGAGCAATACCCTGCCCTCGCCCGAGATCGCGTGATCCGGCGGCGACGAATCCAAAGACAAACCACATAAAGAGTGCTGCGCTGACAAGAGCAATCATCACAGCTATTGCACTCAAACGAGATGCTTGACCGGTGATGCCTGAAGGAGCGGCAGGCGAACGCGCGAGGCGACGTCGCACCCTGCCCACTGACGAGACGACCCCCCAGATCAGGAGCACCATGGGCACCAGCCCCGCGAGCCAAGACACATACTCGTTGAGAAAGCCCGCGCCCTCGTACCAGGCATCGCGTTCATATGCGCCGGGGAACTCTGCGCCTCCGGTGGGAATCCCCGTGAACATGTGCGAGAGCCTGCCGTCTGCATTGCGCTTAAGCACCACGATCGCGCTACCCTCTACCTCCTGCAGCATGAGCGAATCGACTCGCACAAACCGGCGAATGCTTGCGCCGGAAGGGAGCATCAGGGTGTCACCCCTGGCGTACGCCCGCGTCGTGAATGCAAAGGCGCCGGGCAGGCGCTCAATCGTGCTGTGCGAGTATCGCGCCAGCTTCCAGCTCCCCGCGTACTCTTCGACCGGGCCGGTCGCCACCTGGGCTGGGGATGGTTCTTGCGGTAACAGCAAGTCTAGCAGCGATTCCATCACCTGGCGCGTGAAGCCCGGTTCTCCAGCGTTTGTCGCGATGAATATTCCTACGCGCTGCGACGGGATGAGCATCAGTGACGTTGCTGTTCCCGGTACACCACCCACATGACCGAGCATGCGCTCTCCACCACGGAACTGCTCGAAGAATGCGAAGCCGATCCCCGGGAGCCGCGGGTCGTGGGTGAACTGCTGCTTGAGTGCGGCCGCCACTGTGCTTGAGTCGAGCACCCGCCTTCCATCAAGGACACCTCCGTTCAGCCATGCGCGCATAAAGCGTGACATGTCGGCTGCTGTAGAGTAGGCGAGTCCAACAGGATAGGCATGAGACCACACTGGCGGCGCGCGCTCGCAACCGCCGGGTCCACAGCGATATCCCGGAGCGAGGTCTTGTGCCAGAGAAGAGTCAGCTGGTCCGATGTAATAGGTACGCGACATTCCAAGCGGATTGAACAAACGTCGCACAGCAAGATTATCGAACGATTCGCGGGACTCTGCCTCAGCAGTGTACGCCGCCAGCGCCATTCCATGGTTGGAGTACGACACCAGTTGGGCTGGTGGCCAGCCACGATCAGGGAGGCGCTCTGACAGATACGTGCCTAACGGGCGCATTGCCGCTCGGGATGGCGCCGCATAACCTATCATCCTCTCATCAAACCCAGCCGTGTGGGTGAGCAGGTGTCTCAGCGTAACGGGCGCGGCGAACGTTGCCGGTATTCTGACATCTGGCAGGTAGTCCTGGACGTTACGGTCCAGATCGAGGACGCCATCTGCTACGCGGTCGAGGACCACTGCAGCGACAAAGAGCTTGGCAACGGATGCCAGGCGATAGATCGAGCGCTCTCCATCCGCGCGCACACTGTCTTCCAGATGCACGAAGCCAAAGCCACGTAGCGCGATCGTGCTGTCGTTGCGTACGATTGCAATCACGGCCCCCGGTACGTGTGACTTTGAAATCGCTGAGGGTACAACGCTGTCGAGATGTGCGTTGATGGTTGCCACCGTTGACTGCTGACCGCTCGCCGGTGCTGCAGTAAATGCCAGCATTGGCAAGAACAACACCGAGATGTGCGCGCTAGTTAGTCTCACGCCGAGTGCGAGTTGCGCGCGCTTTGCGCCTGTTGTGCTCGGCGCCTGCGAGGTACGCTGAGTACGCGTTCGTCAGTTCGGCTATCAGCGCGTCGTCGCTGACCTTGATGGGATAGGCTCGCAGCGCGTCGCTCAACACGGCTTCGCGAGCTCCTGCCGAAACCATAAAGAGACCGAAGTTGATGGCGAAGTCTGGATCGGCGTGCGCGATGAGCGCCTTTCGTTCCTGCAGCAGAGCGCGCAGGCGCCCATGCACGCGATCGTTGAAGTCGCGCACAGCGAGACCGTGAAGCGGGTCACCGGCACGTGCGTGGCGGATGATCTGGCGAATGGCGTTTCGGTGCTGCCTGAACTTCCTCACCATCGTGCTGACGTAGGCATGGAGGACGTCCTTGACTGATGCGCGAGCCATGACCTTGTGGCTCAGTGCGCGATCGAGCGCACTACTGCAGTCATTGAGTACGTCCGCTGCGAGCGCGTGGAGGAGAGCTTCTTTGCCTTCGAAGCGCGCGTAGAAGCCACCGACTGAAACGCCGGCTTTCCGCGCGATATCGGCGACGGTTACGGCCTCGAAGTCGCCGTCCCGGAGGAGGTCGAGGCCAGCGGAGATGATGGCGTCTGATGTCTTAAGCGCTCGGGATTGCTGCGCGGGGCGGCAGAGTGCTCGGCTGGTCCGTGGCATATACGAATGCGAATAGTATTCGGTTTTGGACGAACGGCAAGTGGGTGGATTAACCTCGTACGCTGCTCCGCGGCACGCGTAGCGCTGGCTAACAGAACCTTTAACTCAAGGGACCGGCTCGAACCCTGCGATTCTGAAGTGTTTGTCCAGCGTCAATACTTCCTGGATCTTGAGCGAGCGCATGACCTCAAAGCTTACAGCATCGGCCAGGCTCAAGGGCTGATCCGCAAATCGCCTTAACCATTGATCGACCGCAGCTCGCTCCAGTTCACGGTCGACGAAGACCACTTCATGTCCAGGATCCTGATAAAGGCTCGACATGAAGCGTAAGCCTTCTTCGGCGCCTCGATAGCGACTTAACAGGATCTGCATCTCGGCGACCACGAGGTTTGTAGTCACCAGGCGAAAACCGCCTTCCATCCAGCCGCGGTATGCGTCTAGCGCAGCGCGATGTTTTAGCTCTTTGGGGCTGAGTGCCGCGTACCATCCTGAGGTATCGAGAAAGGCCGTGCCCACTAATGGTCTTTCCTCGAACGGTCGAGGTACGCTTCGGCGAGGAGCTCGTCATGGTTTTCGGCGACGTTTTCGGGCCACTCCCCTTCCGCGCTTTCGGTGAGATAGCGAAGCATGGGGCCTGGCCCTCCGTGCGCCGCTGCGAAAGTGCGGATCCCCCGCCTGAGGATCTCGGCCTTCGAAAGGCCCGTCTCCTCGACGAGTCGTTCCAGGAGCTCACGATCATCGGCAGCGAGATATACCTGGACGGGCTCGCGGACCGACTTTGGGCGTGATGGTTTGGCCATACATGTATATTAGTACATGTTATACATATATGCTATTCATGTAGCTCGATGGTGACGTGAAAAAGCCCGGCGCCAAATGGCATCGGGCTCTCTCGAATCCTTCAAACAACTGGGGCGGGTGGATTCGAACCACCGACCTCCTGATTAACAGTCAGGCGCTCTGCCAGCTAAGCTACACCCCATCACCGGACTAGCCGGAGTCCGGTAATTTCGCCGATCGAGCACCCTTTGGGCAACTGAGAGCCATGTTTACGCTCACGGGACGAAGAGAGTCAGGACTGGAGGAACCCAATTTGGGTATTGACAACAGTCGCTCGCTGTACCCAGATTGGGTATGCTATGCACGTTATCTCACGGAGACGCTTGCGGGTGTTCTGGGAGTCCGGGTATAGCGATGCGCAGGCGCCGCTAAATGCCTGGTGGAAAATCATGTCCAAGGAGACTTATCGGACTCCTCAGGAGGTGAAAGACCAGTTCAGCAGCGCCAGCTTCCTCGCTGACAACCGCGTTGTGTTCAACATCGGTGGCAATAAGTACCGATTGGTCGTCGCGATGAGATACGAACGGGGAAAAGTGTACGTCAAAAAGGTCCTTACACATACGGAGTACGACAAACAATCGAAAGCTGGAACGTTATAGAAGAACCGGATGCAGCGGGTGCCCTTGGGGGACACTGGTCTGCACCGCCGACAAGCTCCTTGGGGGAGCCTGACGATGTCACCGATGTTGGAAGCACCAATTACGCACGCTCTTCGGAGCGAAACCGAGTACGAGAATGCCGTGGAAGCAATCGACCAACTGCTCGAGATGAACCCTCCCGAGGGTTCTCCAGAGGCGGAGCGTCTTGAACTCCTCTCGATCCTGGTGAAGGACTATGAGGACAGGACCGAACCGGATTGGCCAGACGCGTCACCCCAGGATGTCGTCGATTTCATGCTCGAGCAAAAGGGCATGAGACGCGCCGATCTGGAGAATGCGATGGGTGGGCGTGGGCGAGTCTCGGACTTCTTCACTGGTACCAGGGCGGAACTGTCGAAAAATCAGATCCGAAAGCTGCGAGCACTGCTAGGCATCCCCGCGGACCTCCTCCTACCGGCCCGCGACTGAGTCGGCACAGCAGTAGTGCATTCTTGTCGCCCTGAGACGACTCGCAACTGAGGGGCTTAGTCGCCGAGGGGCTGGGCGGTCTGAGAACCGCCCCAACCTCCCGCTCTCAACTCAGCCCCTCCCGCGCTCTGCGCTCGGCCCCTACTTGCTGACCAGATCCCGCAACGCCGTCTTGATCGCAGGATCGTCAAAGCGACTCAACGCGTTGATCGCCCGGCGCCGAGCACTCAGCTGAGTGTCCTCACGCGCAATCGCGATCAGCTTGTTGGTCGCCTCCTTGGTACCAGCTCGCGCCAAAGCATCAATCAGCGACGTCCGCACCTCACCGTCCGAGACCTGATCGTACAGGCGCACCACGTCCCGCACCGGCACGCCAGCCTTGTCCAGCAACGTCGCAGCACGCCGCCGCTGACGCGATGGCTGATCCTCGTCCCTAACCACTCGCAGCAAAAACTCCCGGCTCGAAACAGAGCCAAGGTTCGCCACACCACTCAAAATCGCGTCGCGAGTCTTCTCGTTCGTCACGCTTGGATACGCTCTCTGCAGCGCCTCAGCGTCTTCCACCGACGCGTATTCACCCATCAGCCCGCCAATCGCCGCCACGCGCACGTCGGCAGGTGTGTTCTCGCTCTCCGCCAGAGCGCGAACCGTGCGGCGCGCACGTGGGTCCCCCGACCTGCCCAACGCCTGCGCCGCATAACGAGCGAGCCAGGTGTCGTTCGAGCCGCGCGTCATCTCAATCAGAGTCGGCACTCCTTCGCCGCGGTCCATTCTGCCGAGCATCGATACAGCGTTCTGCCTGAAACTGGTGTGCTCGGTCTCGTCGCGCGCCATCCCTGCCAGCATGCGCACGACTTCAGCGCTTTGCATTCCATCTCTCGAGTCACGCCGCCGCACAAGCCAGCTCAGCGAAGAGCGACGCATGTCTCGCGAGCGCCTCTGATCCCGCGCGATCTCCATGAGGTCCGAGGCGATCGACGCGGAGTCTGCAAGATTCGCGGGCATCAATGCATCACGCCCGGCGCGCCCTTCGGCACTCTTTGCGATCGATATCAGATAGGTCGCCGCTTCCGCTGCACCGACCCGTCCAAGGTCCGTAGCCGAGGAATCACTTCTTAAGGTTCCGGCATAGGTCTCGATGCGAATTGGCTCGTTGCCGCTGCGCACGAGAACTACCCGCACCGGGCCACTCTCACAGGGCTGAGAACGCGTGAAGTCATTCACGCTGCCGTACCAGCTATCGGTGTCGGTGCGTATGTAGGTGCGGCCGTCGCCACAGACACCGGGGCGAGCAGCAAAGTGGAACTGAACGTTAGGCGCGTTGCTGGTCTCCACGCGGCGCGCCAGCGACTGGGCCTGGCCGGTAGCTCCTCCGCCCATCATCAGGGCGAGGCCGGCGCAGGCACCAAGGCAGATGCTGGATTTCATTTGTCTATGATCTCCATGAGGAGCCGCGTCGAGCGCGGATCCTTTTTGCGCGTGATGGCGTTGATTGCCTGATTGCGGAGCCGTGGATCGGTTCCGGTTTTGACAATCTCGATGAGCTTGTCTGTCGCCTCGCTTTCGGGGCGAGACGCCAGGGCGTCGATGAGCGATTCTCGCAGCGGCCGTTCCGCGGACGCATCGTACATCTTGCCGATTTCCGCTATCGGCATGGTGCGTACGACGTGCCTCAGAGCATAGCGCCGGATGTCGGAACTCTCCTCCTGGTTGCTGGCGAGCGCCATCAACCACTGATCGAGTTCCGGGCCGCCGATGTTTCCGAGCGTTTGTACTATTCGGGCCTTGAGCCTGGCATTGTCGATGCGGGAATAGACAGCTCGCAGCCAGGCAATGTCTTCGGGGCCGCTCTTTTCTTTATCGAATGCACTGACTGCTTCCATGCGAATTCGTTCGGGTGTCTCCTCACGTTCCACGATCCTGCGCACGTACTGGCGCGCGCGTGGTGACTCCACCTGAACCAGGGCACGAACAGCAGTGCGCTGCATCCTTTCATCTGAATTGTCGCGCGATACTTCTTCGAGCACCTGCAGGGCTTCGTCACCGGGCATTCGCGCCAGCCAGCTGAGGGCGGCGCTGCGGACGTCGCTTGAAGGATCGGTGCGCGCTACCTCTGCAAGGACCGATACGGCCGCTGCATCCTTTCGTTTGCTGCCCAACAGCAGGACCGCTGTTCTGCGCAATGGGGCGGTGCATTCGTCTTTGCGTGCCAGGGTGCGCTGCAAGAGGTCGACGGCACCGTCCGGGTCTGACTGACTGAGGGCATTCAACGCTGCCGTGCGTACCTGCATCTCCTCGCTGTCGCAGCGGTACGCCGAGTCCGTGGCTGCATTTCGCAGGTTGGCGACGGCTGTAGCGTCGCCTCGTGCTGCCAGCGCACCGGTAATACGTGTGGTCAGGGCTGCGGCATCGGCGCGGTTCCGCACCCCCGGATACCTGGTACGATGCTGATCCAGTACCGCGAGCGCTGAACGTAGCTCGGCGGTGCTGCCGGCGCGGTAGAGCGCAAAGGCCTGCCAGTAGAGCGCGTCGGCCTGGTACGCAGTAGAGGGATAGCGCGTGGGGATGTCTTTAAAGGTTGCAGCAGCTCTGCGGTATTCTCCGCGACGCAAAAGCTCGTGTGCATGTTTATAAAGAGAGTCGGCCGGATCCCCCTGGAAGTAGGTTACCTTGCCAGCCCTTCCCCACGAGTCGATGGTGTGCGCATACGCGTAGGGCGCGGCCTCAGGGGTGGCCCACCTCACGCTTTCCTGCGCGCGCTCCTGCGCCCGCTGTACCGATGCCTGCAGGCGCTCCTGATTCACCTCGACTTGCTGCTGCCAGCGTTCCTGGTTTCTCTCGAGCTGCTCACGAAGCCGCTCCTGATTTCGCTCCATTTCGCGCTGGACACGCTCCTGTGTTTTCCGGGCCTGCTGTTGCACTCGCTCCTGGTCCAACTCCAGGTAGGCGAAGTTGTCCGAGAAGTTGTGGAAGTCCGGAAAGACGTAGTGATCTGCGAGCATTGGTGAAGCGGCTTCTATCGCTTCGTGCATCGCTTCAACGGCGATTTCTGCCGGGAAGGCGAAATCGAAGTGAGAGGGGAACTCGATTCGCCACTCATCGAGTGGCCGCGCTGGCGCTATCGCAATAGCCGGTTTTTCGACCGGACGTTTTACGACAGGTGGCTTTGGCGACACCTGCGCCAGCGGAGCGGACGCCGGGAGGACCAGAATCAGAGCTGCAAGAAGGGGGGTACGCACGATGGTTCTCTCCTTTAGTCGTCGCCGGCGTTGAGTCCGGCTGCAATGCTTCTTATGCGCGGCACCAGATCCTGCTGCTGCAGCGCTTCTGTGATCAGTTCAAGCTCCACTCTGCTCTGCCCACCACGCTGGAGCCGTGCAATCTGCGCAAGCACCAGCTCAAGGTCTTCGAGCAGGTTGTGAAGCTGCGGATTACCTGCCGCGGCGGGACTATCCAGGAGCACGCGAGTCGTCGTCAAGAGCGCTCCTGCCTGCTGAATGAAGCGCGTGTCTGGCACACTCCCGCTTCTTTCTTCTGGAAGCGAGGCAAGCAGTACAACCGTTTCGCCCAGCAACTCCGTTGTAACTCTAGTTACGGGCTGCTCCACGGTCTCCGCGGCTACGGTTACCGCCGAAGGAGATACTGTAACTGTCATGTTGTCTGCTGCAGTGAATCTTCCCAGTGCAAAGGCCATCACGAGTGCGGCGGCAACGCCAACCGCGCGTGTGGCCCACCATCCAGCACCCCTCGACCGCGACACGTTGACGTGACGGCGGCGCGACTGAATGCCGGTCCAAAGTGCATCCAGGTCAGGAGCGGGCGGCCTGTTGAATGCCCCCCGTGCCTGTTCCAGAATCTTATCAAGATGTTCGTCGTTCATGATTCGTCCTCCGGTCCAAAGCGCGCGAGCATCTGCTTGAGTCTTGCCCGCGCATGAAACAAACGGCCCTTGCTGGTCCCCTCGGATATGCCGAGTATTTCTCCGATCTCGACGTGTGTATAGCCTTCGAAACTGTGCATGATGAAGACCTCACGTTGTCCCGACGTAAGCGAGTCGATCGCATCGCGCAGTGACTCGGCAAGATCTGGATCGACCATTGGTGATTCCGGAGCCGGCGCCGTATCGTCTATTGGTGCAAGCCATCGTGATCTGCGCTGTTCGCTGCGTTTGGCGTTGAGAGTCAGGTTTACTGCAATGCGGTGAAGCCAGGTCCCAAAACTCGCGTCACCCCGAAACAGGTCGAGTCGTTCGAACGCTCTCACAAAGGCGTCCTGAGTGAGGTCGTTCGTGAGTTCCGGGTCTCCACAGAGTCGATAGACAAGGCTGTGTATCCGGCCGGCGTGACGGTGGTACAGGGCGTATTCAGCCCCCCTGTCGCCGCGCCTCACGCGGTCAACAAGGTCGCGCTCGTTTTCGCCCTGATCCGTGGTTATCGCGATAGCCGGCTGAGACATGGAACTCGAAGGTTTGGACACCAGCGTCCGGATTTGCGTTGGGGGTTGGGAAGTTGGGAGGCTGGAAGTTGGGAAGTTGGGAGGCTAGGACGTTGGGACGTTGGGACGTTGGGGAAGCGGCGAGGACGCCTCGGTTGCGCCAGCAGGTGGCTAGAGGGAGAATTGGGACTTCTCAACTCGACTGGAGCTGGGCTATGCGTCTCGTACGTACCGCTGCCGCCGGATTCGTCATACTGTCCGCCCTCAGCGCAGAAGCGCAGGACTTGGGCTCTCACCCTCGGATGCGCGACGCAACAAAGCTCCTGGAAACGTGGCTCGAGGCACAGAGGGCCTACGACGAAGTCCCCGGCATTTCGGGCTCCGTGGTCTACGACCAGCAGGTCGTCTGGAAAGGCGCCTACGGACTCGCTGACGTGGCGCGTCGGTCCCCTGCGACAACGCAAACGCTTTATTCGATTTGCTCGATTTCAAAGCTATTCACGAGCGTTGGAGTACTCCAACAGAGAGATGCAGGAAAGCTTAGACTGGACGATCCCGTCTCCCGTCATCTTTCGTGGTTCAATATCAGGAAATCCAATCCCGAAAGTGGTCCAGTTACCGTGGAAGGTCTGCTGACGCATTCTTCGGGATTGCCGCGCGAGTCAGACCATCCCTATTGGACTGGTCCTGATTTTCCCTTCCCAACGCACGATGAAATTGTAGCGCACCTTGGGCGTCAGGAGACGCTCTATCCTGCAGCTACCTACTTCCAGTATAGCAATCTCGGTCTGACGCTGGCTGGTGAGGTTGTGTCGGCAACATCGGGAATGCCGTACGCGGAGTACGTCAAGTCCCGCATTCTGGATCCGATAGGAATGACGAGCACTTACACAGACATTCCTGAAAGTGAGCGAGGCAAGCGGCTGGCTATCGGCTATTCAGCAATCACGCGCGATGGCGACCGCAAGCCTATGTCGTTCTTTCAGGCAAAGGGAATAGCGCCTGCTGCTGGTTTTGCGTCGACGGTTGAGGATCTTGCCAGATTTGCATCCTGGCAGTTCAGGGCTCTGAAGAACCCTAAAGACCCCGTGTTGGGTGCTAATACGCTGCGTGAGATGCACCGCGTACACTGGACCGACCCTGATTTTACGGTGACCTGGGGTCTTGGATTCTCGGTCTGGCGCAGCGGCGACAAGACTTTTGTGGGTCATGGAGGCTCGTGCCCGGGCTTCCGGAGCCACATTGTGCTCCGTCCCGAAGAGAAGGTTGCCACGGTCTTCATGTCCAACGCCCTTGGCGTGAACTCGCAGCAATGGGCACAGCGCATGTACGACATCATGGCTCCTGCGATCCGTGCGGCCACGCGGGACACCACTCCCCCAAAGGCGCAGGACCCTGAACTCGAAAAGTACCTCGGTACCTATGAGTCGAGCTTTGGCGGCGAAGTTGCAGTGGTGAGATGGGAGGGAGGTATCTCGACTCTTTTTCTCCCCACGATGGATCCTGTGCGAGCCCTTACCAAACTCCGCAAAACCGGCGAGCACACTTTTAGACGGGTGCGCAGCGATGAGACTCTGGGCGAAGAGTACCGCTTTGTGATGGGGGCTGACGGGAGGCCCACACATTATGTGGTGCACAACAACCTGTATCGGCGCGTGAAGTAAAGGCAGAAGGCCACTGGCCCCCGGATCTTCGCGCGCCTTCGCGCGCTTCGTCCGGGGAAGCGTTCTTGTTTTCGCGTGCTTTTGTGCACGTCTTCCGCGGAAGCGTTGTTCCTTCGCACGGTCAGGTGTATTTGCGAAGCATGCACGTCCAACAAGTGTAAGCGCGACCCCAGCGAAAGCTGGGGTCCAGCGTCTCTCTTGCTGCTGAGCTCGCCGCAGCTCCACACCGGACGACGCAGCGATCACTAAGTGTGGCATGCACTTTGCCCACTCCTCGTGCCGCAAAACTCTAACTCATCAGCGCAGGGCGGACCTCCATAACTCTGTGGAAGCCTCTCGGCGTTGAGTCGATCGTTGCGTCAGACGTGGAGGCCGCTATGGCTGAGATCGCTCTTCCCCAGGAACCTACCTGGAAGCTCCTGGCAGTAAGCCCGGATATGATGGACGTACAGTTCTGCAACAAGCGATTCCCATTTCGTTGGAGATCCTCGCTTGCTGTCTGGGCCTTTGAACCGGGAGCAGAAGACCCGCCCGTCGAGCGCTGCGAAGGCCGCATCACTTTTCTCAAAGTCACGGCAACCATAACGGGCTACCAACCCTCGCGCGAAGAAACCGAAGCTGGCTTCGTTTCCTTTCCAAACGTACCTACCGAAGAACTGCAGCGCATACTGGGGCAGTACTTTGGCTGCTACGGCGCACTGCTCACCGTCGCAGTCTTCCCCAGAAGGCGTGGTGAAGACACCGCCGGCGTCCCTCACATAATCGACGTAGAACCAAAGATCCGCGAACTGGTCCAGTCGGCGTCCGAAACGGGGGAAATCCTCACCTCATCCAAATCGAACGTTAAGACCAACAAGAGCCTCACTCACACAGAAAGCAGCGAAACAGGGTGGGAACTCACTGCGTCGGGCGGAGTCAAGGACAAGTTCAACGTCGGAGGCAAACTCTCACACAAGAACACCGAAACAGAACAGGATAACTGGAGCGTCGCAACCGATGCCTCGCGCGAGCGTTCCGAGAAAGAAGGAAGCACGACGCAGATCAGCCAGCTCTACAACCTGCTGAGCAGCTATCACATCGGGACTAACCGCGCACAGTTCCTCATGCTCGCACGTCCACACTTTCTGCAACCTACCGACCATCGCACCTTTGTGGACGGACTGCGCCAAATCGAAGGAGTACAGGAGTTTCTCGTTATCGTCGCACGACCGGAGACGATGGACGAGATGGCCGTGGAACTCTCGCTCGAAACGGGGCACTACCCCGAAGGACTCAACCCCGAGACCCCCGCCGAGGAGTTCGAGGAGCGCGAGGAAGAGTTTACGGTGACAGCCTTTGCCGACAACGGCTGGTTTAGCGGCGACACAACGACCATCAAAGCCACACACGACGTGGAATCAGGCTTTGTAGTCGATACCAGGGCACACCGCGGTGCCGATGCCGGCCACCCGGGAATGAAGGAGATCGCCAACAACTCCAACAGCCGGGCAAACAGCTCTCTCGAAAGCTACAACTACAGAAGGATTGCTGACGCGAGTGTCGAAGTAACGGGACGTATCTCGGGATCGGGTGGACAAGGGGACAAAGCACGCTTTAACCGCACCTACCGCGTCTTTACCCGTTCCGTAGAAGCAAAGGCAAACACCGGTGGCCCAAAGGTCCCGACAGACAAACTGCTGATTACTGGACGCTCGCTTTGCGTCAACCTGAGATCGGGCGAAGGGTGCCCCGAGGGACAGATCGTTACTCCGCGGCCACCCTTCCCTGACTTCAGCCAGGGAATCCTGGATGAGGCCAAAATCCGCATCACACGTGCACACCTCCTCCCACAGGGACCCGACGATACCCGGCTCCCCGCCATGAACGAGTTTCTCTCGGAGGTCAAAAACGCGCTTGTCACAAGCGGCCGAATGCCGCAGCGGCGCGATCCGGGCTCGGCGCCAGGATTCCTGGGAACGGATTACTTCAAGGACAAGATCCGCCCCTTCCTCTCTCCCGTCATTCTCCGCGCACCCGCGGCCGGTGCACCAGACCTGGAACCAGAAGTGGCAAAAAAGCTAGACAAACTATCGATTGACGACATGCTGTCGATGAATCTCCTGGAGCTGTCTCGCAGGACGGGGCTTACCCCAGGCGAGGCCGCGAAAGCACGCAGCCGCGTACTCGGGATCAAGGACGCCGGCTAAAATCGAACGCTAAGCCCGTAACCTCGACGCATACTTCTTGCGGAATTTGGCGATCTTGGGAGAGATCACGAACGTGCAATAAGGCTGCGTCGTGTTCTGGCGATAGTAGTTCTGATGATACTGCTCGGCGGGGTAAAACTCGCCGAGCGGTTCGATTTGTGTGACTATCGGATCGCCAAATGCGTGGTCACTGGTGAGTTCTTTGATAATCGATTCTGCGGTCTCTTTCTGATCATCATCGTGGACGAAGATCGCGGAGCGATACTGAGGTCCAACGTCGTTACCCTGACGATCGGTCGTTGTAGGATCGTGGATCGAGAAGAAGATTTCCAATAGCTCCCGGTAGGTGAGCTTGGAGGTATCGTACGTGACCTGCACTGCTTCGGCGTGTCCGGTCTTCTTTCCGCAGACGTCCTCGTACGTGGGGTGCTTTGCGTGGCCACCGGTGTATCCGGAAACCAGGGCGGTAACGCCATCCAGTTGCTGGTAGACTGCTTCCAGACACCAGAAGCACCCGCCGGCGAGGGTAGCGGTCTCTGTTTTGGGGGTCATTGATGATTTCAGGTGATACCGTACTACTAATGCGTAACTGGACGGGAGAATTCCCGACAATCGTGCGGCGTCCCGGACTGGTTGTCGCGGGGACGGCTGGCGATCTTTCCTCTGTACTTTCAACCTAAACGAATTGAAGGCTTTTGCGCGCGCGGCCGCCTGTGCCGCTGGGATGATTCTGGCTGCCGAGAGCGCCAGTGCTCAGTTCGCCAGACCGCGGATGGTCGCGGAGATTGCTGGTCGGACGGTGGCATTTGACACGTACGGCGTGCCCAAGGGAAACGCGTCGGCGCCGATCTGGATAGTTGAGATGGCGGATTTTGGGTGCGGCTACTGCGCCAAATTTGCCCGCGAGACCCTGCCAGTGCTGGACTCACTGTACACAGACAAGGGTCAGATCCATTGGCGCTTTGTTCCGTTTGTCCTTGGGATGTTCCCCAACGCAAAGGAGGCCGCAGAAGGAGCGGTCTGTGCTGCCCGACAGGGCAAGTTCTGGTCGATGCACGACCTTCTGTATGAGAACCGCAAGGCGTGGATGGGATCAAAGGATCCTAGACGCTTGATTGCGCGCTATGCGTCCCAGTCGGGGTTGGAGATGAAGGCCTTTAACGCCTGCGCTACGAGCAAGTCTGCCGCCAACGAGGTCGAGCGAAACACGGCTCTCGCGCGAACGCTCAACGTTCGCGGCACGCCGACGTTTGTCATTAATGGCGACATCATCCCTGGCGCGCTACCGACCGACGTTTTTGTAAAGGGCCTTGGTCAGATGATCGAGAAGGCGCGATAGAGAGTTGGGACGTTGGGACGAGATGTGTAAGGGCTCGACGTTCGTCCCAACCTCCCAGCTTCCCAACTTCCTAGCGTTCTGACGCCGCGGATCTCCCTCGCACGAACTTCCGGTCAAAGAAGTCGGCGATCGCGTTGTTCACACGCATCTGGTTGGCGTGCAGCATCCAGTGGTGCGTGTCGTCGACAATCACGATTTCTTCATAGGGCACACCAGCCTGCGCCAGACGACGCACGAGATCCGTGGTCTGACTGAAGCGCACGTTGCGGTCATCGTCTCCGTGTATGAGAAGCACCGGAGATTTCCACGTACCAACGGACGACACTGGCGACGACTTCCACGCGACTTCGGCGGCTTGTTCTCTATCTGTAGGTTCATAGCGCCATTGCGTGCCGCCAAAACGTGAGCCGCCGTCGGCGGTGAAATCGTGGACGCCATGGATATCAACTCCGGCTGCAAAGAGGTCGGAGTTTCGCCCTAGTGCCAGCGCCGTAAGAAAGCCGCCGTACGAGCCGCCATAAACGCCTATCCTCGCCGGATCGACATCAGATCTGGTGCGCAAATAGATCGCCGAAGCCTTGATGTCGAGGTACTCTGACGCTCCCTGGGCACCTGCCTTTGGCGGGCGGTGGAAGTCGTAGCCGTAACCGATACCAAGTCTGTAGTTCACGGACAGAACCACGTATCCCCTCGACGCCAGGAACTGGTTCATGGCGTAGGCGTTGGCATAGTAGTCCGAGTAGTGCCAGCCCAGCAGCATCTGTCGCGGCGGACCGCCGTGCACATATACGATCGCGGGCTTACGTCCCGATCCAGTTGGAGGTTCAAAGAGCGAGGCGTGCACCGTAACGCCATCTTCTGCTTTGTAGGTTACTGACTTTGGCGTAACGAGCTGCGTCTGGGGAAAGTCCGTCGGTATGCGGTCCTGAGCCAGTAGCCGCGGCTCGCCTCCTGCAAAAGGCCGAACGGTGGGCAGCGGCGGACGCTGAGCTGTTGCACTTATGTAGGCAATAGTCGCCATGTCGCCGGTAATGAACGGAGTCCACTCGATCCCCGCGCCGGGTGTGATGACTTCGGGCTGAGCACGGTCGACGGGTACGCGCACGATGTGACGCCGGTCTATGTCGTCAGGCGTCTCACCGGTATTGCCGGCAAAAACAAGCCACTTACGGTCAGGACTCAGCGTTATGTACTCCGCCATGTACTCCCCAGGCGTGAGCAAGAGCGGCGATCCACCCGACTCTGCAATCGAGTAGAGGTGCGGCTGACCGTCCATATAGGAAAGAAAGACGATTTTTCCACCGGCCGCCCAGTGCAGATTGGTTCCGCCGTGCGTTGAAGGGGGCGAGCCGCGAAGTGTGAACGGCGACTTCCAGAGTTCCTTTGCTTCACCGGTACGGGCGTCTGCAGTCCAGATCGCCCACTCCTGCGGACGCGGTTCGAGTGCGGGAGATGGGGCGCCGCCAGAGCCGGGACGACGCACAAAAACAATCTTGCTGCCGTCTGGCGACCAGCGCGGTGAACCGTCGCGCGAGGTGCTGGGGGCGATCCACGTGATCGGCGTGGAATCGTTGGTGTAGACGCCTATGAACGAGTGATCGCCGCGTCCCGATACAAATGCCAGGCGCGATCCGTCCGGGGACCAGCGCGGATCACCATTGCTGCCGCGCACCCCAAGCAGGCGAGCAGCTGACTTTGAGCCGTCGATCGGAACGCTAAAAATCGTGCGGTCACGCTCGAATGCCACCGTGCGACCGTCTGGCGAAATCGCAGGATTCTCTCCCTCGCCTAACGAGCGGGGCTCGCCGCCGTCAAACGCCACCGACCAGATCTGCACCCGCGCTGGAGTCGGCACGCCAAGGGGGTTTACCGGAACGGCGTCGTCCCAGTTGGAACCGTGGTCACCGCCTCTCACATAGACCACGTAGCGCCCGTCCGAAGAAATGGAGAGCTGCGTCAACTCCTGCGCATCATCTCGGCTATACCGAGTTAACTGGCGCGCGCTGAACGAAGGGCCCTCTGCAACCCAGATGTTGCGCACTCCTTGTTCGTTAAAGGCCCAGGCTATTCTGCTGCCTGACGAGGCGGCTGTCAGTTCATTGGGAAAGGGATATGACCTGACCTGGCTCAACGTGTACGACGCAGACGAAGTGCGTTGTGCCCACACGGGAGCCGGAAAAAGCTGGAGGAGTGCCGCGACCGAAAAGAGCGCGATTCCTGGAACAATGCGTGACATGAGTCCCTCTGCTAATGGCGCGTTGCTTGTCGCTGAGTCTGTAGTCGACCACGCGAATATCCGGCCGGGATATGACTCCCGCAACCGAGTAACGCTGGCCGCCACCCGCCACATGGTGGATGCGCGCAACCGTGCTCGTCGATATAATCCCGGCCGCCTGCCATACTCCTCCACTCCACCCTCCCCACTCCAGCGCTGGGAGGGCAGGATGGAGTCTGACTACCCCCTCGATCGGCTCCTCAAATGCTCCGACGGTTTCTGCTTCCAATTGCCACCTCCGCCGCGGTGCTCGTTGAGCCTTCGGGAGCCCAATCTGTCTCGGGAGGCTCCGGCGGCACGGCTCGAACCGGGCGCGCAACCACGGTGACGTCTGCTCCAGTGATAGACGGCCGTCTCAACGACGAAGTCTGGAAGTCAGCCGAAGCCTTTACAGGTTTTGTGCAGCGCGAGCCACTCGAAGGCAACCCCGTCTCGGAGACTACCGAGGTGCGAATCCTGAGCGACGGCTCTGCCCTTTATATAGGAGCCTGGCTCTACGACCGCGATGCATCGGGTATCGTGATGGGCGAAAAGATCCGCGACGTTACGCTCAACAACAGCGACTACTTTGGCATCATTCTCGACACGTACTTTGACAGGCAGAACGGTTTTCTCTTTGCAACCACTCCCGCTGGAGTAGAACACGACGGACAGGTAGTGCGCGAAGGTGAAGGCGGTGGCGTCTTTGTAGCTGGACAGGCGCGCGCCCAGGCAGGATCCATGGGCGGCTTCAATCTCAACTGGGACGCCTCCTGGACGGTTGCCACCTCTGTAGACTCGACCGGCTGGTACGCCGAATTCAGGATCCCCTTCTCGACGATCCGCTATGGACGTGGCGCGCAGCAGACATGGGGGCTCAACATCATGCGCGGCATCAGACGCAAGAATGAAGAGGCGCTCTGGTCGCGCGTGGCACGGCAGTTTGGCATCATGCGGCTCTCGCAGGCCGGGGTTCTAGAAGACCTCCAGGTTCCAGCACAGAGGATTGCAACGGTTACGCCCTACGTGTTGGCAGCCAGCACGCGCGACTATGCCCTGGACGACGACTTCAGGACGCCAACGGAGTTTGGCGTGGATGCGAAATTTGGTTTGACTCCCAGCCTGACTCTCGATCTCACCTATAACACGGACTTTGCCCAGGTCGAAGTCGACGAACAGCGCACCAATCTCACGCGCTTCCCGGTGTTCTTTCCCGAAAAACGTCCATTCTTTCTGGAGAACGCAGGAGTCTTTTCTGCAGGCACGCCGCAAGCAGTTGATCTCTTCTTTACGCGACGCATCGGAATCGATTCTACCGGTACCCCAACGCCGATAGTTGGAGGCGGAAGAGTCACCGGCAGAGCGGGTGGACTCACCCTCGGCTTGCTGCAGATGTTTACTGATAACGTCGGACCCACCGACGGTAATTCGTACACCGTAGCCCGCGTAGTTAGAGAGGTTTCGGAGCGTTCACGGGTCGGAGTGATTGCCGTGCAACGCCAGCGGTTGGGTAACTCCGACGACAACAATCGCGTGTACGGATTGGACGGTCGCGTTGGAGTGGGTCAGGACTGGACCTTTGATTTCTGGGGATCAAAGTCAGAGACACCCAATCGTGACGGAAGCGAAATGGCGTATAGCGGCCGTATTGCCTATCAGACCAGACAGTGGAACAACAGCGTCCGCTACCTCGAAGTGGGAGAAGACTTCAATCCTGAGGTAGGTTTTCTGAGCCGGCCATCAGGCTATCGCCTCTACGAGGCCAGCGTTATGCGGTTGGTGCGTAACCCGGAGTGGAAGCGTCTGAGGCAGTGGAATCCCCATTTCACCTATCGCACCTATCGAGGGATGGATGGCTTTCATCAGACCGGCCAGATTCATGCGGACCTCACCGAGTTTGAGTTCAACAACGGCGCGAGGATGGGCCCGGAGTACAACTATTATCACGAAGGACTGCAACAGCCCTTTACCATTGCACCCGGTATAGTGATTCCCGCCGGCTCCTACGGCTGGGGCTCTCTGGGTTTTGACTTCAACTCCAACATGAGCGCTCCGCTTTCAATCAGCGGCAGAGCAGATTTTGGCCCATTCTATACCGGCCGTCGCAACGGAGGCAGCATAACCCTCACAGCTCGGCAAGGCTCATCGATATCGACTGCCCTTTTGATGGACTATCAGGATGTGCACCTGGAGCAAGGAGACTTTATCACACGACTATTGGGAGTGCGGCTCGCGTACTTTTTCACCCCAAGAATCTTCCTGCAGTCCTTGACTCAGTATAACAACCAACAGCAGGTGTGGACCGCCAATCTGCGGTTTGGCTGGCTCAACACTGCAGGAACCGGTCTCTTTGTGGTGTTCAACGACGGCAAGCACGCCGACGGCTTCACGAGCTGGAATGCCCCGCTGGCGCGTTCATTCACCGTGAAATACACGCGCCAGTTTGGACACTAGGGCTCATTTTATCAGGAAGGTGAACTCTCCCTTCATGGGGTGGCCGTCGTTGCTGGCGGCTACCCACTTTGCCGTATACGTGCCAGCCTGACCCCCTCCCTGAACGGGGAATACAACCGGCGAGCCAGCGGCATCAGCCATGGTGGCCTTGCCGAGGGTTACCTCACCAACAGGCCCAACCAGCGTCAGTCGAGTGTATCGGAGGTCTGGTTTGGCTGTGAACCACAGCTTTACGTCAGCTGGGAGCGAAGTAATTGTGTCGTTCTTTGCGGGTTCGCTCTTTTTGAGAGCCAGGTGCCGCATCGTAGCGCCTGCCGGCGCTGACAAAAAGGCGACAGCAACAAGAATGGCCGCAAATAATGCCACCTGTCGGCCACGTCGTGCGAAGAACTCCAACATTAAAGTCATCGGCGAGATTCCTGCCTGATCAATAGGCTGCAACTGGTTGTTACCGCACCCTGAAAGTAAACCGCGGCAACGGCATCAACAGGATGCTACACCCAGATCCTGGGCCGGTTCTGGGCCTCAGCCGTCAATTTGACTACGGTAGAGCCCAGCATCCGGCGCGCTACGGCGGCCACCGGACCGCAACAGGCTATTCGGCGCGCAACGCCTGCATCGGGTCTGCGCGAGCCGCCCGCCGAGCTGGAAGGGCCGCCGCCAGCAAGCCGACGACAACAATCGTCAGCACGGCTGCAAGAAAAATGAAGGGATCCCGAGGTTGCACATCGAAAAGAAAGCCGCTCAGGAACTGAGCGAGGTACCACGACCCAACGAGTCCCAGCGCCAGACCGGTCACTATCACGCGAGCGCCGTTGTTGAGCACCAGAGCTACCAGTCGCCTCCGATCAGCTCCGAGTGCCGCCCGAACCGCAATCTCACGGGTGCGTTGCGCGGCAGCGAACGATAGAACGCCATAGACGCCGAGTGCCGCGAGTAACAGCGAGAATCCGGCAAATATGGAGAGTGCGGTCATCGTAAAGCGCCGGGAAGCCGTACTCCGAGCCTCGTGAGTCGTGAGGAACGAGATGTCAGCCGGTATCGTCGGGTCGATCGCGCGGATCCGCTCGCGCAGCAAATCGATGGTGGAGCTTCCGTCGCCCGCTCCACGCACCACCACATTCATAGTCTGAAAACGCCATGTAGGCAGTTGATTGTACAGCACATACATCTCGGCAGCCTCGTCGGTCTCCTTACCAAACGCTCTTGTGTCGCCGACAACGCCAACGATGGTCAGCCATTGTGCCGGGCTTTCCTCCATACTTGTCGCACGCAGCCGCCTGCCTAACGGGGATTCTCCGGGCCAGTATCGTTCTGCAAGGCGCTTGTTGATCACGACTACGCGAGGTCCATCTGACCTATCGGTTCTATCAAAGGTTCGGCCTTCGAGCATTCGAATGCCGAGGGCGTCGAAATAACCGCCGCTTACCATTCGAAAGCCAGCGGTCGCATCGGGAACGTCCCTGCCCTCGATCTCTATGAAGCCCCTGCCACCAGAAACGAGTGGCACCCAATTCGCCAGGCCAGCTCCGCTAATGCCCGGCGCTTCTGCTACTGATTCTGATAGTCTTTCCCAGTACGAGTGGACGGCGGACGTGTCAGTACGGTAGCGCGGACCAATCAGAGAAAGCTGCGCGAGGACAACGCCGCGGGTCTCGAATCCAAGTGGACGGGCGAGCACTGCGCGCAAACTTTGAATCAGCCCGCCGGCAACAATTACGAGCATAAGCGCCAGCGCAACTTCGGTTGTTACAAACGCCTGCCCAGGCAGGCCTCGACCACCTCTGACCAACGTTCGAGAACTGCTGACGAGCGCACGTGCCGGCGATGGCCGCGTAGCGCGAAACGCCGGAAGCAGTCCCGTGACGAGGCCCGTAGCCGAAGCAACGACCATGGCGAACAACACGACGCGTGCGTCGATGGTGATTTCGGTGGCTCGCGGCAGCGACGTCGAGGCCAGTAAGGGCGCGCTATTGACCAATGCAGCGGCGACCAGCACGCCGAGCAATCCGCCTGTAAAAGCAACCAGCGCGTTGTCTACCAGTACTTGCCTCACCAGCCTGCGCCGGGAGCCGCCTAGCGCCGAACGGATAGACATCTCTCGACTACGGATCGCATCCTGCGCGAGGTTTGCACTTGCGATATTGGCACACGCAATCAGCAGCACGATGACGACGGATCCGAACAGGAGTCGGAGAAGATCGGCGGTGTTGCCGACGAGATAATCCTTTAGTGGTGTGACATCGACTCCGTATGAATAGAGGCTGCCGGGATCCGTTTCGTTGATCTGGCGCGCAATACCGGACAGATCTTCTTTCGCAAGTTCGAGTGAGAAGCCGGGTGCAAGGCGCGCGATGGCCTCGTAGTTGATGTTGTTCCGCTCTTGTCCGCCAAAGGTTCGCGGCCACTCCAACCGCCAGACTTCGGTGCTATCGGGAAATACGTATGCGCTCCGCACGACGCCCACGACCGTCTGGGGAAAGCCGTCTAAAGTGATCGTTTGATCATGGATGTCGGCGCCACCAAGCTGTGATCGCCAGAAACCTTCGCTTAGTACAACTACGCGGCTGCGTTGCTCGGCGTCGCTATCATTGAAACCACGTCCAGCAACAAAACGAGCCTCCAGAACAGAGAAGAAGTCTTTGGAGACTTCTTGAACGTTTGCGGTGAGTGCGACCGTGCCCACGTTCACCGGCCCACGATACCCCTGGTAGATGGCCGACGCTGCCAGCGAGCGATTGCTCTGGTCCCAATTGTTCCAGTTGGCTGAAGACACGCGCCCAAAGGAAAGTCCGACCGAATCGACTGACTTGAGTGCGACCAGCCGATCAGGCTGCTCGAAAGGCAGCGGCTGCAGGATCACACTGTTCACAACCGCGAACACCGCGGTGGTGAGCCCTATTCCCAGCGCCAGAGTCAGTACAGCCATCATCGTCAGGACTGGTGCACGGCGTCGTTGGCGAAACGCGTAGGTGATGTCCTGACGCAGGGTGTGAATCCATTCTCGCATGCGATATGGTTTGTCTCCGGCTGGTAGAACGCCTAGCGCGGTATCTCGGACCAACCGCAACACCCGGCCGGTGCCGACTGAAACCGCCGAGCGCCACGACGACGTTGTTGATGCAGCAGCGCGGATTGAACGAGCGAATTCGAGCGGTGACGCTGGACGACGCGCAGGATCGACAGACATCGCACCTTCGATTGCGCGCACAACAGCGAGGGGCACTTCTGGTGCAAATCGTTCGAGCGGAGGAGGAGGCTCGTGAAACCGGAGTGACACGATCTGCTGCGTGGTGTCTCCGCCAAACGGTGGATGACCTGCGAGCATTTCGTAAGCAACGCACGCCAGACTGTATACGTCGGACCGCGCATCCAGCTCTCTGTCTCCTAATGCCTGCTCCGGACTGACATAAGCCGGCGTGCCTGCGGAAAAGTCGAGTTCCCTGCGCAGCGACACCCACTCGCGCGCTTCACTATGAAGCTTTCGCGCGATCCCAAAATCCATGACGTACGGATGGCCGTTCTCCACCAGGATGTTTTCTGGTTTGATGTCGCAATGCAGCACTCGATGCTCGTGTGCATGACTCAATCCAGCGGCGACACCTTCCAGGAGCGGAACGGCTTCATCAAGCGTCAACCTGTGCTTCTTTCTCAAGAGTGCTCCAAGTGATCCACTGCGAATCCATGGCATCACATAGAACGGCATGCCGCTGCGTTCCCCCGCTTCGAACAGGGGAAGAATGTTGGGATGTTGGAGCCTCGAAACCGTAGAGACTTCTTGCAGCAGTGCGTTTGTCCCGACGCCGGCTGCCGCTTCCGCCGAAACCATTTTTAGAGCAACGACTCGCCCAAGGGTGAGATCATTGGCAAGGTAGACGGTGCCCATCCCGCCCTGGCCGAGTTCCGAGGTGAGCTCAAAGCGCGCCGCAATAGCGACCCGAAAATCCAACTCGGCGCTCGAGCCGTAGTCCGGTTCAAAGAGGTCGCGTTCTGAGACCCCGAAAACCTCCAGCATCCGCTGCCGCGTCTTGGCGGAGGGATAGACGTGGTGACCCTTGAGCAGGTCAGACCAGTGCCCGCGCGACAACCCCAGCCGCATCGCCCAGTGGTTCTGGCTGACGCGGCTTGTGGCCATCAGTTGCTCAAGACGGTCCAGCCTTAGTCTGAGGCGCATCTGCTGGTTTGACACTCATCATGGGCCAAGGTGTGAATACCTGGGCGCTGGATGAAGGCCAACGACACAGCAAGTGTTCGGAAAAGCTGTTCGGAGTGGCGTCCCGACTACTTTTGCGCGCGAGCGGGACGCCAACTCTCACGCGGAGGCGCTCAGTTGACCTTGCGGTAGAGCCCCCAGAAGAGGTCCCAGGAGGGATACGGTATCCTGAGCCCGTCCGGGATCACCTTGAGCAGCGACTTGAGTGGTGAGGCACCGAGTTTGTGGCCGACCAGGGACTTGGCATGCGAGCCGTTGAGCCATTTTTGCGGTGTTCCGGTGGCCACCTGCTCAAAGCCGAACTGGGAGACGAATCCAGCGAGACTGGATCTCGAGAACCAATGGAGAACGCTGGGCGGGCTGTATTCGTGCCAATTGGGACCAAAGAGCCTGGCAACAAGACTGGATCGGTCCCACGTCTCAATCAGCCAATGTCCTCCGGGCCTGGTGGCTCGTGCCGCGACTTCCAGCGCTCTGCGCAGGTCGTAGAAATGTGGAACCACCTGGATCATGGTGACGAGATCGAAGCGGTCGTCCACGTCCAGGTCTTCGAGCGTAGCATTCCTGACATCCATGCCCATTTCGGAGCGGGCATAGGCAGACATTGCGGAGTTAGGCTCAACGCCTGTTCCCCGCCATCCCATTTGGGTCAGTCCTTTGAGTATGAAGCCGGCGGCTGCACCAACGTCGAGCACTGTTCCCGGCGACGTGTATTTCAGCAAGAGCTTTCCGTAGCGGCGGCCATGGTCCACGAGCAGGTCGCGTTCACCGCGGTAGTCCGCGTAGCCGTCGCCGCTGGCGTTGAAATAGCTGTCGCCGTAGACCTCTTTGGTGTGCGCCGGCCCCGCAGCAATTGCGGCAAAGCGATGGCCACAGGAATCGCACTCTTCGATCCAGTACCCGTCCTTCTGGAAGAGTGGTGAGGCAGTGTGGTTGCAGATGGCGCAGGTTGCACCGCCTTCTACAAGTATGTGAGCACTGGCTGACATGTGGGAGCTGGAGTCCGATCGTGAGACTCCGCCATGGTGCAGGAATCGTTCCCTGGCTTCGGCAGGACAAAATGTCCGTGAGTGTCAGCTGACAAAAGGCCCGCTGATCATGGTGTCCAGCGGGCCTTTGTAAGGATCAGTATCGCCAGCTTCTCACGTCTGCACCGGGAGGGGCGGTGGAAAGGATCCGTTCCACGAACCAGGGCATGGACATCTGTGCGTAGCGAAGTCTTGAGTAGGCGTTGCTGCGAGTGGGGTCGCCGTTCCAGCAATGTTCGTCGCGGTCGCCGTAGTCTACTACTGCGTCTGCGGGTGGATCTGCTTCTTTCAGGAACTTTTCGACTTCATAAACGGCGTTATTGAGGTAGTAGTTGTCCATGTCACCGACGTAGAG
>CAZYTS010000027.1:0-28043 GCA_964649855.1 uncultured Gemmatimonadaceae bacterium
CTCCGTTCTGCAACGTCGCTGAAAGCCGCTGCAAACGATACCTGTGCGTGGGAAAAGTCCTCTACGCTCACACCGCCTTCCACTGCGTCGGAAAGCGCGAGCGAATAATCCAGTGTCAACACTTTATCACCAGGCCATCGAAAGCCGGGGCAATACCAAGAGGCAGTTCGGCTTCCAGATCAGCATGAAAGTTTTCGTGCGTTAGATGTGTGAGGTAGGTGCGCGAAGCCCCGATGTCACGCGCCACTTTTACGGCGTCGGCGAGACTGAGATGGGTCGGATGTTCGGTCCGAAACAATGCGTTGAGCACCAGAACCTCCACTCCACGGAGCTTCTCCATTGCTGCTTCGGGAATGCTCTTGGCATCTGTGATGTAGGCAACTGGTCCAACCCTGTAACCAAAAACGGTTACCGAGCCGTGTGGCACCGCTATGGGAAGAACCTCGGCGTCGCCAATCGTTACTTTCTCGCCGTCCTTGAGAGCCCTTGCACGGCCTTCTGGCTTTGACGTGCCCGGCAGAGCCCGAATATTTGCGTCGAAAATGTAGGGGAATCGCCCAGCAAGCCGCTCGAGGGTGTCGGCAGGGCCATATATCGGCAAAGCCGCGTCTCTGCGCACGGTAAACGCTCTGATGTCGTCGATTCCATGCGCATGATCGGCATGATCGTGCGTGAGGAGCACAGCGTCGACTCGGTCGATCCCACTCGCGATGAGCTGGAGCCTGAGTTCCGGCGGCGTGTCAATCAGCAGCCTCGTCCCTCGCGGAGTCTCCACCACGGCACCACAACGCGTCCGCCGATCGCGTGGATCCGGAGAACGGCAGACCTCGCAATTGCAGCCGATCTGAGGCACGCCAAAGCTCGTGCCAGTGCCGAGAAAAGTGAGTTTCAAGGTGGGTCCGCTAGCGATGCTCGGACTATGGTCCCGAGCGACCGCCGCGCGCAATCCTCGGTCGCTTGACTATCGAGCGAACGAGTCCGGATTTACGCCGCCAGCCGGCTGTCCTCAGGGTCGCTGTCGAAATCCAGAAATGCGAGCAACCCCTCGCTGGCGGCGAGGAGAAAGCCAGACCACAAAAGGAACGTTACGCCGAGCATCTCCAGCAACTCTTCAAGCAGAATCAGGCTGGGGGGAATGTGAGTCAGGCCCACTGTGTACAGCATCGGCTCGGTTACAAAGGCTCCGACCGCGAAGACCGTGACGCCCACCAGATAGAACCTGAGCGATCCAGGTGCTCGTTCGAAGGCCGATTTGATGCTCAGGCCAAACCTCCAAAGGAAGATAAATACCGGCAATCCGAGCACCATGAGCCAGTAATACATCCTGATCGAATTCTCTTTGAGGAGTTTGCCATTAATCCCCTCTGTGAGGCTTTCATGGACCTGCGCAACCTCGTCCATTGAGAAGAAGAGGAACAGAGCGCCAAGAAACAGCAGTGGCAGCCCGGCCGCTCTCCTCAAGCGTCGTTTTTGCGCACCAGAAAAGAACATTTGCGCCGAAACCGTGGCCCACTGCATCGATGAGTACCACGCTGGGAAGTTGCCCTCGTGGTCGAGATCGAGAAAGAGGTTGATTTTGCTCCACGGCCTGCCGACAGCGTAGTTACCTACGTAAAGAAGGCAGACGGCCAGATCCGCGAGAAAGAAGCAGCGAACGACGAACGGAATTTTGGAGAAAAACTTCATCGGTCAGAGCGCTTGGTATCGATGTCCGGGCCAGATTCTGATTTCAAACGAACCTGGGCCCCCAATCAGACCTTTTCCACCTTCATAAGGTTAGTACTTCCCGGGACATCAAACGGAACGCCGGCGGTTACGACCACTCGGTCCCCTGCCCTGGCCAGCTTCCGCTCCAGCACCGCTTTATGAGCTTCCGCAAACATTTCACTGTAGGTCTCACAGTGCGGACCCAGCACCGGTATGGCTCCCCAAACGAGAGCCAACTGCTGGTATGTTCTCTCGATATCAGTCAAGACCATTATCGGTACCCCCGGACGCTGCGACGCCACAATTCTCGCACTCGAACCGCTCTTGGTGAAGACGATTACCAGCGGGGCCCCCAACATACGAACCGCTGTGGCCGTAGCCGCAGCGATAGTCTCTTCTGTAGAAGCCACTCCACTCAGGCGTCGCTCTTCGCGTACCGGCACAGGATGCTGCTCGAGCTCCGTGATGATGCGTCGCATAGCCTGCACCGCAAGCCTCGGGTAGGCTCCCATTGCGGTTTCGGCCGACAGCATGACAGCATCGGTGCCGTCGAGTATTGCATTGGCGACGTCGCTCGCTTCGGCCCTGGTGGGACGCGGATTCTGAACCATCGACTCCAGCATCTGGGTCGCTGTGATCACGGGACGTCCCATCTGATTGGCCAACTTGATGATGCGCTTTTGCACGAGAGGCACCTCTTCAAAAGGTAGCTCAACCCCAAGGTCTCCTCGTGCTACCATGACCGCGTCACTTGCCCTGAGGATACTCTCGATCTGCGTCAGCGCAGTGTCTTTCTCGATTTTCGCAACAATCAGCATCCCTTTAGGGATCAGCTCGCGCAGATTGAGTATGTCCTCTGCGCGTCGTACAAAGCTCAGAGCGAGATAGTCGACGTGATGTGCTATGGCAAAGGCAATGTCGGCCTTGTCTTTTTCGGTGAGCGATGGCGCAGTCACCGCCACACCGGGCAGGTTGATTCCCTTGTGGCTCTTGATAGGCCCGCCGTACACCACTCTCGCATGAACCCGGGGAACGCGGACGTCCATCACCACGAGTTCGATGAGGCCATCGTCAACGAGAATGCGATCACCGTCGTGCACATCCGCAGCGAGATTCTCGTAGGTCACAGGTACTTCGCCTGGACTACAACTTTCCTCCGCGCAGAGCACCAGGTCCTGGCCCGCTTCCACCACTATAGGCTTTTCGAGATCGCCGATCCTGATTCTTGGTCCCTGGAGATCGCCAAGAATCGCTACCGGGCGTCCGCGCACTGCGGCTTCACGCCTGATGATCTGGATGCGCGCAGAGTGCTCTGCGTGGGTGCCGTGTGAAAAGTTGATGCGAGCCACGTCGAGGCCTGCGTCCATCAGCCCGCCTATGGACTCGGCGGTCGCTGTGGCGGGGCCGAGTGTGCAGACGATCTTTGTGCGAGGAATGTGTGGGGACAATCGAACCTTACGGAATGAAATAGTGACGTTCGCCCTCGAAAAACGAGGGCGGCGTCAAAATGATAATGCCAAAGCAGACTTTCGTTTGCGTGGACCGCTTAAGAGCGCGCTCTCAGCCGCGGGCCGGCGCGAGCTGGCCGCCTAACGCGCGCGTCTTTTCTTCGAGGCCTGCGATCAAGGTATCGAACGACTTTTCAAATGCAGTCAGGCCGTCGGCCAGGAGCTTGTCTGTGACATCGTTGAAATCGACTCCGCCCTGAGCGAGCGAGTCGAGGAGTTGTTTTGCACCTTCGTAATCACTGTCTACCGTACGCGCGCACTGGCCATGATCGCGGAAAGCCTCGATGGTAGCCGGGGGCATGGTATTTACCGTATTCGGCCCAATCAGCGACTCCACGTAGATGACGTCGCGGTAAGCCGGATTTTTGGTGCTGGTACTGGCCCAGAGCGGCCTTTGCAGACGAGCACCTTTGCCGGCAAGCCGTTCCCAGCGGGGTCCCGAAAAGCGCTCCGTAAAAAGCTTGTAGGCCAGTTGAGCGTTGGCGACCGCGGCCCGGCCCTTGAGCGCAGACGCCTCTGGAGCCTTTGATGCATCAAGGCGTTTGTCAACCTCGGTGTCCACACGGCTCACGAAAAAGGAAGCCACAGAAGAGATGCCACTTATGTCCTCACCACGCGAAACGCGGTCTTCCAGCCCCTGCATGTAGGCTTCTATTACCCGAGCATGCGCGTCAATTGCAAAAAGCAGCGTGATATTGACGTTGATACCATCAGATGTGAGCCGGCGAACAGCCTTGGCGCCTTCTATGGTTCCAGGCACCTTCACCATCAGGTTAGGTCGGTCGACTGTGCTCCAGAGACGATGTGCCTCTTCGACTGTGGCCGACGCGTCGTTGGCTACTCCGGGAGAGACCTCAATGGACACAAATCCATCGGCCCCTCCTGTCTCCTGGTAGACCTCCGAGAATATATCGCAGGCAGACCGAACGTCATCGGTTTCGATCAGTTCAAAAAGTTCCCACGCTGTCAGGTTGTTGTCACCCGAGGCTTCGATCTGTGCGTCGTACGTCGAGCCTTCGGCAAGCGCCTTTTCAAAGATCGATGGGTTCGACGTCATTCCACGAAGACCATCTTCTCGAATGCGCTGCAGTAGCGACCCATCCTGAAGTATCCTGCGGTCTATGAAGTCAAGCCATACGGCCTGACCACAATCGAGAAGTGTGCGAAGGCGATTCGGGGTCATCAGCTCTGTCCGGATTATCGGTCTACTTCAAGATATCTGCAGTCACGCGAAAGTGGCTCACTTGACTGTCCATGTGGTTGCAAAGGCGCGCGTACCCCAGATAATCCTGAGGTCGCCTCGAGCCGCTCCGTCGCCCTGGGCAGGTACGAGGGTAATCGAGAGACTCTCCAGCGGCTGGTGCAGTTCAGTTGCCGTGAGCGGTACGCGCGCCAGGTCGTGCGCTCGGTCGTACTGCGTGCCCCACTGTCCCGTGTTCTTGTTGATGATGAGCTGCCAGGGACCCGAACTCGACGTTAGCGCATAGAGCGAATACTTGCCCTGCGGAACCGCGGCACCACCAATTTCCAGGTCGACCTCGGTGGTGAGGGTGGTCGACGTATTCGCGCCGAGCCTCCAGACCGTGTCCATTTCGGCGGCCAGCGTCCCCGACACCGTGCGACCCCTGGCGTGCGGTTGCCCATAGTCGATTCGGATCTTTTTGGGAGGCACAGCAGCCTGACCCTGCACACGTGGCGGGCTCAGGGAAACTTCCACCGTCGCTGAAGTGCTCGGTGCTGCTCTCAGATTGCTTTGCGCTTTTGCCGGCAGCGCCAGCGCTGCAACGGCGAGCGGAATCAGATAGCTCCTGGACATGATTCTCCGGGCGATGGGTTCTGGAGTTTGTGCTCCACGTGTCCGCGCGTTGCATGTGCTGCCGCGCACAGACAGGCAGAGACGGGTGAATCTAAGCTCATGTATTGGTTGTCGTCAGCGGTCGGTGATTTGTGAGGGTCCGATCATCCCTGATGTGTCGGACTCGTTGAGAGCAAGCGAGACCATTTGGGCTCGCGGTAACGACACTCTTTTGAGAGCATATATATGAAGGTCATATCGAGATGGGCGGCTTTGCTGACTTTGGGTGTTTTTGCGGCTTGCGGCGAAGCCACGGGGCCAGATGAAAACGCCGTTGCCACCTTTCTACTCGAGGTATCGGGTGAACAGTTCCGCGTTCAGGTGACTTCGGAGGCCGAAGCGGCGGCTTTTCGTGAACGCATGCAGTCGGGTGAAGAAGGCGTGATCTCGGGCAAGCTCGTTGCGGGGAGCGGGGGCATCAACTCGCCCTGGAAGTGGCACTTGCAGGCATCCACGGTACACGTGGCAGACATAGCGATAGAGGTCTGCGATGGACGGCCAAGCATGGTTGACGCCGACCTCGCCTATTGGCTCAACAGCGTGGGGCAGTTCTGCCCCTGGGGAGCCAAGGTGGTCCAGGAAGTCGACATGGACTAGCCGGAATCACCCTTACCGAGACCGCCTTTCCTCACGGAGAGGCGGTCTTTCTGTTTTACGGTCTTGCCGGACACAGGGACCGGAGTCCAACGTTTGCACGATTCGTCCCACAATCTGTTACGACTCGCAGACGCCACCACAACCGCCGGGAATCGAGCCCCTTTCCTATCCGCCACCGATGAAGCGAATCGCACTCGCAGTTCTCCTGGCGGCCGCGCCGGGACTCCTTGAGGCACAGCAACGGGCAACCAACCCCAGGCCTGACCCGCGCCTCGAAAAGCTCAGGACCGAAGCTCTCGAAAAGGTGGGAGCACGAGCCAAAATGGTGCAGGAAATCGTTGACATGCTTTTCTCCTTTGGCGAGCTTGGCATGCAGGAGGTCGAAACCTCCAGGTATCTGACCGGTATCCTCGAACAGAACGGCTTTAGCGTGGAACGCGGAGTAGGAGGTATGCCGACCGCCTGGGTAGCACGCTGGGGCGCGGGAAAGCCGGTCATCTCGTTAGGCTCAGACATCGACGGCATTCCGCAGGCCAGCCAGAAGCCGGCCTTTGGCTATCGTGAAACCATGATCGAAGGCGCCCCGGGACATGGCGAAGGCCATAACTCGGGTCAGGCAGTCAATATCGTGGCTGCTCTCGCGGTTAAGGAGATCATGGAGCGCGAAAAGATCCCCGGCACGCTGGTGCTCTGGCCGGGGGTTGCAGAAGAGCAGCTTGCGGGCAAAGCCCATCTCATTCGCGCTGGCGTCTTTAAGGACGTGGATGCTGCGCTCTTTACCCATGTCGGCAATGACCTCGGTGTCGCGTGGGGGCGCCAGCCGATGATGGCTATGGTCTCCGTCGAGTTTCGCTTCAGGGGCCAGACTGCACACTCGGCCGGCGCACCGTGGCGCGGAAAGTCTGCATTGGACGCCGTGATGCTCATGGCTCAGGGCTGGGAGTTCCGGCGCGAACACATCGAACCCCAGCAGCGTTCGCACTACGTGATTCGGGACGGGGGCGATCAGCCAAACGTCGTGCCACAGACGGCATCGATATGGTTCTTCCTCCGCGAGCGCGACTACACACGCGTGGTAGCCATGCTGGACATGGCCAAACGAGTTGCTGCAGGCGCGGCCATGATGACAGACACAAAGCTCGACACCGTCATCATTCTCGGATCTGCCTGGCCAGGCCACTTCAGCAAGCCTATTGCCGAGGCAACTTTCAGAAACATTCAGCGCGTCGGCATGCCCGCGTGGGATGCCAATGACATTGCCCTCGCCAAAGCACTGCAACGAGAACTCAGCTTCCCGGATACTGGACTCTACACCGAGATCCGGCCTCTCAGGGATCCGCTCCCGCCAGACGTGGTTTTTGGAGGTTCGGACGACATTGGCGACGTCTCCTGGACAGTGCCAACTGTGACTCTGAACTATCCCTCAAACATCCCCGGGCTCCCCGGTCATAACTGGTCCAATACGATTGCCATGGCTACACCAATAGCGCACAAGGGAGCTCTTGCCGGCGCCAGGGTGCAGGCCCTCACTCTCCTGGACCTGATGCTGCAACCGCGAGTTGTAGCCGATGCCTGGGCATACTTCCGCGACGTACAGACCAAAGACACAAAGTATACGTCCTTTTTGGGTCCCAACGACGGTCCGCCTATCTGGCTCAATGCAGACATCATGGCAAAGTTCAGGCCCGAGATGCGCAAGTATTACTATGACCCGACCAGGTATTCGACGTATCTTGAGCAGTTGGGAATCAAGTATCCCACCGTAAAGGCAGTCACTCAGTAGCTATTTCCTTCATTCCACGTTTCTCTGAATCGAACCGGAGCACTCGTTTGATGCGTCAGTCACTTCGCACCGCCCTCGTTCTCTTAGCGCTCTCGGCCCTGAGTTCTCCGATAGCCGCGCAGAACAGGGCCCCCCGACCCGACCCTCGTCTCGAAAACCTAAAAGCCGAGGCACTCACCAAAATCGAACAGCGCGCAAAGCTGATTCAGGAGATCATCGATCAGGTATTCTCCTTTGGAGAGCTGGGCATGCAGGAGTTCGAGACCTCCAAATACCTCACCGGGATCCTGGAGCAGAATGGATTCAAGGTGGAACGTGGAGTGGCAGGAATGCCTACGGCATTTGTTGCTACCTGGGGATCGGGCAAACCGGTGATTGCGCTTGGCTCTGACATCGACGGCATACCGCAGTCGAGTCAGAAACCCGCTCATGGCTACTTTGAGCCGATGATCGAGGGTGCACCGGGCCATGGTGAAGGACACAACTCCGGCCAGGCAGTCAATATCGCCGCGGCGCTCGTGGTCAAGGAGATCATGGAACGCGACAAGATCCCTGGCACGCTTAAACTCTGGCCCGGTGTTGCAGAGGAGCAGGTGGCCGGCAAGGCGCACCTTGTCCGCGCCGGTGTTTTTAAAGACGTGGATGTAGCACTCTTTACACACGTTTCAAGCAACCTGGGTGTTTCCTGGGGCCAGTCGGGCTCCACTGCGCTCGTTACAGCGCTCTTCAAGTTCAAGGGGCAAACCGCGCATTCTGCGGGCGCGCCGTGGAGAGGCAAATCGGCTCTTGATGCGGTGATGCTGATGGCGCAGGGCTGGGAGTACAAGCGCGAGCATCTCGAACCCGCGCAACGCTCTCACTACGTGATAGTCGACGGCGGAGACCAGCCTAACGTCGTACCACAGACGGCCAGCATCTGGTTCTACATCCGCGAACGAGACTACGACCGGGTTCAGGCGAACTTTGCAGCTGCCAAACGCATTGCGCGTGGAGCCGCAATGATGACCGATACCGAGCTCGACACCGTGATGGTCCTGGGTTCGGCATGGAGCGGGCATTTCAACAAGGCGATAGCAGAAGCTACATACGCAAATATCAAGAGAGTTGGGCACCCCAAGTGGGATGACAACGACCAGGCTCTGGCCAAAGCTCTGCAGAAGGAGCTTGGTAGCCGCGAGACGGGACTCAATGAAGCGCCTGGCGACCTGGGCGGACCCGTCGACCCTTCGAGAGCCATGGGTGGCGGTTCAGACGATATCGGAGATGTATCGTGGAATGTGCCAACCGTGACGCTGCGCTATCCCTCCAACATTCCGGGACTGCCGGGCCACAACTGGTCCAGCGGGATCGCGATGGCTACTCCCATTGCCCACAAAGGAGCCGTGGCCGGTGCCAAGGTACAGGCCATGACTCTGCTCGACATCCTGCTGACACCAAAACTGGTAGCCGACGCGTGGGATTACTTCAACAACGTCCAGACCAAGGAAAAGAAGTACGTGTCCTTCCTTGGGCCTAACGACGGACCGCCCATCTGGCTCAACGAAGAGATAATGGCAAAGTACCGCCCGGAGATGCGCAAGTACTACTACGATCCGTCGAGGTTCAGCACCTACCTCGAACAGCTTGGCATCAAATATCCGACAGTAAAGCCAATAGCACAGTAACAGCTTCCGGAGGTCCAGGGGCCGCTCGCACCTCGGTGGGGGCGGCCCTCTTGTACCTAGCCTCGTTTTGCAGCTTCCTCTGCCTTGCGCTCCTCTTCTTCATAAGTCGTCTGCGGAACCCGAAATGCTTCGGTGAGAGCTGGATCCGTAGGCCTACCCAGCACCCTCCGGGCAACGTACTCGCCAAACACCGGACCCTGTTTGAACGCCTCGGCGTTCCCTCCCCCTGCTATCCACACGTTGCCAAAATCGGGGTGCTTGTCGATGATAAAGTTGCGTGAGACTGTGCCCTCGTAGTGACAGGCCCGGGTTTCCAGCACCGGCATGTCTTTGAGCAGTGGAAAGCGTTCCGCGAGAAAGCGGCGCAAACGCTCGTGGTTGGTGGCCGGGACCATTCTTTCACTCGTATCCGGATCGCCATGTGGTGCACCTCCCACCCGAGTGCGGAAGCCCCGGTTGTCGACGCTTAGTGCCGGCCAGCCCGTGATCCCCGGAAAGTTGTGGCTCGGCATGTTTGGATGCTGAAAGCGTGCATCTCCAATCGGCGTACCTACATAAAAGACGTGACCCATGGACGTGCGCATCCGCGGCCTCAGCAACGCCGAAAAAATCTTCCAGAGCCAGGGACCGCAGGCAAAAACGTACTGACCCGCACGAACGCGCTCGCCGCTTGCCAGTAGCAGGTGATCGATCTGGCCCTCTCCTCGCATCAGAGTCGTCACCCGGTCACAGGAAAGCGTACCACCCTCTTTCTGGAACATCGACGCCACGCACTCGCAGGAGCGACGGGCTCGAACCACACCCGCCTGAGGTTCGTAAAGGACCGCGTTGATTCCCGTGAGATCAAACACCGGCCAGCGGTAGCGGGCTTCGTCGACGCTCAATACCTCGTGATGGATCCCGTTCTTCTGCCACCACTCCCTGGTCTGGGTCAGAAATGGTTCCCAGTCACCCCGCGTGATGATATCGCCGGTAGTGAAAAACACTCGCGTCCCCATCTCGCGCCAGAAACGCTCGTCCCACTCTTTCCAGCGCTGTATGGCCTGGTTTGCCCAAAGCATCCATTGTTCACCATGGGGCCGATCTCCATAGGACGTGCGCACCCCACGCGTCTCGTCGCCCGAGGTGGACCGTGAGTTGCCTGGGCCGTAGGCATCTATGACTCGAACACGTGCGCCCATTGACTGCAGATGGTATGCAGTCCAACCACCAATTGCTCCGGCTCCAATTACGACTATGTCAGGCGCCTGTGAGCTCAGTGCGGGTGACTTTTGCGGCGCGGGTGCAGCCTCTATTGTTGTCGCTAACGAAACAGAGCCAGCGAGCACCAGACCAGCCTGTGCTCCTGCACTCTTGATGAACTCACGCCGGTCGATCGTCACCGCTCCAACCTGACGAGTAAAGCCGGGATGGAACCAGCTGCAACCTGTCCCGCTCTCGTTCTGCCACTTTGCACGCTGTCGGGCCGCGTTGTGTCGGATCTTACGGTCGTGTCAGCCGGCGGTGCGGGAGCAGCAATAGAGTCGATCATTATCCGCCTCAGTTCGTTCTCGTCATAAGGCAACGGCTGAGCGCCCTCCGGGTAGCCATTGAGCATGAGGATGTACGCTATGACGTCTACATATTCCTCGGTCGTAAGCTTGCCGGGTTCATCGTTAGGCATCGTGGCCCGCAGATAATCGAAGAAATCAAAGACCGACCGGCCCAGCCACATCGTTTCGAACGGCTCGCCCGTGTAGGCCTCGGCGCCGTGGCAGGACAGACAGAACGCGCGGTGCCCGGTCCGCCCCTTGGCCAGTTGGGCCGACGAGTAAACGCCACTCCTTACCGAACGGTCGCCGCCATTCTGACCGTGAACGGGCCGGTCAAATGCCAGCACAAGAATCATCAGAAAAGCTGTGTACCTGTATCGCTTAGCCATCGTCTCCAGAGTGGCCCGGGGGCCGAGCGTTGGGCCCGACCTTGTCAGGCGGGAAATCTTTGCGCTGTGCGGGCACGCTGCCAGTACCAGGCGGGACCGATTGCCAGATACAGAAAGGGCGTGGCACCGGAACACGGCGCCACGCCCTCAAGTTCCCCCTCGCCAGCGAATCACCAAATGCCGTTCCTTTCGGCAGGTGGTCGCACCATCCGGTCACCAAGCTTGCAACCAAATGCGGCGGCAAACTCTGCCATGTTCGAAAGCGGTCCGTTGACTCGAAACTCACCCGGTGAGTGAACGCCGGTCTGGACCTGTAGCCTCAGCGCCTGGTCTCTGAACGCCGTGCGCCTGGCCTGCGCCCAGCCCAAAAAGAAGCGTTGTTCAGGAGTAAAGCCGTCGATGAGTTCGCGAGGCTTGTCCTTGAGGGCCAGTTGCAGCGCCTCGAATGCAATGGCAACGCCACCGATGTCGGCGATGTTCTCGCCTAACGTCTGTTTTCCATTCAGGTGCAATGAACCATCCAAAACAGAGTATTCCGAATATTGCCGCTCGATCCGCGCGGCCAGTTCTCCAAAGCGTGCAGCGTCGTCGGCAGTCCACCAATCACGCAAATTTCCGTCGGCATCATACTTTCGACCCTGATCATCAAAGCCGTGTGAAACCTCGTGACCAATCGTGGCACCAATCCCGCCGTAGTTAGCGGCCAGGTCAAAGGTAGGATGAAAGAAGGGGGGCTGGAGCCGGCCGGCGGGGAATGCAATTTCATTGTTGGCCGCCGAGTAGTAAGCGTTGACGGTCGGTGGCGTCATAAGCCATTCGCCCCTGTCGACCGGCTTGCCAACTTTAGCGAGATCTTTGCGATTCTCGTAAGCGATGCCCCGCCGCACGTTCTCAAACCAGCCCTGGGGAGTGACCTCATACGATGTGTAGTCCTCCCATTCCGACGGATAGCCGATCTTACGTCCAAAGGTCCCGAGCTTCCTAAGAGCTTCGCGACGCGTGTCTTCACCCATCCAGGTCAATCCTTCGAGCCGTCTTCGATAGACGACCATCAAGTTGTCTATCATGGCGTCCATCGTCGCCTTGGCCTCTGGCGTGAAGGCAGTCTTCACATACTCCTTGCCAAGCGCGTCAGACAAGAAGCGGTCCGAGGCCGAAAGACACCGCCGCCATCGTGGCAAGAGCTCCCGCGCACCTGTGAGGCGAGAACCGAAGGCAAAGTTCTGATTGACAAAAGCCGAACTCA
Organism: uncultured Gemmatimonadaceae bacterium; assembly: GCA_964649855.1. Taxonomy (GTDB): domain Bacteria; phylum Gemmatimonadota; class Gemmatimonadetes; order Gemmatimonadales; family Gemmatimonadaceae; genus CAZYTS01. Next base: position 12,282 of record CAZYTS010000027.1, read on the forward strand.
GCTCCGAGGCTGACCCTCGGATGAGGTGAGAGGTGAGATAAGCCTTCCATTCTTCCAGAGGGCGCGACTCCAGTTCCTCGGCGAGACGCGCAAAGAAGCGCGGATGAGCAAGGTTGAACGAGTCAACTCCTGCAACACCCAATGCTTCCATGTATTCGCTCCACCTGAACACCGGTGCCTGCCTGTCAGCCTGCGCCACTGACACGAAGTGATAGCGAGCTTTGGGATCGCGTTGCTCGACCCTGCTGAGCGATGCGTCTGCCAGCCTGGCTTCGAGAGCGTAGACCTGATCTGCCTGACCTCTGGCCTGCTCTGGTGCAACACCTGCAAGAACCAAGAGGGCACTCAGGTGTTCGCGATATGCTTTCTGGATCCCAACCGTTGCCGTATCGGTGCGAAAATAGTAGTCGCGGTCAGGCAGGCCCAAGCCGCCCTGAAAGAGTCCCAGAATGACGCGCCTGCTATCGCTCGGATCCTGCTGCGATCCTGAGCCAAATCCCACGCCGATCCCTACAGAGTGAAGTCTGGCGATCTCGGCCTTTAGTTGAGCACGAGTACTTATACTGGCAATCCGTTCAAGGTCTGCGCGCAACGGGCTGAGCCCGCGTCTCTCAGCCTCTGTGCTGTCCATGCACGTTGCGTAGAGATTTCCAAGTTTTTGTCGTTCCGGGTCACGCTCCTGACGCCGCTCCCTCGCCGCCGATTCAAGAATCTCACGAATCGTCGCAAAGTTGCGTTCGGTCAGTTCATTAAAGCTGCTCCAATTGGAATACGCTGCTGGAATCGGAACTCTTTTCTCCCAGCCGCCTGTTGCGAATTTGTAGAAATTCTCGCACGGCGCACACGTAGTATCCAGGTCGGCGAGGTTAAACGCGCGAATGGAAGCACCTTGCGAAGCCGCACTTCCGTGGATGACCATGAGGGCCGCAACAGTTAAAACGGCCCGGAATGCCAGGGTTCGAAGCAAGGTGGTTCCTCCGGTTGGACAGGACTCTTGGCCAAGCTGCGCGATCGTTGGAGTAGTTTCGAGGTGCTCGTGACCAAACGCTATCCCGGGGGGACCGGGCTACCCTCCCGTGGCCTCCAGCGCCCCCAGTGAGCGCCCGCCAGGACATCGACACCGATTAGATTAGAGGTGCCACGCAGTTCCGGACTGATCCAGCGACTCGCGGCCGTTACGAAACTTCGGTCTCGTTGGTCCGATGAGACCGACCACCTTATCAACTCACCGTGAACGAGAAGCAGCTCCAGGCGCTAATCCGCAAGACCATGGCTAAAGCCGAAAAGACGTCCAAGAAGCCAGGCTCGTGGTCCGACCCTACCTTGAGCGCCACCCAGAGTACCGAGCGCGACGACGATGACGCTCAAAGGATTTTTAAAGAGATGAAAAAGCGGGAGTTCTGATTGCGGCGTGGCCAGCGAGGCCGCGCCGTTTTTCTTTATCCCCTCATTTCATCGATACGGTTCTGACGCGCGAGCGCCTCTTCCCAGTCGATCGCCGGAGCTACATCGTGATCCTCAAGTTCGAGCGATGCCAGTGCCCGCTCTACCACCGGATTGCCAAGCTCGCTCGGCAACGAGTGACCAAAGGCCAGTTCGGCTCGGCGGCAAATGCGCTCCTCGCGAGCGCGGTCGCGCCCTTCTCTGCGCACCCCCATGCGGTCGACCCTTGCATGCACCCCCTCGTGGAGGATCGATGAGGCCACGGGTGCTGCTGAAATGTCCCGGCGCGCCAGAAATGTGAGTTCGGCCACCACCACGCGATCGTCAGGAAAGTAGGCTCCCCGGCATGGAAATCGCACTATGGAGATCTGCCTCACGTCACGTTGCAGATGCTTGAAGCGTGCCGGCGCGTGGCTCTCGATCAGGCCAAGCGCTTCGTCGAGTCGTTCCAGAACGTCGGGGGTAGCAATGTCAGGTCGCGAGTTCTCCACTACAACTGGAATACCTCGCACTAGATGGAGTTCAGGAGTCACTGTGGCGCTGGTTGCGGTAGTCGGGGTGGCACGACTGCACGGGTGTCGGTAGTGGAAACCAAGCCTTGGAACCCAATGAAGACTTTTACCTCTTTTATGGCGCTGTTTGCTGTTGCTGCTCTCGGCACCGGTTGTTCGAGCACTACGGAGCATCGCTTTTTTTCACCCGAAGCTGCCTCGGTAACACTAGAGCAGGAGTTCACGTTGCAGCCCGGCCAGAGTGCAAACGTTGCGCCGGGATCTTTCAGCATCCGTTTTGACTCAGTTGGTGCAGATTCGCGCTGTGCAACCGATGTGGTGTGTGTCTGGGCAGGAGACGCCGCGATCCACCTTTCGGTAGTTGCCGATGGAGCCGTGCGTCCCGTCGTGTTGCATTCGACGCTTGATCCAAAGTTCTTCTCCCAAGGGAACGTAAAGGTCACTCTCGTACGAGTGACACCGGAAAATATCAGCACCAGAACGATCCCTCAGAGCGAGTATCGCGTAACATTCGTGGCAAACTAGCCTCCGCTTTCGTGGGAAGCGGGCGCGGTATCGGTTGCCGCGCCCGCAGGATGCAAGACTTCCACACTTCCAACGACTTCCACCACAACAGGCGTATCGCTCTGCCCCTTGCCGCTCGCATTCCGGGGCCAGAGCTCATCGTCGAGGTGCCCGCCTTCGCTCGGCCAGCCGAGCGTGAGTTGTTTTACCCTCCGCGACGCAAAACGGACTCCGTTTGCTTTGCCCTGAGCCAACTCGGCCAGGTAGTTGTCCAGCGTTTCTCGATCGTCCTCCTTGAGCAACACGAGATCGAGGGCGCCGTCTCCCGGGTCGGCGTCAGGTGCCAGGTCCAGTCGGGGTCCGACGCGTCCAACGTTGAGTGCTGCAACGAGTAGATACTCGCCCGAGAGATCCACTCCGTCGCTCTCTATCCTACGTGGCCTGGCTCTGATCTGTTCCAGGGCTCGGCGAACCCGCGCCGCTCCCTCGCTCACGTCATGGGTGCTTTGTACAGTTTGTCCGCTGGCCAGGCGATCGTGTGCATGGTCCTGCGCAGCTCCGCGGAGCAAAGCTGCCACGAGTCCAATCCCGGCTGCTTCCACAAATCGTGCTACTCCCCACGGGCCCCTTGCAACGCCAACGTCCAGCGCCTTGGAGCTGGCGCTGGCAAGCCCTTCGGCCAGACCATCGAGAGTCCAGTCGACACCCAGAAATGATGCAATGTTGTTGGCGGTTCCCTGCGGCAGAATTGCCATTGGCGTGTTGCGCCTGAACAAACTACGCGCAACAGCGCCCACCGTTCCATCGCCCCCGGCAACTATCACGAGGTCCGCCGGTACTCCCAGCGCATGCGTGATCTCACCAGCCTCGGTGGACTGGTACAGAATGCTGTGCCCACGCGACTCCAGCACAGAAATCAGCTCGTCGCGGCCAGGGCGCTTGGTTCCGGCCTCGGGGTTGTGGACAATCGTAATCCGCATCCCTGCTTCTACACCGTGCAGAGCGCGGAAGTCGTTTGGAAGTCGGCAACCAGGCAGCAACGCCGAGCCCGACCGCTTTTAAGGGGGAGGGGAGAGCGGCCGAACTCAGCGTTGCGACAGTTCAGGTCAAGGAACTACTCGTACACTGCCGTTCATACCCGGATGGTTGGTGCACTGATAGTCAAAGTCACCAACCGTATTGAAGGTCCGCGACGCGGACCCGCTTCTTGCTCCGGGAACATTTGCGGGGGCCCCAGTTGCTGGATCGAAGGTGACGTTGTGTTCTACACTCGAATTGTAGGTCCACGTAACGTTGCCTCCAGCCTTGATCGTTACCGAGCCCGGGTCAAAGGAGTTGGACTGGTAACCGTACGTGTCGCTCGACGTCGACATTCGCACGGTTGCACTGGTTGAAGTGTTGCCCCCGCCCGGATTGGACGGGGGGTTGTTGCTAGGCGCAGACGGGCCGTCGCTTCCACCACTTCCGCCACACGCACACAGGAAGAGCGACAGCACCGGTATGACCGACAACGACGACCGCATTGTGCCCTCTGCTCATGGATTCACGCTCAAGATGTGAGCGCACCGCTGCAAAGGCGCGGTGCTGTCGATGAACGTCCGCCATTCTGCGACGAACGCTTGGCTCAGCGCGCTGAAAGCTCGGGCTCAGCCGCAGCGCGCTGAGCCGACCTGCGCAATGCCTGGGCTACCGCGTGCGCTGCCGAGATCCGCGTCCCTTCGCTCACAAAGCTGGGGAGCGGGAACTCCAGTGCGTACGAGGTGAGTGCGCCGTCCTGGCTGGGTACGTGCAACCGTGCCAGTCTGGCGTGCCCGTCGGTGACCCATTGAGTTGCCCCGACACTAATTATATGCAACCTCTCAATGACCGGGGCCTGACGGCGCCATCCGGCGTATTCGCGGCGCAGCATGGTTTCGAGCGCGTGCCAGCCTTCGCTCACGCCCTCTACAGCGTCACGTTCGGTTACAAACCCCCGGAAGCCGATTCCCGCGAGGTCGATCCATCCGACTGCCTTGCCGGACTCGTCTTCGAGTCGGTGTGAGCCCACACCGTCCGCTATGACTTTTAGCATGGATTTCTCCTATTAAGTGTGTTGATGATGCATCCGTTTAGGGACGCAGATGAGCTCAGATGCAAAACGCCCCACCTGCGGTGTGCACAGGTGGGGCGGAGTATTCTTCGGACGGTCCTTTCTTAGCCCGAAGCCTCCTGAGCGTTCGGTGCCACACGACTCGTTGCATACGAGCCAAGTGGTGAACGCCTTACCTGCGCAAATGTCGTTGTTTCCGAACCGGTGAGTGTGTCATTCGCCCTTGCCCTCACGGTGCGGTCCATGCCTCGCATCTCGGAAACCCTCGTTTTGCCCACACCCGCTGTGAAAAAGCGGGCCAATGGGGTCGACGTAGACAGGGAGTTTGCAGCTCTCCCCGTCCACGAACGGACGCTCCTTTTACGTGAATTCTTCGAGGCAAACGACCGGATCATGACCAGATAGATGAGTTGCTCAGTAACGAGTTTGGTGGGTGGACGCGGCAGGAACAGCGCCTGACCGGCCTCGGACGAAGTAGAGAATCAGAGTTCGCGCTCACGGATACCGCTGCCATCCCTCAAGTCCTCCGGCGCGCGAAAAGGGCCGGCCCGCAGAAAAGCTTCTGAAGTCTGGCCCAACCGGCTCGTAAAGTCAACCGATCAGGACCCCTTGCCAACGCGCTTTTCACTCGTTGAAACAACCATTATCGGCCTTCCGTTGTCTGACCTAAGAACCTTAGGCCAAGGAGCCCTGTGGCAGACGACCTCGATCTCATGCGCGGTACGCTCGATCTCTTCATTCTAAAAGCACTTTCCTGGGGACCCATGCACGGACTGGCTGTGGTGCGATGGATCGAGAACACTACACGCTCTGAACTACTGGTCGAAGAAGGGGCGCTCTACCCTGCACTGCACCGCATGGAGCAGAAAGACTGGCTCAGCGCTGAGTGGGGCGTAACTGAAAACAAGAGACGCGCAAAGTTCTATAAGCTCACCGCGCGTGGAAGGCGACAGCTCACAACTCAGCTCTCCACCTGGCAGCGCTACGTAAAAGCGGCGTCGCTAATCCTTAGTGCTGAGGGTGCTACCGGATGAAACGCCTCATTCGCCTACCAAGTTCCCGAAGTCGCGACCGTCGCGAACTCGAGAACGAGCTGAGCTTCCATCTTGAAGGTCGCATCGAAGACCTCATGACCCAGGGACTCTCGCGTGAAGACGCTACGCGCGAAGCGCTGCGAAGATTTGGAGATCTCTCACGTATCGGCGAGCAGGTGGAAGCGATTGACGCTACCACCAGACGACAACGAGCTCTCAAAGACCGCCTTTCGGACGCACTCATGTCTATCAACTACGCACTCCGCTCGCTCACAAAACGGCCTCTTTTTTCAGCGGCCGTCATCGTGACCCTCGCGCTAGGCATCGGCGCCAACTCCGCGATGTTCTCGGTTTTACACGGCGTACTCATGCGTCCATTCGACTTTCCTCAGATCGGTCAACTCGCTGTGGTACGCAACGATTACAGCATGAGAGGGATGCACAACGCTGCGCTCTCTCCGCTGGAAGCGCTCGATCTCTCTGAACGCACGAATCTCTTTTCCACCTCTGCTGCTACGATGGGCGAAGGTGCCACGCTCGAAGTCGCAGGTGAACCAACAAGAACGGTTGGAGCCCGGACGCTGGGTGACTTCTTTGGATTGCTGGGGGTGTCTCCTTCGCTTGGACGCTTCTATCGTCCCGAAGACTCTCAGCAAGGACGCCAACCGGTCGTTGTACTGAGTCATCGGCTCTGGCTGCAGCTTTCGGCAGATTCTTCAATAGTCGGCAGGTCGATCGTTATTAACGACGCCACGTATCAGGTAATTGGCGTGGCACCTCCGGATTTTGCCTATCCGCGGACAGCGCTCTACTGGCGACCTCTGATACTCGAATCCAGATGGCTGGACCAGGAAACGCAGCGTGGTACGCTCATGCTTTCGTTTGTGGGTCGCATGCGCGATGGCCTGGACATCAATGGACTGACGGCCGAGTTGAGGGCACTCACGGAGTCCTGGCACTCGACCCATCGCTCATACGATGGCGAAGGGCATTCGCTCACAGCCATGTCATTTGTCGATTGGCAGGCGGGCCAGCTCAAACCTGCGGTCATTGCCCTTTTTGCCGCGGTGGTTCTGGTGTTGCTGCTGGCGTGCGCAAATGTCATCGGGCTCCAACTCGTGCGTGCATCCAGCAGGTCGCGTGAACTCGCCGTGCGAGCCGCCCTCGGGGCCGGCCGTCGCGCCATTGTGGGACAGCTGTTCGTGGAAAGTGCAATTCTTACTCTGGCGGGCGCTGGCCTTGGCCTCCTTCTTGGAAAAGGGGCCCTGGCATGGCTCACCTATCTGAATGTTGAACGCTTTCCCGCGCTCTCCGGCCTTAGCCTGAATGGAAATGTGCTCGCGTTTACGATAGCTGTGACTCTTGCTGCCGGCCTCCTTGTGGGCGTTGCTCCCGGACTCAGGGCTACCAGAATTGATGTGAGCAAAGCGCTCAGGTCTTCAGGACGGGGCTCGAGTACCGGAGCGGCAAGGCATCGGGCACTTCGTATAAGCGTAGTCGTGCAGAATGCGGTCGCAATGCTGCTCCTTGTTGGTGCAGGCCTCACCATAAAGAGCCTTTCTCGCATCGCCAATGTGGACCCTGGCTTTCAACCGGAACATGTGGTCTCGTTTACCATGTCGCTTCCGAGAGCGCGTTACACAAACGCAGAACAGCGACTTGCTTTCTTTTCTCAACTCGAACGGAGCCTGGCGGCGACTCCCGGCGTACAGTCTGTAGGATTTGCGCTTGGTGTTCCGTTTGTAAGTGGCGGTGGGAGCACCCAGTACCACCTGCCGACAGTGCAGGCGCGTAGTGACGAGACAATGAGGCACGCCAACCAGGCGTACGTCTTTGGGGACTATTTCCGAACTATGGGGATCAACATCGTGCGCGGCAGACCATTCGAGGATGCCGATTTTACGGCGCGTGTTCCACTCATGGTGGTTGATGAGACACTGGTGGAGCAATCCTTCAAAGATGCTAACCCGCTAGGAGTAGCAATCCGTCACGGTGGCCCCGAAGGCACGATTATAGGTGTCGCAAGGTCAGTAAAGCTCAACGATCTGTCTGAAGAAGCTCACCCGCTCGTGTATAGCAACTATGCAGCTGTAGCGGATGGTATTGGGGCGCTGACCGGCGTGGTTAGATCCACGCTTCCAACGGAGCAGGTTCTGGCTGCGACGCGACGCGCAGTGAACGAGATCGATCGCACTCTACCCATCGCCAATGGTACGTCTTTGAGCGCCGAGATCGAGCAGTCGCTGGGTGCTCGCCGCCTCATCGCATACGTGCTTGGCAGTTTTGCAGCTTTAGCGCAGGTTCTGGCGCTACTGGGGGTTTATGCGGTGATGAGCCACGTTGTATCTGACCGCACGAGAGAGATAGGAATTCGCTCAGCGCTCGGCGCGCAGAACAGACAGATAGCGGGGATGGTGCTGAGCGACGGAATGCTACTGGCTGTGGCCGGTCTTGTTATTGGCGGGGTTGCGTTCCTTGGAGTGCGAAAGGCACTGGAGAGCGTGCTATACGGGGTCGGTTCGCTCGACACGGCAACGATAGTCTCGGCGGCGGCGGTGCTGGGTGGGGCAACGCTCTTGGCGTGTTATGTGCCGGCGTGGCGGGCCATGCGTGTGGACCCGTCGATTGCGCTACAGGGCGAGTGAGAGACTAATCGGGGTCAGATTCGAAATATGGTTACCGAATCTGACCCCAATTAGCCCACCAACCAGGTTCAGGTGCTCAACCGCATTCGCTAAAGCCGCACACGTGGCACTTCACGCACCCCTCAGCAAACTCCAACTGCGAACCGCAGTCCGGACAGGTGCCGATAAAACTCTGAGCCTGTTGATCGTCGATCGATGCAAACGCAAGCTGCTCACCTGCATCGCTCGTCGAGTTCACCGTCACCTGCTCCAGAACTGGCACATCTGACCCCGCCTGCGCCTGAATGAGCTCCTGCTGCACACCCTGTTTGTCCTGGTACCACTCGTACAACGCGATTCCAATGGCATCGGGTACCGACAGAACCTTGTGCGGGCCCAGGCCAACTGCACGGTCAGAAGAAATGCCGCGGAGCTGCTTGTGTACCGCCATGATCGGGATTCCAGATCTCAACGCCAGCGAAATCAAACGACCCATAGCCTCGGCGTCGGCCATCGCCGAACCACCGGCCTTGCCGAGCGTCACGAATACTTCAAAGGGCTGCGCGCGCTCGTCTTCGGTGATGTTGACGAACATGGTGCCGAGAGGCGTTTCCTTGCGGATTGTCGTTCCACGCAGTTTGTCTGGACGCGCTCTCTTCTGCCGCCGCGCAAGATTCTCGCTCTCCGAATCAAAGAGAGCCTTCTTGAGCGCCTCCACCTCTGCCTCGAGTTCGGCAATCGTACCATGGAGCTCGCCTGCGGCGCGTTTCTCCTCCTTGCCCCCCGAACGCTCTGCCCGCGCCTTTTCGGTTGTGCCAGTCGAGAGAACCTGGTTGTCCCTCGAACCGTCGCGATACACGGTTACTCCCTTGCAGTTCGCCTCGTAGGCCATCTCATAGATGGCACGCACGTCTTCACGCGTGGCCGTGTGCGCAAAGTTGGTCGTCTTGGAGATCGCCGAATCCGTGTAAGCCTGGAACGCGGCCTGCATCCGGATGTGCCACTCAGGCTTGATCTCGTTAGCTGTCACAAATACGCGCTGCCACTTCTCCGGAACTTCGGCAAAGTGAATGTGACCCTCGCGCGCGATCCGCTCCATCAGCTCCTCGCTATACCACCCCTCCAACTTTGCGATCGCCACAAAGTCTTCGTTTACATCAGGCATCATCACCCCAGCCTGATTGCGCATGAAGGCAACGGCAAAGAGCGGCTCCAACCCAGAAGAGCATCCAGCAATAATTGAGATCGTGCCGGTGGGGGCAATCGTCGTAACGTTGCAGTTGCGCAGAAGCTGCATGGGACGGATGCGCTCGCCCTTCTCATCGCGCGCACACGTTTCATCTGGCCCAAAGATCGAGCGAGCCCACTCCGGAAAGGCACCACGCTCTTCGGCCAAACGCTGCGATTCGCGCTTGGACTCCGTGTCCACAAACTCCATGATCCTGCGCCCAAATTCCACACCTTCATCGGAATCATAGGCAATCCCCAACCTCACCAGCGCGTCAGCAAATCCCATGATCCCCAGCCCGATGCGCCGAATGCGCTTTGATAGAGCATCGATTTCAGGGAGCGGATACTTGTTGACGTCGATGATGTTGTCCAGGAAGTGCGTGGAAAGGTGGATGTCACGCCTGAGAGCGTCCCAGTCCAGCTTTCCGTTGTGCACGTGGTAGCCGACATTGATCGAGCCCAGGTTGCAGACATCGTACGCAAGCAGGGGCTGCTCGCCGCAGGGATTGGTGGCCTCGTAGGAACCGAGATGCGGGACCGGATTGTAACGGTTGGCCTCGTCGATGAAGAAGACTCCGGGCTCCCCTGTCCTCCACGCGCCTTCAATCATCCGATCCCACACCATTCGGGCATCTAACTGTCCAACAACCTTGCCGTTGGAAGGATCAACCAGATCGTAGTTGGACTCCGCCTTGACGGCGTCCATGAACTTTCTCGTTACTGCAACAGATATGTTGAAGTTCGTAACCTGCGTGAGATCTTCTTTGCAGGTAATGAACTCAAGAATGTCAGGATGATCGACGCGCAGTATGCCCATGTTGGCACCGCGCCTCGTGCCTCCCTGCTTTACGGCATCGGTCGAGGCATCGTACAACTTCATGAAGGATACAGGCCCCGACGCCACTCCCGTTGTAGAGCGAACCATTGAACCGCGCGGACGCAGCCTGGAGAACGAGAATCCGGTACCACCACCACTCTGATGAATGAGCGCCATCGAGCGCAGCGTGTCATAGATCCCGTTCGATCCATTGGAAAGCGCATCTTCAACGGGAAGGACGAAACACGCTGAGAGCTGTCCAAGTGGACGACCCGCGTTCATGAGCGTGGGCGAGTTCGGCTCGAAACGACGCTCAGTCATGAGGCGGTAGAAGGCATCGGCCACCTCGTTCACCGCTCCCTCCGACGCGCCGTATCGCCTGTCAGCTTCAGCTACCACAGTGGCAACGCGCCAGAAAAGTGACTCTGGCGACTCCTGCGGCTTGCCAGTCGCATCCTTTATCAAATAGCGCTTTTCAAGGACGGTGACAGCGTTCTGTGTGAGCTGGAGCTTTCCGGCGGGCGGCTTGGAGGGAAGTGGCATCTCGGTGGATCCTCCTGGGATACAGTGTACTTAGCAGGTGCGTTCAGACGATGTTCCCGAACCGGCAAAGGGTGCCTCGGGTGCGGGCGCGCATACTAAGGGCACACGTGAAAGCGCGCCAGTGTACTTGCAAGTACCTGAAATATAACCATTTACGAAATCAACATCACGAAATCGTCACGGGCCGGATTTTCCAACTTTCCCCACGTCCGGATCGGCGCGTCTCTCACCGCTGCCTCCGCCCTTGAGCACAAGGACGATCACTGCAATAAGAACTGACGACACCAGCCCCAGCATCGCCGGTGTGAGCCAGGCGACCCCAACCGTAACTCCGCCAAGCTGGGGCACAAGCATCGCCAGAATCCCGCCGACAATCGCGGCCATCACCGCCTGCCGGTTGAGACGGCGCGAAATGAGCCCTCCGACGATGGGCACAAAGAGCGTCACTCCAAGCACCGTATAGAAGAACTTGAGAGCGCCGATAATCGTCTGCGCACCCAGCGCCAGTACTACGCCAAGCACGCCACCCCATATCGCTGTAAGACGCGCGACCTTGAGAACCTGGGCGTCGCTCGCGCCGGGCTTGATCCAGCGCTTGTAGAGATCCTGAGAGAGGGACGTGGATAACATAAAGAGGATTGCATCAGCGGTGCTCACCTCTGCTGAAAAGAGCGCGGCGAGCCCCAGTGCGCCGATCAGGACCGGCACATTCTCCACCAGAAGAATCGGGAGCGCCATCTCGTCGTACGGGAGCGAGGGGTGCGCAGCTCTGGCCATCATCCCCATCGCAGCGGGAACAATGGCAAAGAGAAGCAGCACGAGAGCGTTGAGTCCCACCCCTATTCGCACTGCACGATCGTCGCGCGCACCAAAGATCTTTTGCAGCAGGCCTGGCGATACAATGAAAGCCGGACCCAATAGAGCCAGATAAACCCAACCCGAAGAACCGTTGGACCAGAAGTTCCAGTACGCGGGGTCAGCGGAGGTTCGCGCAACTACGCTCTCCCAACCTCCGATCGAAGCCAGGGCCACCGGGAACGCGATCGCAAAACCAAGGAACATCACACAGCTCTGGACCACGTTGACCCATGCGCTCGACAAAAGTCCGCCGGCAGTGAAGTAGATGGTGACCACGATGCCTCCAAGCACGCAGCCAACCCACTTTGGCGTGCCGATCACTGCGCTCAGCAGGACCGACATTGCAATGAGCTGCCCGGCAAGTATGGCGAGAGTACCTAACCACAAAAGGGATGCGACTACCACGCGCACGGAAGGACCAAAGCGAAGCTCGAGATAGTCGCCGATCGTGTTGAGGCCGTGCTCGCGCGCCACTCGGCGCATGCGCGGACCGATCCAGAAGGCCTGGATCAGAGATCCGATCCCCGCCGCTCCCACCCACCACCATGCAGCCAATCCGTCGCGGTACCCCAGGCCGGCTGCACCAACCGTCGTTCCCGCACCGAGGTTTGCAGCTATGAGAGTCGCAAACAGCAGGCCGGGTCCGAGACGGCGACCTGCCACAAAAAAACCTTCAGAACTCCCAACGCGACGGCCAACCCAAAGGCCAAATGCAATCAGTAGCGCAGAGTACGCCAGAAGTAGCGGCAGATGTAGTTGCACGTGTTAATGTCAGTGTGGTGCGCGAGACAACGGTAACGATGAACCGAAAAACCTACAGGGTTCCACTTCATCTCCGCTACAGCATCAATGGGCATCACGCAACGCAGCAAAGTAGCGCTCGAGCCCCCGGGCCAGGCTAACGGCATACCGTTCCTGGAATTCGGCTGTCCGGAGCGCCGCTTCCTGCTGTGGCACGATGATAAGCGCTCCCTGTGACACTACAGCAGGAAACCATCCCGCGACGCTGCTGCGCGGACCCTGCGCGCTCAAGAGACCAAGATCGCTGAGCCCAAGTCCTGCCACTACCTCGTGCTGTATTGTTCGTGCAAGGTCAAGCGAAAGGGGACCCACAAAAGAGGTTTGCGTACCATTGCTCGCCAGGAGGTCGCGACTCCCTTCTTCAGGACTCAGATGTACCGACACGAGGGCATGAGCATTGGCCCTCATTGCCACGGCAAAACGATTGTCGGTGCCTAACGCCGATGGCCCGTCGCGCGTGAGAACCACTCGCGCCCCGCGCTGCTCCAGCGCTGTCCTCAGCCTCTGGCCGATCGAAAGCGTCGCCACAGGTTCGTAGTAGCCCGTAGGGCCCGTCGCACCCCCGGGAGGATGTCCCGCATCCACGACTATTGTCAGTCCAGCCAGCGGGCGCAGGGAATCCACGCGCGGAACAGGTCGAAGGGAAACCACCAGCGATCCAGCATCATAGCGCACGCGATAGCCCAGGATGTGCCGTGTAAAGTCGACCTCTACCGAAACCAGGTCGGCACGCTCCTGCGCCAGCGTCACTCGCTCTACCAGCGAATCGTTAGCCAAACCACTCCCGGCGCGCTCAAGCGTTGCACCGTGGAGCCGCAGCACCATTCCTCGTTGCGTCGGCTCAACGCTATAGGGCAACGCTGCACCAACAGGAAGGATCAGTTCGCTCACCAGCGACGTCGACCGTACAGACGGCTGCCTCAGCACACGCGATGGAATCCTCGCCGTATCGGCGGCAGCCCCCACAACACTACCATCAACCCAAACTTCACTCTGCCTGTCCAGTCTCAGTCGCACTGAGTCCCCAGTTCGGCCCGTTATCGCCAGCAAGGTTCCGCGCGGAATCAGCACCGGCCTGACTGCCGGCGGATCGGCAGGAATCTGCGAGATCACGGACTCACCATCGTGAAGCGACACGACGCCTAACGCGCGTTCCAGGCTGTCGCTCAGCGCGACCTGCGGCGCCGGCATCGTTACAGTATCGGCACCCCGCGTAACCAACAGAAATCTCGCGCGCGCGGCTTGAGCCGCGGCGATCTCGTTGAACCTCACAAGCGAATCTGCACGCGCTCCCCGCTCCCGTCTGTCAAGCGGAATCCCTCCCCTGTCAGTCACCAGTACCGCAGTAGAACCGGGGCCGCTCCTGAGACCTACACGAACGACTTCGCTGCCGCGCCTGACCAGCGGCACATTGGGGAAAATGCTGGTGCTGTCTAACAACGGAGAACCGGGCAACATGAGCTCAGCTCCACTCCTGGCCAGGCGCACCGGATGCCGGACCCGCGCCGTATCCCGCCCACGCGTCGCAACCACATCAAAGAAAGGATCTGCCCGGGCCGGTATTGGCAGTTGAGCGAGAAAGCTCCCGTTGGAGTTAACCGCTACCGAGTGCCCGTTAATTGTCAGCGAAGCGTCACCTGAACCCACCGACCCAAAAACGAGCGAAGAATCACCCTCCCCCCCGGCCACAGTCTCACTGGTCGGAGGGTACACAACACGTATGGTCAGGCGACCCAGAACCGAAGGTATGGGGGGTAAGTGTGCCGCCTTGGGTGCCTCGACCACAACCGGTCGCTGACCGGGTTGTGGCACCCTTGCCGTGCACCCCCAAACCCCCATCACTCCCAGACTCAAAAGCCCAAGCCAACCAATTGCGCCGAGGCGCGATCTATGCACAATGGCTGGAAAGTACGGAGCTGCCCGCTCGGGTGCGAATCCGCGGATGTGGTTGCCACGTACTGGCCTTCGTGCGATCTTCGCCATTCTCACAAGCTTGTGACACCACCACCACACCCAAATCCAACCAACGGAGTGCCATCCTGCGCGAACTGCGGCCGCAAAATTGCGCCGGCCGAACGATACTGCACGGGGTGTGGTGAACCCTCCTCACAGTTGCTCGGAAGCAAGGTCGCCGCGCTGTCTACCACGGCCGGCAACCGGCCCGGGGCACTGCGAACGGGGGTGCCAGATTGTCCCAAGTGCGGCCAGACGCCAGCTGCCAGCGACCTAAACTGCCCTCAATGCGGGACTTCGCTTGAGTCCGACCAAGGGGACAGCAGACACAACTGTCCTTCTTGTGGTACGCTCGCCACGGATGAGACAGCACGTTTCTGCGCCTCTTGCGGCTCGCCGCTGAGCGCCGAAATCCGGCCCGAGATCACGGCACCCCGGGGGACACCTGTAGTTGACGGCGTCGTCCGGCTGACCCTGCTCGACTCCATGGGCGACATCAAACAGGTCATTCCCCTCAAGTCGCGCTCGACCCTGACCTCTGATCTCCTGGGCCTCCAGGTCAGCGATTCCATGATTGGTGGCAATGGCGCCACGATCGCCATCGAAGGATCGGCTATCCGAATCGAGCCAGTTGGTCTGCCACGCGCGCTCTTTGTATTCATCAACAAGCCTACGCGCCTGGAAGATGGCGACGTGCTCCTCCTTGGCTCACAAGTGATTCGTTGCCGCAACGTGCGCGACGATGCCGTCCTGCTCTTTGGCGCAGATCGCGGCATCGAGCAAGTTGGCTCCGCACTTCCTGCCCCCGACCTGGTGGTGCTTGAACAGATTCGCGAAGACGGCCGCGTGCGCGACACGAGACACCTCTGGGCCGGCTGCACAGTCGCAATCGGGCGTGATCAGGGCGACTGGACCTTTTCCTATGATCCCACAATGAGCGCGCGACACGCGACAGTTACCTGTGACGCCGATGGAGCAGTCACAGTGCGCGACGTCGGAAGCACCAACGGCGTTGCACTGGCAGTGCGCACTCCACAGTTGGTGAGCGGCGGTCAGCGCGTCTCTCTGGGCGGACAGATGATGCGGGTGGATCTCGCGTGAGGGCTGCAAGATCGCTTAAGGCAGGGAATGTGAAGACCGAGGCGTTCAGGCCCGCTGCCGCAATATCACCGTGATGAAAACCCCTCCGGAAATGCGAGCCGCCCGTTCCACGGGCGCTTCGGGTGCTGGCCCGATCATGGTGGATGTTTTCGCGCTTTCCGACGTTGGACGTACAAGGGAACACAACGAAGATGCTTTTGTCGTAGCCGACCTGGGTCGCGGCAACCAACTCGACTTTGACGGACCCGTGCAG
>CAZYTS010000028.1:0-27805 GCA_964649855.1 uncultured Gemmatimonadaceae bacterium
TCAGGATCATCAAAGGGAGAGAAGGGCTATGAACTCGCACCCAGAAAAAAGTCTATGTAGTTGAGATTGACAAAGAGGCTCTCGCCCCTTGCTGCAAGGGCGCGTTTGATCGGGAGGATCACCTGCTCTACCGAGTTGTCAATCTTGCCCCATTGAAAGCCCGCAGGGTCGGCTACAAATGGATCGTCGTTGTCATTCTCCGGCACCATCCAGGTGCCGCGCCACTCGGGATAGCTGAGCTGCCCCGACCGGAAAAGGGGCCAGGTATCCGTGCGCTGCTCGGTTCCGGATCGCAAATCGAGCCGCACGCGAGTGAGTCCAAGTTCGTTTACCGCGCGGTGTACGACTTGATCGTGATACTTCTCAAACGCGACGGGATTGCAGTCCACCTCCCCAAGCTGCCCACTGGCCTCCCAACCGTGAATCGTCTGATAGGTCCGGTCTGGGAAGACATCTATGAGTGCTGCACCCGCGGGGTGCGAGCCCGCGCTAACGTGCACGATCGTCGTGGCCCTTACGTCGCCAGATGTTGCCGTCAGTTGGACTGTTCCCAAAGACAGCGCAGTTGCTCGGCCCCTGCCATCGATCACAGCCACAGTGGAGTCGCTCGAGGCAAATTCGAGAGCTTCAACCGATATCGGTCTACCTGCACTGTCAAAGAACTGCGCGGAGATCTTGGCGCTCTCGCCCGGAGCGAGTACAAGGACATCCGGAGACAACGACCCATAGGCAGGCTCCGGAGCCGCCTCCATGAACTCACGGCGCTCCCGCATGCACGACGCGAGCAACACCGCAATCGTCAGTCCTCCCGCGAGGCGGAAGTGACGGCCAGGGAATAGACCCGGCCGTCTACTTGCCATACACAGTTATTGCGCCTGCTGCAGGAATGGAAACCTGGATGGTCCCTCCGGCCGCAATAGTCTGGTCGGGAAGGTCAATGTCCCACTGCGAACCAGACGTGCCGTAGTTCACCCCATACGTGCCCGCCGCGAGACCCTGAATCGTCATCGACGACGACCTGTTGGTGCGCACCACAACTACCTGCTTGCCGTTGGTGTTGACAAATGCCACCGGTTTGAGCTCTCCCGGATTTCCCGAGGTGGCCCCAACGCGACGCGCGTTAAGCCTGACGTATGCAAAGACCTGCCTCAGAAGCTTTGAGTGGTTTGTTATTACCACGCGAGGACTGGCAGGATTGGACTGATTGATGTGGTAGTAAACTGATCCGTCGTCGGGCTTGTCGTCGTTGCTGCAGTACCCCATGGCAAACTGCATCCAGGACGACGCATTGCCAACCGTGAGATCCTCGATCAGCGCGTCGATGCCTGATCCAATGTGCTCCAGCATCGAGGTCTTTACACCGTCACGCAACGAGCGTGTGGCAATAGCCTGAAGCGCAGGCAAAGACACTCCAACGTACCGATGATAGGCCAATTCGCCAATGAGCGATCCCGCACCCGGGATCTGAATCATTTCGTCGTAATACGTAGATGCATTGATCATCGACGTGGTTGACGGTGCTATGAAAACCGGATCAAAACCGGCTGTTTTGAGTCTGGCAGATACCGCCACCAGAGCCCGGCCAAGATCCGGAGCGTATACGTCTGTGTGTTCCGGCTCCAACAACATCTCAAAAGCATCTGGCACCAGACCGTACTTGCTCTTGAGGTGCTGAAATGCCACAACGACGACTTCGGCATACTCCTGCGGCTGTTTGAGCTGCACAAAGGGCTTGGCTACACCCGGCTGCCTGAAATCAATGTACTGGAGCACCAGGTAGAGCTTCTCGCCACGTGCCTGAAGCAGTTGCTTGACAGGCAAAACGGAGTTGTCGATGTATCCGTCCAGATAGGACCAATAGAACTTTGACGCATCGGCCGACATGGGATTCGAATTGTCATTCACAGGCGCAAACCACGTTGTCCTGTAAGTGGCCCAATCGGTCACACCAGTAGCAAAGTCCTTGTGATGATCGCGGGTGTTCTCAACACCACTCCTCACGGGAATCGACAAACGATTGATACCCAACTCGTTTACAGCACGGTTGTGCAACTCAGCGCGATAAGCCGAATACGCCGTGGCGTTGCATTCCAGCCAGCCATCCTGTGCGTGGGTCTGCCACCCGGTAATGGTCTGATAGGTGACCGTCGGGTTCACACTGATAACGTTGCCCTGGGGCGCCGTGCCAGACACAGTCACGCTCGCACTCCCTGACTTACCATCCAGTGCAGCAACTATGTCGGCGGTTCCGGTAGCCACTGCGGTCACCAGCCCCTGCGAAGTAACCGTGGCTACAGAATTATTGCCGGAAGACCACGAAACCGTCCGCCCTGTAATCTTCCTGTTGGCTGCGTCGAGCACCTCGGCAGTCATCTGTGCAGTCCCTCCCGTCGGCAACGTCACGCTGAGCGGAGTCACGTTCACGCGCGCTACCTCACCCGGCTCCTCGATCACGTTGGACGAAGGACCACCTCCATCACCACCACAAGCGACAACAAGCGCAACCATCAACCACAGTGACTTGAAAGCTGAAAAACGCTCAAAAGAGAATTGCATTTACATCTCCTGTTTCTTCACGACCGGGTGGGCTCGTAAGAGCTGTCCGAGACCGCCAGGTCAATCCTGTTTCTGATATCTACGCGACACCGCGACGAGTGACTTTCCCCTCCCCCTCCCCCTCCCCTTCCCCCTCTAAATTGGGCCCATCGGAGGAGTGTACGCGACCTGGCTTTTCCAGAATCGCCATGTAGTGCGCCGAATAAGTCCGCGTGGGTCCCCGCTCCAAAAACCGCTCCACTACCAATGCAGGCTTCATAAACACCCGGGGCGTGAAATCGGGTAGGAACGTGAAGTAGCGCACGTCGCGCAGGCGAAGTCCATCACCTTCCTTACCCCCGCCATTGCTACCACCAGCCAGCATACCGCCCGGCTCCCAATACCTGGGGTCAATCCACCACTCGGTACCCTCGTCAATGCTCTTAAGTATCGGAAACAGGTACCCCATATAGAACCGAAAGAGCGGGTTCCTCGGATTGCTCTCGTGCACCAAGAGCCGTCCACCGGGTTTTAGAACCCGTGCTATCTCCTTTAGAGCCACGCGCTGAGCGTCGCGCCCATCCAGGTGATGCAACACTCCAATTGTGTACACAAAGTCGAGGCTGCTTTCCCAAAAAGGCAGCGATAGGGCGCTCCCCGCAACTACCACTGAATCCACCCCCTTTGATTTCCCAACACCCAACAGCCCTACTGACGGGTCGAGGCCAATCACGTTGTAGCCCCGCCCGCGAAGCTCCGCTGCTTGGAGTCCAAGTCCGCAACCCAGATCCAGGCCGATTCCAGCGCGCACGGGAGGCTCGGGGAGAGCTTCGGCAATAAAGCCAAGTTTTCGGCCGATCAAGAGATCCCACACATGCGGCGACCACTGCGCGTTGTATTGCTCCGCAATGGTATCAAAATGTGCCGCCGCGTCCCCTACCTCCGACGCTGTCGCACCGGCCTCCGGGACTTCGACCGTACGCAGCGACCGCAGTTCGCGCCACAGAAACAGGCTCCCGACCAGCAGTGACGCCCCGGTTGAGGTGATGCGCATCAGTGAGATCACGAGCACCGCGCTCTCCAGCGCCATCCCCAGGCGGCCAAGTTCCAGAATCGCCAGACTCCCCGTAGCGCCGGCTCCAGCAGGCAGCAGTGTTACAGCGCCGAGGAGCGTAGACGTCGAGAAGATCCGTAAGCTCTCAACAGGTGAAACAAAGAGCCCAAAGCCTGCCGCAGCCACGCTCACCAGAAGCGCCGCAACCAGCCACGCGCCTAACGACATTACCAGAGAGGGCAATACCGTCCCGGCCGACCTGATTACGGCGAGGGCTCCGGGCGTAATACCCACACGCTTCGCAACAGGCCAAAGAAGCGCAGTTACCAATACCGCCAGCAGCACGAATGCGACTCCCACGCGCATGGCAACCGAAGAACGCACAGCGAGTCCGGTACCCAGTGCAACAAGGCCCAGTGCGGCCACGTCGTAGAGTCGCTCCAACACCCAGGCAGCGAGTGAAATCCGCACCGGCACGCCAAAACGCCGCTTGAGAAAGAGCGACCTGACAGCCTCGCCAACGTAGGCAGGCGTAGCCGTGCCGGGCAAACCAGCCACGTAGACCTTGAGCGTCGGACGAATGGGAAGTCGTACCCCAACTCTACGCAGCAAAAATTGCCACCTGATAAAGCGCGCAAAGAGCCAGATCGCCGTGAGACCAAGTGCCACCACCACCCACTGAAGGCGCGCCTGCGCCAGACCCGTTGCCAGCGACGCACCACCTGCCGACCACGCCCACCACGCGGCAATGATCCCTCCAACTATGAGAGGGACTACTATGAGAAGAGTTCGCGGAAGCCGCCTCACTGCTCGCTCCTGTCGACTCCCAGTCTTTCCAGAATTGGGGCCGTGTCAATACCAACTGCTTCGAGAATGTCCACGACACTCACTATCGGAGGCCAACCGCTATGCGGAACGGAACGGAAGAGTATGCTGCGCTTGACGCCAAGCCACGGGCTCCCAGCGGGGTGCGCGGGCCTTAGCGCCAGCTGAACAGCAGTCACCGAATCACTCCGCACAAGAAGCTGCGCGCCGAGGCTGTCGTCAGCAACCACACGCCAGCCGTCTGGTAGAGCCGCACCGCTCTCCTGCAGAATATAGTTGGTCTCTGCAGCAGGCTGGCTCTCGCTCCCGTGCTGAGCGTAGTGGTTCCATACGAGAGGAGAACCACCATACGAGTTGTCCGGGACCGCAGGCTCCCAGTCGTAGGGCAGCACCTTGTTGAGCAACGTGCTTGCTCGCGTTACCACGGGATCGCTCTCTCCGTAATTGCCCACCCGCTCCAACACCGACGAACCGACTGTGCGCCCTGCCTGGTGTACACTAAAGTGCGCTGGCAGTGCAAGAATTACCCCAATTGCCGCCAGCCCGCACCAGACCAGTGATTGGCGCGGCCTGCCATCAACTACTCTGAGAGCCACCACCATAGGGAGCACCATTGCAGGGACAAAGTGGTGCAACGAGATGTGGGCCTGGACGAAGAAAAAGAGAAAGTACGCGGCGACCATCAGGGTCACGGTTCTGGCAATCGAGTCCTGCGCCCTCCACGCTAGCAACGCAACTATAGGAAAGATGCCAGCTGGGATCGCGGCGTACCTGATCCGCGAAACGTCTACGAACTGCAGAAAGGCAAAGTCGCTCAGCACGCCAACGAGACCGTACTCCCCACCCGGCGGGGCCGCCCCAACGGCTGAGAGAACCCCTGGCAACATCGCCGCCAACACCATGACCAGTACGAGCCCCACGCCAACCGGCAGCATCTCCCCCCAGTCTCTGGGACGAATCACGAGCCAACGAGCCAGCAGCCAGAACACAATCAACATGAGACCACTCGGCAGCGAAGCCAC
Source organism: uncultured Gemmatimonadaceae bacterium (assembly GCA_964649855.1). Classification (GTDB taxonomy): domain Bacteria; phylum Gemmatimonadota; class Gemmatimonadetes; order Gemmatimonadales; family Gemmatimonadaceae; genus CAZYTS01. The sequence continues at coordinate 5,437 of CAZYTS010000028.1, forward strand.
GGCCAGCGCAATCATATAGAGAAGGACCGCTGGTTCCCTGCGCACTGCGGCAATCACCACGCCTATCGCTGCAATCATGAGCAGAGTGTCCTGCGTGGCAGGCAGCGCGACGTCGGCACTATACGGGCTGTAGGTGGCGCTGAATGCCATGGCGAGAGCATACGCTGCGAGGCTGAGGCACAGTGCCAGAATGCTCCCTGTGCTCGTACCTGCACCCGGCCGATCGAGTCTGGCCGCGGTAAGCACACCTGCACCCAGGACCGGCACGTAAAGGAGAAACGGAATGCGAACCGAGTACTCAGATTCCCCAAAGAGCCGCAGAAACCAGGCGTTGGGAAATGCAAAGAGCATCGACGTCGTTCCGGGGAACCCTGCAACGGGTCCGGCCTCTGAGGGCCAGAAGGGAAAGACTCTGCTCAGGAGCAAACGCGAGGATTCAAAGGCGTGCGCACCGTCTCCGTTGAATGACTCAAAGAGCAGCTTGGGCGCCAGGACAAAGTAGAGGCACACGCCCAGCGCAAGGACTGCAAATGCGGCCTTGTCGTGAGTGAACTCGGTCTCGAGAAAATCGCTGCGCCGCGCTGGTGTGCGCAGCCAGCCAAGCACCGCCGCTGCGACGAGGAGGCCCAGGAGCCACATCCCGTAGCCAGTACCGCGCAGGTCGCCGCTCCAGTATTGCTGCACAAGCGCACTAAAGACCGACACCAGTCCTATCGACACCACAAAGCCCTGAAAAAGCCACGACGCCAGGCCCTGGTGCCTGCGGGTCACGCGCGTGATGAGAAGACCGGGCGCAAGAAACAGAACGCACGCACTGAGCGAGACGACGGGCACGGCAACGTAAATAAGAAGCGGATCCGTTGTCGGCCACCAACTCCCCTTTGCAGCATACTCACCAGCGAGACCGGCGGCACTCGCCACAACTCCCGGAGCAAAAACAGCGGGCAACGACGCCACAAAGAGCATGGCGCCGTATTTGATCAGGTTCCTGCGGTCACTACCTGTCATCCGCAGCCGCAGAGGAGGCAGTAGCTGGCGTGTAGCGCCAGAGCACGTAGTCGTAAGTGGAATCAGCTGCCGCGAGCCAACTCTTGAGCGCCGGCGGTCTGAAATCGTCCAACAGCCTGAGATCGGGGGGCACTGGCGATGGAACGCGCGCCAGCAACTCGACCCGGTCACCGTAGCCTTTAAGAACCTCACGTGGCTGCGGAGCGCGTCTGAGATAGATCCCCGTAACGAAGTACACAGGCGAGGTGAACTGCTCCAACTCTTCAAAGCGGAGTTCACCCGCCGAGGGATGTCCGATAAGATTAAGATGAAATGCCAGTGCAGGCTCACCAAATACTTCCACACGTTCTCCCGCTGGCACCAGAGAATCGATCGCCCCGGCTGCCTGCACGATTCCGGTGGAGGGCCGCCACGGGTCAGCAGGACCGGAAAGGCGCGTTGCTGCGATGGTCACGATTGCCGCTATCGCAAGGCCTGCAGCCAATGGAGCTCCTCCAGGTGCGACTGCCAATCGCTCGATCGGTCGGGCCATTATAAGCCCACTTAGTGCATAGGCCACGATTGCCATCGGTAAGAGCAACCGCAGATACGGATGGTAAACCGGAGCCATGACGAACCAGAGCACTACTACCGCTCCCGTGAGCCAGATGGAGAGGGGCGCGCCGCGCCGCCAGACCCTGAGCAGCATCCAACATGCCATGACCAGCGTCGCGCCAAATGCTCCAACCACTAACGATAGTAAGCCTGTAACGAGCACGGGCCACCATGGCCACACCTTTTTCCCCTGGGCAACGAGGATCAATTGCGAGGCGAAGAACGCGAGCGGCACCGAAATCCTGCTCCACACCCCTTCTATATAGAACTGCTGCTGAACGTGTCTCACCACGCTTCCCAACCAGTCGAGCGTGAGCATGGTGGCAAAGTACGCCGTCCATCCGGTGCTTGAACCAGGCTGCGACTGTATGTAGAGCGCCCAAGGTAGGTAACAGACCACAGCTACCACGCACGAGATGAGGCCGAGCCTGATCATCTTCCAAAGCCAGGCGTTTCCTTTTTTCTCAAAGATCCAGCGGCCCGCTACCACCATCGCCCCCACTACAAGCGCAAACCATCCGTGGTACTTGGTGTTCCAGGCAAGGCCGGTAAAGAGACCTGCGGCAACTGCGCTCTTTACGCTCTCCTCTTCCAGCGCCCGCAACACCGCCGCCAGCGCCAGGAGAAAGACCAGCGCAAAGGCAACGTCAGTCAGCGCACTCCTCGAAAGCACAATATGAAACTCGCTGAGCGCCAAAAGTACGGCGGCAGCAACAGCAGCTGCAGCGCCAAACCATCTTCTCACGACCCACCATAGCACAGGGATCGTGACGCTCCCCAATATCGCGTTGACAACAAAGGGACTGCGAGAAGGCTCAACGCCTAGAAGGTTGGTCAGCGCTATCAGCAGGAAGTACACGGGTGGCGAAAACTTCTGCTGTCCCGGAAAGAGCCCCATCGCCCGTTCGGGCTCCGCGATCCCCAGACCGCTAAAGGCATAGACGCCTTCGTCGTAGTGAGACAGACCGATGCTGCCAAAGTGCCACGTGCGGAGAAGGGCGCCAGCTATTAACGCGAGTAGCAGTAGAGCGAGTTCGAGCACAGTCACCGGCTCTCGTCTGCGCTCGCTGCTCACGCCGCCCATAATATCTCTCGCACTCACCTTGCACCCTCCGGTTGCACGTTCACCACTCTAAAGAGAGTCCCCGCGGCGTTGCTTACTCGTGGCTCGATGCCGTCTAGCTCGGAGATCAGGCTGACGTTTCTGTTGGCTCCGGCAAAGAGCCAGCGCGCGCCAGACCTTGCGAGCAGGTCGCGAAGCAGAAGGGGGCTGTCGAGCGCGCGATCAAGCTCCGCACTCTTTGTGTCAAAGTCTGGAGTCAGAAAAAAGTGTCCCACGTAAAAGCGACCCGGAAACTCGGGAGCCAGCCACAACAACTCGTTAGGCTCGGCGAGGAGCACGTCCTCAACCGTTGCGCCGACCTCGAGGGAGTCGAGCACAACCCTGTGATCGGAGGAAAGGTGAATAAAGGGAGCCTCAGGACGCGGGCCGGAAAAATACCACGTCCGAGCCACCTGAAATGCGGGACCGGGTGCAAAAACCAGGAGTGCAATCGCCAGCGCCAGTCGGTTTGGCGTACCAAAGCGCGCCACAAAGATTGCACCCGCAATCAGGAGCACTGGTACCGGAATGGTGAGAGTGCCACGATCGGGGTAGGGATAGAATGGTCCCGAGAGAGTGAGTACGAGACACGCCGCTCCCCATGCAATCAGAAATCGCTCTTCCCTACCTGCAGCGAGCCAATAGTCTCTCAAACCGATCGCGATCAGCCACCAGGCAATAGGAAAAGCAATCGCCACAATGGAGACGAGAATCGTTACCGCCCTCCACGCGGGAACCGGCAGCCCCGACCTCGAATAGAGGTAGCCCAACACTAAGTATACCGCGGCCACTCCAACGGTCGACCAAACGAGCGCCTTGATCGCAGCACTCCTTTCCTCTTTGTATTTCCATGAGAGGAGGATAACCGCGGCCACTATCGCGAGGAGGGTGATCCCTTCGTACACGTGGAGCAGCGTCATTGCTACGAACCACGCAGTCGTTGCCGCGAGGCGCCGACTGGTCGGCCTTTCCAGCGCCAGGAAGAGAGCCCTTATCGCCAGGAGTGCAACTATCCAAAGCAGGAGAAAATGTGAATCGTAGAGCGTCTTGTATACGTAGTGACTTCTATAGTCCTCAAAGAGCGGCCACTCCGCAGCCGGTTCGAGCAATAGACGCTGGACAGGCGCCAATGAATTGAGCCAGGGCACCTGAGCAAGAACCTTTATGTAAACGCCAAGGCCTCCGCCAAAGACTATGGCAAGAAAGACCCACCACCCAACCTTGTTCTCCCCCTGGAATCTCCGCACGAACCACCAGATGAGTAGCACCAGCACGACCGCAAACGCTGCGCCACTGTAGGCATATACGAACTCCGGCGCCACACCCAGCAGCTTTGCACTGTGACCAATGGCCCAGTAGTAAAAAACCGGGAGGTGGCGCGCGTTAGGCTGTTCGGTAAAGGTGTTGGAAACAAAAGGCCCTTCGCGTAGCGATTGCCTCTCCCACACCCTGTACTGCATGTAGTCGGGCGATACCGCGAGATTCCCGGTGAACTCGTAGCCCGGTGGCGTGCTCAGCTGTGCATGCCAAAAGGGAGCCATGTGCAGCAGCGCTGCCGCTGCCGCCACCAACCATACGGCGCGCGGAATGCCCCGCACCCACGAAACGCGTGCCTCGGAACTCATCAGCTTACCGTAGCCTCCCTCTCCCGCTCCCTCTCCACCGACACCTTCAAAGCTCCGCGAAAGACACTAGCCGCGTCACTTTCTGTCACGACGTCGCTCGACATTTATTCTGTTCCGGTTCTTGCGTGTAGTTGCATCGGTCGGCCCCTTGAAACGCACGATACAGGCCACGAATACCGTACCGATGCGGTCATAATTTCCGATCTCCCTCGCTCGCCCGCAAACTGTCGCACTGTCTTTCCCCCGACCACCTTACCAACCCGCGCTCGCTCGATAGGCTCGCAAGCAGACGATGGCCTTCTCTCCCCGATGACCCCAGACGCATCGACCTCAAATTCCGTGACCGCCGGACCGTCGACGCGCCACGTACTTATCCTGATCACCTGTTGCGCCCTGGCAGCAGGACTCGGCGAGACGGCCCTGAGGTTCGCGCTCCTCCCATTTCGAGAGCTACTCGGGAACCGCATCCATCTGAATCCCCAGGCTGTGTGGATGGCCCCCCTGACCGACTTGGTCTTCTATATGATGCCGGTCCTGGCGGTATACCTGGTGCTGCGCTGGGTCCGTGGCAACAAGGTGTCCTATACCGGGGCTGTGCTCACAGGCGCCTTTCTCGCCTGCCTCACGGTTGTGATGATCACGCAGCGAGTGAGCGTTCCTGCACTTGCCGTGCTATCGCTGGGCGTTGCGCTCCAGGTGGCCCGTTTTAGCCACAAGCGGCAGGCGACATTTGTGAAGCTCGTGAACGGAGCAACGGTTGCGCTGCTTGCTATTTGTCTCATTGGCACCGCGGTGGCCTCCATCACACCCTGGTGGGCCGAAAAGCGGCTGCGCGCTTCCCTCCCTGATCCGGCTCCGGAATCGCCTAACGTGCTTCTCCTGGTGCTCGATACGGTTCGCGGTATGCAGCTTGGCACCTATGGCTACTCCCTGGACACTTCCCCAAAGATCGATAGTATCGCCCAGCGGGGGGTCGTCTTTGAAAACGCGTTTTCAACAGCGCCGTGGACCCTTCCGTCACACGCCTCAATGTTCACCGGAAAGTGGCCGCACGAACTGGGAGTAGACTGGGCGGCACCGCTCGATCGCTCCAACGAGACGATCGCCGAGCGTTTGAACGAGGCGGGATATGCAACGGGCGGTTTTGCAGCGAACATCATCTATGTCTCGTGGCTTTTTGGCCTCGACGAGGGCTTTTCGCGTTTCGTCGACTACCGTTTGTCGCCATCCGAGGTTCTTGGCGCCTCGAACCTGGGACGGGCGCTAATTACCTCGTGGAACCAGCGCACCGGCAGCTACATCGAGCCCGGGCGCTACGACGCAAGACGAGTGAACGATGTTTTTCTCGGTTGGTTGGACGGAGTAGAAGCGGGCCGGCCCTGGTTTGCCTTTCTCAACTACTTTGACGCGCACGATCCCTACAACCCACAAGAGCCCTACCGAACGCGTTTTCCCGGAACGCGAGAAGAGTGGCGTTCGCTCCATGATCTCAGGGTCAGGCCTCCCGAAGAACTCAGGGCACTGCAGGCTGCGTACGATGGTGCAATAGCGTCGCTCGACGAGCGAGTTGGAGATCTGTTGACCACGCTCAAAACACGCGGCGCGCTCGACAACACCGTGGTAATCATCGTTTCGGATCACGGCGAGGAGTTTGGCGAACACGGACATACGGGGCATGGGACCTCGCAGTACGTACAGGTGCTGCACGTGCCGTTGATCTTGGTCCTCCCCGACAGCTCCAGCGCAGGCATGCGCATCCAGCGATTTGTCTCCCTCCGCGACCTGGCCGCAACGATCGAAGACCTCACTGTCGGCAACAAACGTCGGCTACCAGGTCACTCGCTGAGACCGCTCTGGAGCGGCGACACCCTGGCGTCTCTTTCTCCCATCTTTAGTGACGTTACTCGTATTGCCACGCTGCCCGATCGTTATCCGATTGCTGCCAGCGACATTCAATCCCTTATGAACGGCAATCGCTGGCATCTGATCAGACCGCTGGAGGGTAGCGCCGAGTTGTACGATCTTGTCAACGATCCAGGTGAAGCACGAAACCTGGCGGGGGACAGCACATACAGAGAGCTGTTGGGCAAGATGACAGACTCACTCATAAAGACGCGAGGATTCTGATCTATTCAGTCGTTGGCTCCTGCTACGCGCTCGCCATGATGTGGAGGCGCCTTGGCGTGCCGCACGTAGTCCACACTCAATGGCGGGAGCGGGCTGGAAACGGCTGATCTCATCAGGGAGTCGAGCCGAATCGCAATGCTGTACCACTGGGGATTCTGCAACAGGTTTGTTTTCTGTCCGTAGTCGTTTCTGAGATCAAAAAGGAAGTAACTGGAGTCTCCCTGCACAATGAGCTCGAGAGAATCTGAGACGATCCCTGCAAGCGCTCCCTGGTGAGCTGGAGATTTTTGCCTGTTTGTCGGATCGAGCCGTTCGGTTTCAGTGATAATGAGTTCGTCGTAGTCGTTTGATCCGTTGCAGCAGGCACGCATTAGCGATTGCGCAGGGAAATCACGACTGGGGAGCCCAGCCATGTCGGCGAGGGTGGCGGCGAGCCCTGTAAGGGATACTGGTTCTTTCACCCTCGTCTGAGCCGATACGCGCGCCGGATAGCGCACCATGAGCGGCACATGCACGAGCGGCATATAAAGCGAGTGGCCATGGTCATGGAGCCCGTGCTCTCCCCAGTGTTCGCCGTGGTCTGACGTCACCACTACGATGGTGTTGTCGAGAACTCCTGAGCTTCTAAGGTCCTCCACTATCGCGCCAAACTCCGTGTCCATGTACGCGATGCCGGCGTCGTACAGATCCTGTTTCTCGGGGGACGCGGAGAATCGGTTTCTATACCGCGGTGGTGGGTCGTATTCGCCGTGCGCATCATAGAGATTGATGAATGCAAACCACGGCTTGTCTCCCACCTCTCCGCGCCACTTCCGGAATTCCTGGAAGATCTCGGTCGCTCGTCTCCGGTCACTATGTGGTTCCCTCGGCACACGGAAATTGAACTCTCTAAGCGCCTTGACCAGGCCATTGACGCTGCGGTTCCAGAGCAGTTCGTTGGCAAAGGGAGTCTGTCCCAGTGTGGTCGACCAGAAGATCTGGGAACGCGAACGTTCAAAGTCACGCACCACTTCGAAGCCTCGAGTCACCCCTGATTCGTAGTGCGCGTAGAACGGATTCCCGACAAACGCTGCCGTGGCGTATCCGTTGTCACGAAAGAGTTCTGCTACCGTCGGGTAGGTACCGTCCAGCGGACGCCGCCAGCTGACGTTGAGTGCTGACGCGTGGCGCCCGGTAAACATCGACGAGTGTGAGGGGAGCGTCCAGGCAGAAGGGGCAATGGCCCATTCGAACACCGCCCCCTCGCGTGCCAGAATGTCGATATTCGGTGTGGTCTGCCTGGCGTAGCCGTGGAGCGAAGTACTGGCGGCCCGTACCGTGTCCAGGATCAGCACCAGGACGTTTGGAGCACCTTCGCGCGAGGCCAGGTCCGGAGACCGGAAGCGTCGTTCGATGTTTGTAACAATTACCAGTGCCAGCACGACAGCTATCGAAACTCCTGCCCCAACGTAAAGAAGCCGGCTGCGCTTGGCACTTCTCGCAAGCACTGCCGCAACTCCGGCGCCCAGGGCCATGGCGGCCAGTGGGTGCAGCCCGGTGAAATTGAGAATGGCACTGAAGGCCGCAATCCACCCCAGGAGCCAGACTCCAAAGGTCCAGATGGCCTCGCGGTTCACGAACAAGGCGACGAGGGCCAGCGGCACTGCCGCAACCATGAGGAAGCCGATATTGCCAACGGGGGACATCCAGAGCACGTCCCGTGACATCCAGGTGAACTCAAAGAGCCACTTCTGCCTGACGAGGAGGATCAGGACATGGATGAGGCCGCTCAGAGTGCCTAGTACCACCGCGGCCGCCACAATGCTCAGCGCTCTCTCCTGACGTACAGCCAGTGGGGTCTCCCGCTCGGTGGGTAAAGCGCTCGCGGCCTCAGGTTCTCCAGGCAACTTGCTTCAGTCCGTTAGCGCGTTGCGCGGACCGCGCCTTTAGCGCTTGAACGCGTCCTGTTCCTCCACTACCGCCACAACCTCTCCCTTCGGCTCCCCACGTCCAAAGAGATACCGAACCGCACCCACTATGCGGCGCCAGAACATCAGCACAAATCCGGCTACAGCTGCAAACGCTGAGGCCAGCGGCATTAACGCGTCAGGACCGATATACATCCAGTGTACCCCTCGACTCGTTAGGAATTGTGAAACGGGCAGCGTACGCGAACTACAACACCTACACCACTCCGACAGTTTCTGCAATAACCCATTGGTAGGATATGCCACGGATGGGGTCGTTAGGTAAACTCGCCTTACGACTCTACCGCGCATGTCGGAATCTCTGGGACGGATGTTGCTGCAATGGGCCAGAAGTGCCATAATGCCGCCTCATCGTGTCGGACTGGTGCAAAAACCTCCACATCGATGCTGCAGGAACGCCACAAACAGTCATAAGTGAGGCGAGTACCCTACAAGTACGGTGAAGGTTGTGACCCATATCACAAGAAGAGCCGTTTGGACTCGTATGATCTCTTGGGCCGTTGCCGCAGGGACTGTCACCGGTTGGCTCCATACGGTCGAGCTTGCCTGGGCGCGATGGGTCGATGGCAATCTGATCTGGTTCAGTAAAGAGTTCGTTTGGATGGCGCCGCTCATGTATACCGTCCTCTTTCTCGCGGCTGGTACTGTCACGGCGCTTATCGCCATGGCGAGGCCGGCGCTGGCCACTCATGCCGTCTTTGGCTTTGCCTTCACTACCCTTGGCGTATTTGGCCTCCTCCTCCCCTATTCAGAGATTGCCAGAATAGCCTCCCTGGTCCTCGCCTTTGGAGTGGCGTCTGTCGTAGCGCGTGCTGCCCTCAGGAGGCCCGAGGCCGCCTTTGCGATCGCCAAACGGACAGCAATGGTGGCCACGGCGCTCACTCTGCTTGTGGGCCTGGCTGCGCCGGCTCGGCGCTCCTTTAACGAAGGACGCCGGTTCGCGGCCCTCCCCGATGCCGGACCCGACTCACCCAACGTCCTCCTCGTCATTCTCGACACTGTACGCGCGGCCAGCCTTTCGCTTTACGACTCCACGCTCCGCACTACTCCCGCAATAGATCGCTGGGCCAGCGATGGCATGGTATTCAATTGGGCCATTGCACCCGCTCCATGGACTCTCCCAACTCATGGTAGCATCTTTACCGGTAAGCGCGCCGACGAACTCGCTGCCAACTGGACCGTCCCCCTGGGCAAACGTTTTGCTACTCTCGCTGAGATCTTTGCCAAGCACGGATACGCAACAGCAGGACTCGTGGCAAATCATCACTACACAGCATATGACGCCGGACTCGACCGCGGCTTCTCGCATTACCGGGATTATCTGGTAGCACCTATGCAGGTGATGAGGAGTACCTCGTACTCGCAGACGGAGATGTTCAGTGAACTCCTCGAAGCAACCTCACTACGCGACGTCTGGAACGCTGTCAAGAGCCCTAACCTCTGGATTCAGCCAAAACACGTCAGCGCTCGCAAGTCCGCCGAGGTCGTCTCAGCGAGCTTTCTCCAGTGGAGAGAGAAGCGGAGCGGCAGACCGTTCTTTGCCTTTCTCAACTATTTCGACGCACACCAGCCGTATTGGTCGCCCGATAGCTTTCCGGCTGTGAACGCCAAAGGCGACGAGGTAGCCCGATACGAAAACGCGATAGCCTGGATAGACGCCAACGTTGATCACGTGCTCAGCGCGCTCGAAAGCGAGGGCGAACTCGACCGCACGATCGTCATCATTGCCGCCGACCATGGTGAGTTGCTTGGGGAGCGAAAGCTCTGGGGGCATGCACACAACGTCTATTCAAACGTGGTGCACGTACCCCTGGTGATCCGTTACCCAGCGCGCGTAGACGCTGGTGTGAGAATCGACAGGGTTGTATCTCTCAAAGACCTCGGCGCTACCATACTGGATCTCGCCGGAATTTCACAACCCGGCTTTAGTGGTCACTCTCTCGTGGCCCTTGCCGCCGACCCCAACGCAACCGTAAGCGACGTTATAACCGAAGTCAGAGGAGGCGAGGCCGTGGATTCCATGTTTCCTACGGCCTACGGCGATCTCTTTTCACTGTTTGACGACAGCCTCCAGGTAATCCTCAACACTTCCGGCAAAGAAGAAATCTTCCGTTACAGAAGCGATCCACGTTCAACAACCGACCTGCTCACGTCGGGCCCCCTTTCAACGGGGGCAGAACAACTCCTCAACCGCGCACGGGGACTGTTCACCGTCAACCGCTGAAGAACCTCTACGACGCACCTAATCACCCTTCCCTATACAAATGACTAAAGGTGTAACACTCTGGTTTACCGGACTTTCGGGCTCTGGCAAGACAACGGTTGCTCGCCGCGTTCACGAAATACTCAGCTCCCGCAACATCCATTCGGAACGTCTCGACGGCGACGTGGTGCGTCAAACGCTGTGCCGCGATCTGGGATTCTCAAAGGAGGATCGCGACAAGAATATCGAGCGCGTAACCTTTGTTTCCAACGTTCTCACGCGCAACGGCGTGGTTGTTTTGAGCTGTTTCATTTCACCCTACAAGCGCATGCGCGACAACGCGCGCACCGAAATCGGGAACTTTCTGGAGATTTATGTTCGCGCGCCTATGGACACGCTCATACAGCGCGACGTAAAGGGGATGTACAAAAAGGCTATGGCCGGCGAGATCAAGGACTTTACCGGAGTGAACGATCCATACGAAGAGCCAACAAGTCCGGAACTGATTCTTGACACTGACAAGGAGAGTATCGACGAGAGCGTGGCAAAGGTGCTCAAGCTTCTCCAGGACCGAGGGTACCTGGCCGGCTTTGCAAGCACCTCAACCTCAGTTGGCTCTAACAACACAAAGAGCGGGCCAGCCGCAGGCACGCCCGGGCCCAGTACTCCACATGGTGGAGTGCTGGTCAACAGGGAACTCACCGGCGACCAGCGTCTCCAGGCCATCGAGCACGCCAGGACCCTCAAGTCACTCCCGCTCGACGAACGCGAGATGAGCGATCTCGAAATGATTGGCTACGGCGCGCTCTCGCCGCTCACCGGCTTTATGCGCAAGGCCGATTACGAGACAGTCGTGGACTCGATGCGCCTCTCCGACAACCTCGTCTGGGCCATGCCCGTGACCAAGGCGGTCTCATCGGAGGTCGCTGCGACTATTCGCGAGGGAGAAGAAGTCGCCCTTACCGCCCCAGACGGCAAATTGCTCGGCATCCTGCAGGTGACAGACATCTATCGGTACAACAAGGAGCACGAGGCGCAGCGGTGCTTTGGTACTGTGGAGACCGCTCACCCCGGGGTAGCCAGGTTAATGGCTCAGGGAGATGTGCTCCTGGGTGGCCCGGTCCAGGTTGTGGACCGGCCGACCTATACCAACTTCCTCAACTATAGACTGACCCCTCTCCAGACCCGTCAGCGCTTTGACCAGGCTGGCTGGAAAACGGTCGTTGCCTTTCAGACGCGCAATCCAGTACATCGCGCGCACGAGTATCTGCAGAAGGTAGCCATGGAAGTAGTCGACGGCCTCATGCTGCATCCGCTGGTTGGTGCCACCAAATCAGACGATGTGCCAGCCGAGACACGCATGAAGACATATGAGACCATTCTCCAGCACTACTATCCGGCCGAACGTGCCACGCTGGCGGTCTTTCCAGCTGCGATGCGCTATGCCGGTCCGCGCGAGGCTGTGTGGCACGCGATCGCGCGCAAGAATTATGGCTGCACGCATTTCATAGTCGGACGCGACCACGCGGGTGTAGGCAATTACTACGGATCGTACGACGCTCAGAAACTTATAGACAGCTTCTCCTTTGAAGAACTCGGCATAACGCCCTTTAAGTTCGAGCATACCTTTTTCTGCTCAACGTGCGGAAACATGGCGTCTGCCCGCACATGCCCGCACGACAAGTCCCACCACGTTCTGCTGAGCGGCACCAAGGTGCGTGCGATGCTTACCAACGGCGAAATGCCGCCGCCGGAGTTTACCCGGCCCGAACTCGCGCGCATCCTTATGGAGTCTTACAAGGCTCAGCCCGCCGCGACACCATGATCTGAATGGTGCGATTCGCCGACCTGCAGCTTCACTCTTCGGCATCAGACGGCTCCGACTCCCCTGCGGAAGTCGTGCGCCGAGCTCACGCTCTTGGCTTTGCTGCTATAGCGCTCACCGACCATGACACGATGGCGGGAGTGCACGAAGCAAGGAGCGTGGCCCTGGAACGTGGTCTGGAACTGATCCCGGCCTGCGAACTTTCCACGCTCGATGCAGATGAGAGGCAGATAGACATCCTTGCCTATGGAGTCTCTCCAGACGACGGGGAGTTTGGCGCGTTGCTGGAATCGATCAGAGGGAGCCGACTCGGCCGCGCGCGGCTCATGGTTGATAAGCTGAGATCATTTGGATACGAGCTTTCCTGGGAGCGCGTCTGTGCGATTGCCGGGAGTGAGAACGTGGGGCGTCCGCACGTGGCGCGAGCAATGGTTGAAGCCGGAATCGTTCCCGACGTCAAGTCTGCCTTTACCCCGGAGTTCATTCTTGATGGCGGTCGTTGCTACGTGCAGCGCGTAAAGATCTCACCAAGTGATGCCATAGAGAGCATTCACGAGGCAGGAGGCGTTGCTGTGGCCGCGCATCCTGCTCGCACTCGCTTGTCGGATGCTGAGATCGTACTACTTGCCGAATGCGGGCTCGATGGGCTGGAGGTTTACTACCCGGCGCATACTGAACATCAGGTCGCGCGCCTGGAGTCTCTGGCCGTGGAGCTCGGGTTGCTGTTAACGGGGGGTTCTGACGATCATGGCGACGTTAATGAAGGGCGGCTCATGGGTTCGGTACGCCTGGCGTGGGAGCACGTGGAGCGATTGCGTGATGCAATTGCCCTTTGGAACGAAGACGTGGGGCGCAATCGATGAGCGATCCGGCAGGTCCTGATAGTGAAACACTGGCGCGGGATCCAGCGGAGAGTTCCGGCCAGCGCCCATTCAGGTGGCCCGCGGAGCGCAAGCGACGGGCACGTCCCAGCACGGCCTCGACGCCCGAGGCACTGTCACCAGCGTGGCACTCGTGGGCGCAGCGCACGATACTGGCCGTTGGGGCGCTCGTTTCGCTCGCGATCTACCTCGTTCCCTCCCCCAACGGGTTGAGCGATGCCGGCAGGATAGCTTCTGCGGTATTTCTCTTCTGCACGACGCTCTGGATAACCAACATCGTTCCCTATGGCGTCACCGGGCTCCTGAGCATTGCGCTCTTGGGAACGTTGGGAGCGCTCGCGCCGGCTGAGGCTTTTGCCGCTTTCGGAAACTCTGCCGTCTTTTTTCTTGTAGGGGTGTTCATAATCGGCGGCGCGCTGGTCGATAGCGGTCTGAGCAAGCGTTGTGCCTTGTTCTTTCTGAGACCGTTCAAGCGTTCGCCCTACGCCTTTGCCACAGGGATCATGCTGGCGGCCGCGTTTGGCACCTTATGGATGCCCAATCAGGCCACGGCCGCGATGCTCTTTCCTGTTTGCATAGAAGTAGCAACGGCACTAAAGCTGAGCGAGAAGAGCAGCAAGTATGCCAAGGTGCTTTTTCTGTCGCTGGCGTGGGGCGCAATGATCGGGTCCAACGCCAGTATGCTAGGTAGCACTCGCGCTCCTCTGGCACTCGGCCTTTTGCAACAGGCGCATGGTCGGTCGATCACCTTTGCTCAATGGGTGTTATCGACACTTCCCATGGTGGTGCTGGCGCTAATGGTTGGCCCCCTGGTGCTGCGACTTTGCTTTGGTCGTGAGCAGGTCGATTTTGGGGCGGCCCGAAGTGTACTGGAGCGGAGCGTGGCGGCTATGGGGCGGGCGAGCCGCAAGCAGTGGACTGTTGGGGTTATTGTGGCGGCGACGATTGCCTCGTGGGTGCTGCTCGGCGAACGAGTCGATCTGGCAGTGATCTCGATCCTTGGTGCGGCCACACTTTTTGCGACGCGGTCGATCACGTGGGAAGAGGCGGAAAAGAGGATCTTCTGGAATATCGTACTGATGTATGGCGGGGCGATTGCGTTGGGGGTTGCAATCGATCGGACAGGCGCAGCGCGTTGGTTGGTGGAGACTTATCTGTCCGGGGTTGCCATTCCGCCGTTGGTGGCAGTGGTGATGGTGCTGGCGGTGTCGACTCTGCTATCGGAGTTTATGAGCAACGTGGCGGCGGTGGCGGTGATGCTGCCGCTGGCCTTCAGTCTGGGGAGTCAGATCGGGGTATCGCCCGTTGCTCTGACGTTGGCTGCCTCGGTGGGAGCCGGGCTGGATTTTGCGCTGCCGTTCAGTTCGGCGCCCAACACGATCGTGTTTGCCTCTGGGTATCTCAGGATGACCGATGTGGTGCGAGCTGGGGGAGTGATGACGATTGTTTCGGTTTTGATAGCGTGGCTCGTGGCCTGGCTGTGGTGGCCCGTTTTGTGGATGCTGTAGGGTCGCGAGCGCGGCCGTTAGGTTAATGGAGTTGAACTGGAGAGTTGAGAGAAAGATGCCTCAGCGCGGTGCTACAGTGTGGTTTACCGGGATTCCCTCGTCGGGGAAGAGCACGATAGCGCGCGAGGTTTACCAGCGGCTTTTGGATCGAGGGGTGGCGGTGGAGTTGCTGGACGGGACCGAGGTTCGGGAGAGTCTGTCGCGGGGTCTTGGCTTTTCTAAGGAGGACCGTGAGGAACACATCCGTCGCATCGGGTATGTGGCGAGGTTGCTATCGCGCAACGGGGTAGTGGCGATCTGCGCGGCGGTTTCGCCGTACCGGGCGTCGCGGGATGAGATCCGGGGCCAGACGACGAATTTTGTGGAGGTTTACGTGGACTGTCCGGTGGAGGTGGCCGAGTCGCGGGATGAGGAGGGTTTGTACGCGAGAGCTCGGCGGGGTGAGATCGAGGATTTTACGGGGGTCAGCGGTGTGTACGAGGCGCCGGAGGCACCGGAAGTGCATATAAGGTCGGACGTGGACTCCGTTTATGTTGGGGCCGCCAAGGTTATTAGTCGTATTGAGGGGTTGGGAATCCTGGGCCATTTGTCGGCTCGGGAGCGCGAGACGGAGGAGGAGATCCAGCGGAGGTTGGCGGCGTTGGGGTATACCTAAACTGGTGCAACCACGGTTCGCGACCGTCTCGTCTCGGTTAAGCGCCCGACCTACCAGCTCCGGTTAGCGCGCGAATGAATGCCACGCCGCGCGCGGCATAGTAGACCTCAAACAGGCCGATTCCGACAATTGGGTTTACCCACTGTCCGGTCTGCAATAGCCGAAACAGCCACGAAGCCGCGGGCACGGCTATTAGACATGAGAGCGCAATGATCAATCGCCAAAGGATCGACAGCGATACTGGTAAGAACAGTGTGGCAAGCGCGACGACGGTCAGAAGTAGATGCGCGGCGGTCATGGCGGTAGGGCGGTCGGCCAACCGCCATGGCTGACCTCCCGACATGCCAAGGCCGCGCCAGATCTCCTTTCGAAAGAACCCGCCGAGGCTCTTGGGATTGCCAAGATGAACTACTGCCAGGTCCCGGCTTTCTACGAGCGCACTGCCCTGTTCGACTAAACGTCGACAGATATCAGTGTCCTCACCAGTCACGAGAGAGACGTCGAAGCCGGCGACTGCTTTGAAAGCATCCTGGCGTACGACAAAATTGGCGGAGTTGATGTAATGTCGCGGCCCACTCGATGGCCGAACATTCAAACGATGCCACGCAAGTTCGTGCCAAACGCCGTCAGCGGGGGGATCGCACTCACTGCCAGCCGCACTGATTTGCGCCGAATCAAAAACCCTGCGGATCGCCGAGAAGTAACCTTCGGGGACAAGAATATCGCTATCGAGGAAACACAACAGCTCGCCATGCGATTCGACAGCACCCGCATTCCGCTGTGCAGCTATTGTGCCGTTAGGGTGGGAGATGACTCTCACACCTTGTTGCTGGCGCAGCCATTCGGCGGATCCGTCAGTTGAACCTTGATCCACACAGATGATCTCGACGCCACCGGCGGCGTGCGCTGCTCGCAACACGGACTCGACAGACTTTCGAAGTAGAGCAACACGGTTAAAAACGGGCATGACGACCGTGATAGTCGGCTCGACTCGTACGCTACTCATCATGGTGACCCACTCGTCCCGCGCAGACTGTGCATCATTGGTCAGCGGCCAAACGAGTTCGGTTCAGCACTTCTGCATAAAGGGCAAGGTGTTCAGACGTGCGCCGGTTGAGGCTAAATCGATCGAGGATGGCTCTGCGTGCCGCTTCACGAGTCGGGTTCGTTGAAAGATGAGGTAGCTGACTACAGGCATCAGCTAGAGCGACAACGTCACCCGGGTCAACGAGGATTCCGGCCGTCGAGTCTCCCAGAACGTCGGGGACTGCCCCAACCCTCGTCGCCACCACTGGCAAACCAGCAGCTAACGCTTCGAGAAGAACGTTTGGGAGACCCTCGCTACGCGAGGGAATAACCAGCGCGTCAATGTCGGCATAGAACGAATTCATGTCGCGGACCGCACCCAGGAACTCAACTGTTCCATCGAGCGCCCCATGTGAGGCGCGCTGGCGGAGGGCTTCGGACTCTGGACCGTCTCCAGCAATTAAAAGAAGAAACGGGAATCTCTCTTGCTTAAGCTTGAGCGCCGCATCCAACAGGACGTCTACTCCCTTCTCAGGACTGAGTCGTGCTGCAACACCCAATCGCCATCTTTTGCCGACAGCCGACGCGCCCGCGACTTGTCGGAGCGGTTCCACCGAGGCGAGGACAGCATTGTCCAGCACTCTAATTCGACGAGCGCGAGGAAAACGCTTTAGCTGGGACCGTGCCACCACGACGACTTCGTCCGCTCGGTGCATGAGAAAGCGATCCAGAGCGTTGTATGCCCTGACCTTGAAGTCCTCTGCGGTAGCCCCGTGAAAAAAACCGATCCAAGGCCTCCGCACACCGAGAACGCGCAATGCGGCCATCATTGCGGTCGGCTTGTAGCCGTGGGTCTGAATGATCTCTGGATCCCATCGCCGAATGAGGGAGCGTAGACGAAACAATAGCGACGGGTCGAATGCAAAAGCTTCGGAGAGTTCAAGACACTCGACGCCTAAGGACGCCAGGTGCTTAGCGAGTGGCGAGGAGGGTCGATTCCCCCTGCGAGTCATGACCACTCTCACGTTCACTCCGTGCGGTCGAAGGGCCTGTGCAACAGCACCCAGCTGCCGACCTGGTCCTGACAGGATACTCGAATCCATCAGAGCCAAAACACGCAAGGGCCCGGTTGAATCACTCATTATCGATGGCGTCGTCACTAGTGAGGGCGGCGGTAGTCGTCGCGGGCCAGTTTCGCCGGCAGTTTGATGTCAGTGGATCGATTCCACTGTGAGACAGGGATCAGCGAAGCAGGAGCGTGTGGAAGGGTCCCATCCATGTACAAGAGTTATGAGCGAGGTTCGGCTTCCGGCAAGAATTCTAACGGAGCCCGGAGGCTCTGATTAAGCGCGACGGTCCGAGCGCCAAACCGTCACAGGGATCCCATTGATAAGCCTACCGCCCTTAACTTGAGGGGCCTGATGGTGTGAATCCGGTGTATTGGGTGGGTCAGCGTGATCCTAACTGACCGGGTCGAGCCGCCCCGAGGGGCCAAAAGTGTGCCCGGAACTTCTTTGTCTAGGGTTTGGGGTGAACATTCAGCAGGTCTGGGGTCGTCGTCGCAAGGCCTCTGACGCGTGGGGGTCGGCACAAAGGTTGCTTTGGAGGGTTCAGTGCGTCGCACATTCGGACTATAAGTCCAGAATTAACTAGCTAGGGACGAGGAAATAGACCATTGAGTTCGGCGCGCGCGTATACGCGCATTCAGGCAGGTTCTTCTCCGTCGGTTGCTCAGGTAGCCGGGGCGTCTCGTCTTGCCACCGATGGGATTGCATTGTTCGTATCCATCGGGTTGATCACAACTATCTCGAGCCGTCTCCATGAGATAACGACGGCCTCAGCGATCTTCCGACCCGCGCTATCACTCTCGGTGATAGCAGCACTGATTCTGTTTCCGCGTGTTCCCAATTCGCGCCTGACAGAGGTCTGGAAGAACCCTCGCTTTCAATCGCTCTTCCGATACTTCGCCTGGATGATGTTGATGGTCCCCTTCGCGGTATGGCGAGGTGGGGCGTTCGAGACCATCACCGGCGGCTTCTTACCTGTATTCATCCTGTTTGCGGCAGTATTGCTGGTATCTCCGCGCGAGGAACACCTGGATTCGCTGCAGAAGGCCTTTGTACTCGCATCTGCTGCTCATATCCTTTTGTTGAAGGTTTTTTTCCCTCGTGGCCGCCTTTCAGGTTTAGCCAGTCTCGATCCAAACGACCTTGCAGCATTGGCGGCGATGGCGGTTCCACTAGCCATTGGGCTCGCGCAGCGCTCCAGGACCTTCCAGCAGCGTCTGCTGTTTATTGGGGCCACACTGGTTCTGATCGCCGGTGTAATCTGGACCAGCTCTCGCGGCGGGACCCTCGCGTTGGCAGCTGGACTGCTTGCATTTATTGCGCTTCTTCCTCGCCAGCGCCGCGGGTCGATTCTTTTTGTGCTGATAATATCGCTGCCCCTCCTCTGGGTAACCGCTCCCGCTGACTACAAGCAGCGAATCATCGACCTTGCAAACGTCGAAGAGGATTACAACACAACGGACTTCTTCGGAAGGAAGCAGATCTGGAAGCGCGCGCGCATCTACATCGCTCGTAATCCGATCACAGGGGTTGGCGTTAGGGGGTTCGAGACGTACGACGGGATGTACATGAAGGAAATCGGGCGAACGGGTAAGTGGTCCGCCCCTCACAACGCCTACGTACAGGCTACAGCTGAGTTGGGAATTCCTGGGGGTATCCTCTACGTCGTTCTGCTCCTCGGTGCCGCTCGAGCTGCGTGGGGAATGGCGAGAGCCAAGGGAAAGGGATTTCTGAGCACGGCTCGACCTGAGTATTTCAGCTCTCTCGGAGCGTTTGCCGTCGGCGCGTACTTCCTCTCCCATGCGTATTCCGTTCAGTTGTTTACGCTAATAGCACTGATAGCATTTGCTGAAATGGTGAGTCGTCGTGGCTCGTCTGGTCCGCCCACTCTGCAGGCAGTTCCTCAGAATGCTTCAACCAGGAGTCGGCGAGGAACTCGCGGATGGCGAAGCGCAAGATCTGCGATGTTCAACATGCCGGTCAATTCTCGACCTGGGCCGCGATCAGCGGACACTGAAGGCTGAGTCAGGGCACCAGTGGCGTGTCGCGGTCAGCGGCAGCGTAACCAACTCAGGAAACCGACTCGGCTTTGATGACGCGATCGTTGCGCGCTGAACTGGTTGTCCCCACGCTTCACGTTGGCGGAATGGAGCGACTCGTGATCTTCATGGCGCATGAGTTACGTGGCCGTGGAATAGACGCTGGAATAACCGTGCTCGAAGAAATCGGTAGCATGGGCATCGAAGCGCGTGAGTCAGGAGTACCTGTAACTCTTGTTCGAACACCCGGTACTCTAACTAATGTGAGAGCACCTGCCTTGATAGAGCACTTTCGTAGTCGCCGCCTCGACGTGGTGCACGCCCATTCCGGGGTCTGGCTCAAAGCGGCACGTGCGGCACGTGCAGCTCGCGTTCCTGGCGTCATCCATACTTTCCACGGAATCGTCGAAGATGAACCGTGGCACGTGGATGTCCTGAGACGTATGGCGTCATGGGCCACAGATGACATTGTCGCTGTGTCCGAGAGTTTGAAGAACATTCTCATTGAGAGGGCGCGTATCCCGGCTGAGCGCATAGACGTAATCATTAATGGAGTCGACACGCAGCGCTTTGCCCCAACTCCGGATCTATCGCGCAGGATCGCATCCAGCGAGGACTTTGTGATTGGGCACGTTGCCAGACTCGATTCAATCAAGAATCAGGAAATGCTGCTGCGCGCATTTGCACTGGTAAAAGACTCAGTCACTAATGCACAGCTTGTGATTGCCGGAGATGGACCTATGCGATCCGGGCTGGAGGAGCTTGCTTCCTCGTTGCAGATCAACGCCTACGTTCGGTTCGTGGGGCAAGTGCGAGACACTGCTCCGCTCTATCACACTTTTGATGCGTTCGCGCTGTCGTCAGTGTCCGAAGGTACCTCGATGAGCATCCTGGAGGCCATGGCATCAGGAGTACCAGTTGTTGCGACCGCCGTCGGCGGCACCCCCGCATTAGTTGGACAAGGCAAGCTGGCGCTCCTCGTTCCAAGCAACGACCATCGCGCCATGGCGACCCAGCTCATCACACTCTTCAATGACAGTGAAAAGCGCCAGTCATTGGCGAACGCGGCACGCGAGTATACGGCTAGCAACTACTCCTCGGATGCCATGCTGCAAGGATACATAAAGCTCTACACAAAGTACGCTAACGGAGTGCTGCGTTAAAAATGTGCGGAATCGCCGGAGCATTCACCCTTGATGGTTCGACACTGCCTGACAAGTCGCTCGTGGCACGTTTAACCGATTGCCTGGCACATCGGGGGCCAGACGGCACTGGGCTCCATGTCATGTCCGAAGGCAAAGCCGTTCTGGGACACCGACGACTCTCTGTAATCGACCTGGAGTTAGGCGCTCAGCCGATGCTGAGTGAAGATGGCTCCTATGGAATCGTGTTCAACGGCGAGATCTACAACTACCGCGAGCTCAGAGACGAACTGGAATCGGCCGGGGTCCACTTCCGTACGAAATCCGACACCGAAGTACTTCTCTACTTACTACGCCGTGACGGAGAGGCGTGCCTCTCGCGACTCCGCGGCATGTTCGCGTTTGCTTTTTGGGACGGCGTAAATGAGCGCGCCATCATCGCGCGTGATCGTCTTGGCAAGAAACCGCTGTACTACATGCAGCGAAGAGGCCTCCTCACGTTTGCGTCGGCGCTCTCTGCATTGCGTGATGCGACACCTGGGCCTTGGATTCCGGACGCCCGTGCCATCGATGCTTACATGTCACTCGGGTACATTCCGGCCCCCGATACCGTCTACGAAGGAGTGTATAAACTAGAAGCTGGCACTTACGGCATTCTCGAACGAGGTAAGCTACACATTACGTCTTTTTGGAGCATAAACGCGCACACTCCATTCGACGGTACATTCGACGAGGCTTTGGACCGGCTCAATGAATTGCTGGAAGAGGCCGTCCGTTTGCGCCTGCGTTCCGATGTCCCTCTTGGCGTCTTCCTGAGCGGTGGCATTGATTCGTCCCTGGTGAGTGCCGTTGCTCAAAAGCTCAACGATTCACCGATTGATACCTTCTCTATAGCCTTCGACCACGAAGAGTTCGATGAATCGGAACACGCTGCTGAGGTCGCTAAGCTGGTGGGTACAAACCACCATCGCTTTACGGTACATGCAGATGTGCTTTCACTGCTTCCGAAGCTCGCTCATCACTATGGCGAACCCTTCGCCGACTCATCGGCCATTCCCACTTACATTCTTTCAGAACACACGCGCAAGCATGTTACCGTCGCTTTGGGAGGAGACGGCGGTGATGAAGTGTTCGCGGGCTACAACTGGTACCGCACAGCCACACGACTGGCGCAACTAGCGGACCGTGTGCCAGCCGGAGTAGCAAATGCACTTTCATCAGTTGCATCCCCTCTTGGTGCTGGGCTCCGCTTCGAGTCGCTTGCACGCGCCGGTCGCGCCTTTGACATGATCGGCATTCGACCAGACTCACGGCGCTTCGCTGGCCTGAGGTCGTTTGTCAATGAGAAAGAGACGTCATACCTCTACGGACCTTCCCTGGTAGCGGCCAGAGCGTCTGCACACGAACAGGTGCTCTCCAGACTCACAAGACTCTTTGAACAAGCCGAGGGTTCGCCCCTCCGCCGCATGCGTGTTGTAGACATTTCCACTTACCTCGCTGACTGCCTGCTTCCTAAGGTAGACGTCGCCAGTATGGCACATAGCCTCGAGGCACGTGCCCCGCTGCTCGACCACTCCCTGGTCGAGTTCGGGCTTGCACT
>CAZYTS010000029.1:0-12594 GCA_964649855.1 uncultured Gemmatimonadaceae bacterium
CCAGCGGCAATTTCGATGTACTTCATGGAGTACTGCGTCTGCACGGTTCCGCTGACTGGCGGTGCATCTCCACTCGGGTTTTCCGAAGCACAGGCGCACATGAATGCGGCAAGGGCAACCGAGGCAAATGCAATGCGTTGATGAGGAGTCATAGTTGTGTGGGCGTGGATGACCCATGAACGTATCACGCGTGCACGGGAAGCGACAATGAAAATTCTGTCAGAAATTCCCTCTTGCGGCAGCATGTCATGAATAACACTATCGCACGCTCATGTGCACGAGGATGCACGTCGCGTTAGGCGCCGCGTGCGGCGTGGGTGCAGTACCGCCACTTCAGCTTCCACGAGGATTCTATGCCGGCCCCGAATGTACGAAGGAGTCTCGTTCTTCTGAGCGCTGTTGCACTTCTTGCCTCTCCGGCTCGGATGGTTCCGGCTCAGACCATCGCCGTAACCGGGGCAACAATCATAGACGGCACGGGGAGGGATCCGATCCGTAACGGCGTTCTGGTTATCACGAACGGAAAAATCACCGCAGTCGGTCCGGCCGGCAGCGTCAACGTACCGGCATCAACGCGCACGATCGATGCGGGGGGGAAATTCGTAATACCTGGTCTGATGGATGCGAATCTTCATTTGTATCTAAACCTCGATCTGGAGACGCTGATCAAATACGAAGGACGTTATCATGAGATTGCGATTGAAGCCGCTCAGATAGCGCTCCGCACCGGGCAGACTACGGTGTTCGACACCTGGGGACCACGTGACCCGCTCATCAAGGCGCGAGATATGATCAATGCCGGCCAGGTTGTCGGGAGTCGCGTTTACCTAGCTGGTAATATCATTGGATTTGACGGACCGCTGTCGGCTGACTTCCGATTGACCGCAGCACCGTTTGTAAGCAAGGCGTTCGCTAAACGTATTAACGACACTTGGGAACTCGGGACGGGCCGTGATCTGCTATGGAAGTATCCCGAAGAAGTCCGCTCGGCAATTCGCACCTACGCAGCAAGTGGCGTTGATTTTCTCAAGTACGGCGCCAGTGGCCACGTTGATATGAACCTCATCGCATTTTCTCCGCGTGCGCAGAAAGGCATCGTCGAGGAAGGACACCGCGCTGGAAAGACTGTGCAGGCGCATGTCACTTCACCCGAAAGTGTCGATATGGCGGTAGATGCGGGTGTAGACATCCTCACGCACGGCGATATGTCAGGACCGACACACGTGATCCCGGAGGAGACCCTTAGGAAGATCGCCGAAAAGGATATCGCGGTCTCAGTTCTCGCAGTTACTCAGCGCCACCGGGAAGCGCTGGAGAAGTACATGCCTCAGAGCATTCTGACGCCCTTCTTCAAGATCTCACATGACAACATCCGGAATATGATCCGGCATAAGATCCGCATCATTATTTCGACGGACGCTGGGATCGAGCATCCGATACTTCGCGCCGAATCCCGCAACATTGCTGCTGACACAACCGACCCTCGCGTCAAGCTTGGAGAAGGTCATTTCAATGCACTGCAGGCCCTTGAAGAACTTGGTATGGACCGGATGGAGATCCTCAAATCCGCGACCAGCAACGTGGCGAAAGCGTACAAGATCAATGACATCGGCACCCTGGAACCGGGTAAGATCGGCGATCTGGTAATTCTCGATGCAGACCCACTACAGAGTGCGCGCAATTACCGCCGCATCAACTCCGTGATCAAGGACGGCAAGGTAGTTGATCTCAAATCTCTGCCTAACGCGCCCATCATATCGGCCCAGGCGGCGGGAGCGGGCTCCCGATGAATGTCCCAACAGGGCTTTAAAGCCGCGAATTATCTGCGGCCCACACGCCACCCGCCGCTGCTCTCAACGCGGCAGTTCGATAAAGCGAAGTCTCGCGTAGATAGCAGAATGGGCGCGGCATAGTCTGCCGCGCCCACTCTATATTAAGAGAGAACTCTGTTATTACGACACGACAGCGTTCTGAAGATCAGTGACTGCCTTCTTGAGCATCTGCACCTTGGGTGCATCGCACGAACCGCGCGCGTCGCCATCGAGCTGCGACGCCAGATTCGAGAGCTGCTGTGTACGCTGAGCAGCCGGAGCGCGCTCCGCATTGCTCAAAGCCTGACGCACTTCTGAGATCCTCGACGTCGACATGCACTTTTTGCGTTCCAGCTGATCGACAAAGGCGCGGGCCAGTGCAAATGAAGGTGGCCACTCGATCTTGGGCTGACCCTGAGCGTTGAGATAGTTCCAGCGCACGGTCTTGGCCGCGTCGATCTCGTTCTGAGAAACAAACTCGCTTGGCACGAGCTCAGCTACGTCCATACCGCGTGCAATCTCGGAGCTCACGATTGCACCGTTGTACCAGTACACCGACCACGAACCGCCCATGCGCATCTGCGTCGAGTCAACGGGGCCGCGGTCAAAGTACGCGATTTCAAAGGGTTTGGCGGGGTCGGTCCAGTCAAACACTGAAATGCCGCCCTGATACCAGGCCTGCACCATTACGTCGCGGCCCGGAATCGGAATGAGCGATCCGTTGTGAGCAACGCAGTTCTCGTTGGAGGTCTGAATCGTCGGGATCTTATAGTAGCTCTGGAACTTCATTTTGCGATTCTCGATCGTGAAGATCGCGTCGGAGCCCCATTCGTGCTTGTCACCGGCGCGGCACTTGGGAGCGCCACCGCCGCCCCACTCGTCTGAGAAGAGAATCTTTGTCCCATCGTTGTTGAACGTCGCCGAGTGCCAGTAGGCAAAGTTGGAATCCGCTACGGCGTCGAGACGCATGGGGTTTTCAGGATTGCTGATATCGAGCAGCAGCCCGTGGCCTTCGCATGCGCCGCCAGCCAGACCTAACGCCGGATACACTGTAATGTCGTGGCACTGCCTGAAGGGCGAAATCGCCGATCCCGGCGTGGGGGCCTGACCCTGGCCGGCAAAAATCCGGTCGATGATTCCCTGCAGTCCTGCGCGCAGGGCAGCGCTATCAGCCGCTGTTGGAGTAGAACCGCCGCGCGCCTTGACGATGCTGTCCAGCATCGGGCGGAGGAAGCCGCCGCCAATCACCATTTCCTGACCGTTCGACGGATTCTTTGCAATGAAACCGCCTGAAGCGCGCGCCGCTTCCACAGCACGACGCTGCGCCTCGATATCCTCTGAAGCAGGCCCGTGAGCGTTAGGCGTCGTGAGTCCGGCAAAGATATTGGCACGATTTACGATTGCCGATCTCTCCGGATTGTTTACCGGCACCTTGATGATCTCAATGCGCAGCAACGAAGAGTTGGCGTCCTCATTGGGGTTTTTTCCAATGCACCCTTCCAGTTCGTTGGAAGAACGTACCGGAGCTGAACCGGAGACGTAGATGTAGACGTTGTTCGGATCACGCGGATTCTCAACAACCGTGTGCGTGTGAGAGCCGCGGCACGTCTGCACGTTCGCCACGAGTTTGGGCTGACGGATATTGCTGATATCAAAAATGCGGACACCGCGCATGCGCAGCGAACTCACCGTGTCAGCTACACCGCCAGGAAGGCAATCCACACGACCGTTGTACGCTTCGGCCGACATGAACATGAGGTTCTTGTACACCGAAACGTCGTTCTGCGAAGCCGGGCACGTGAATGCTGTCACCAGCTGCGGGCTCGACGGGTTGGAAATGTCCCAGATTACCGGGCCGTTGTAGTTACCCTGGATTACGTAGTTGCCCGTGAAAGCCAGGTCTGAGTTGGTTACGCCAAGAAACCCTTCGGGCGAAACCGCCTTGGCGACAACCTTGAGGTTCTCGACAGCTTCCTCGGCATCCATCAAGCCAGCCTTCAGGCCAACGCGCGAATCCATCCTTGGATCGGCAACCGGGGCCGGTGCCGGATTCGGTGTGCTTCCGGCACACCCGGCCGACGCCGCAAGCACTGCGGCCGCAGCAAAACGGTACAACGGACGTAAGGCGTTCATTACCATTCCTCTCAACATTTGTGTTTTAGGGCGACTCGAGCAACATCTGGAGCATACGGTTTATCTCTGTGGTCTGATCGACCTGAACATCAGAGGCGAACTTGAAGATCGTCTCGTCCTGGCCAGCACCGTGAGAAGCCAGGAGTCCCTTGACCATTTCCACGGCGCCGCGGTGGTGCTGAATCATGAACGTAAGAAAGAGCCTGTCAAACTCCGGACCACGCGCAGCGTCCAACTGTTTGAGCTGATCGTCTGAGAGCATGCCCGGCATCTTCATGTAGTGCACCGCGTCTCCGTGCTGCATCACCATACCGGCCGGATTCGGTTCGGGCGGCTCCTGATTGCGGTCGCGAAGCCAGGTCTGCATCAACGTGATCTCATCCTGCTGCGCATTGATGATCCGCTCCGTCAGCCGGATCACGGCAGGACTCGCACTATGCGACGGCGCCCAGCGCGAAATCTGAATGGCCTGCGCGTGGTGGTGGATCATCTCCTTCATGAAATCGATGTCCGCCTCGGTGTACGGGTAGCGGAGGCTATCGGCCCGCGCACGCTCCTTGGCGGCGTCAGGACCCATCTGCGCCAGGCTCGTCGCGCTGCTGCTCGGCGGCACGCACGCAGACAACGCTGCTATCGACGCACCGAGCACGATGGAACGCGCCATCGCATGGACTTTTGAAGAACCTGTCAGTGAATACCTCATAAATCGGTCACGCAGACTTTTTGGACATTGAGAGCGAGCGAGGCGTTGCTTTTGTCCCCGCTCATCGGCACGAAACCACCCCGCCGGATAACGCAGCCCAACGGGGATCCGGTTTCACGAACCCATAAAGCTCACTCAAGTATACGCCCGAGGCCACTGCCACGGTCCCGAAAAGCGCCCTCGAAGTCCTCAAACACGAAGGCCCAAATAGGATGTGGCCCAAGCTCTGTCCTTGGGCACACTTGCCACACCAGCCGCGCCGACACGGGGATGAGTTGCTCGTGACGGCCGTCAAACTGCTACCTCACCTCGGCCAGCCTTCCTGCGGGAGGCCTCCGGTGATTCTCAGCGCATTGTCGAAATACACCTTTTTGAGGACTGAGTCGGGGAGGTCGATCCCGTAGAGCTTCCACGACGCGTGATAGTCGCGGTAGTAGTCGAAGTAGTCATCACGCGTCTCGAAAACCCTCCAATAGTATGGGTACTCCTGCGGCTGGAAGGAGTCTTTGCCAAAGAGGATGCGGTCCTGATAGCGCACAAAAAAGTCATGCGCGGCTCTGGGCTGCCGGCCAATGTCATACAGGACGGCGCCGACTTCTGTGTAAACGTTAGGCAGCTCGTCCAGGAGCTTTCCCAGCCTTGGGAGGTCGTTTGCGTGCCAACCCATGTGCGCAATCACAAACTTTGTCTGCGGATTGCGGCGCAGCAGGTTGTCGCGCTCCATCATCAGCTCTTCAAAGCTTGGGTATTCGTCTGACGGATAGCGACGGCCGGGAAAGAGCGCGAGTTCCAGCCAGCGTTCGTTCTTGTAGTCAATCGGCTGCCAGAACTCCTGCGGATCTGCTGTATGTATAAAGACAGGAACCCCCAGTCTCGCCGCCGTGCGCCAGACTGGATCAAGATCCGGGTCGTCAATGCGGAGGCGTGAACCGTCGGCCTTTCGGGTGTTCAGGCCCAGACCCTTGCCGATTTCGCCGACACCTACTGCTCCTGCTGCAATATCGCTTTCGAGTTGCTTAACCGCCTTGTCGGCCCAACCCGGGCCAACATCACGAAAGCTTATACCAGCCAGAATACGCACGCGGTCTTTCATACGAGGCGACGACTTTACAAGGGCAAGTGCGTTTCGCAGCGCCTCTCCCGACATGTTGTTTGCTGCTACGATGACCCGCACGTTGAGCGCGTCCAGAGCGTCACCAAGCTCTTTGAGCCCGGCTTCGCTCTGCAGCTGAGAAAACGGATGACCGTGGTAGTCGATGGCCGGAAACTTTGCCTTCGGCACGGGATGCTCGGTTGTGACGAGAGTCGAGCGCGGCCGGTAATCCAGAATGCTCGGCAGCGGTAGCGTGGGTGCCTGGCAGTTGCCGGGACGCACTTCAGTCATTCCCGCTGGGCACTCCTCTCCCGGCTTGATTTGCGCACTTCGATTGTTGTTGCCGCGTTGCGCCTGGCTGATCGAAGGGAGAGCGAGCGCAACGCCCAGGAGGAAAAGCGCGCTGGGTTCAGACAACCTGTGAGACATCTGCGTTTAGGTTGGACGTTGTGACTGATACAGATTCCCTGGGTCGAAAGATCAGCACGGTAACAACGCGACGCTACTGTCTGGTGCAATGGCCGAAAATGGCGAAGCGACCCGCATTTCTGCCATATTCTTCCAGTCATGCAACTGAAATTCAGCCGTGTGAGCTTTAACAGGGCGCTGGACGCGCGAGATCCGCGCTTTGACGGCGTGTTCTACGTTGGTATTACCACGACTGGCATCTACTGTCGCCCTATTTGCCCCGCGCGGCGCACACTTTACCGCAATCGACGCTTCTTTTCGACGGCCGCGGCAGCTGAACGAGCCGGGTTCAGACCGTGCCTGCGATGCAGACCGGAATTGAGTCCAGGACGCGCGCGAATCGACGCCGTCCCGCGACTTGTGCATGCCGCGACTCAACGCATTGCTGCGGGAGCGCTGAACGGCGGGAGTATTGACCAACTGGCTCGTGATCTGAACGTGAGCGGACGCCACCTCCGCCGTGCGCTGCAGCAAGAGCTTGGGGTCTCCCCAGTTGAATTGGCTCAGACGTACCGACTGCTGATGGCGAAGCAGCTTCTCACCGAGACCCAGCTTTCAATGCCCGGGGTTGCGTACGCGAGCGGCTTTCAGTCGTTGCGACGTTTCAACGCACTCTTCCGCACCCGCTATCGCCTCAATCCCTCGGCGATCAGGCGAAGTGCCAACGGGGATGGCACAAATGGAAAGAGCGATCCGGCCTTCGAGACGATCCGGGTCTCGCTTTCTTATAGGCCCCCGCTCAACTGGAATGCTTTGCTTGGGTTCCTCGGCCCACGAGCTACTCCTGGCATCGAGCAGGTGACGGGCGACGCCTATGCACGCACGATCCAGTTCGGTCATTGCAGAGGAGTAGTTGTCCTGCGGCACGACGCCAACGCGCGGCCAAACCCCGTGGTCGTGGCTGAAATCAGCGTGTCGCTTGTTCCTGTATTGATGCCACTCTGTGCTCGACTCCGGCATCTACTGGATCTCGACGCCGAGCCACAGTCCATCGACGAGCACCTGTGCCGGGCAGGCGTGAAGTCGTTTGAAGGGTCTCCTGGCATAAGAGTGCCCGGTGCAGTGGACGGTTTTGAAGTTGCATTGCGCGCAATCCTGGGTCAGCAGGTCACGGTTAAAGGTGCGACGACATTGAGTGGTCGGTTGGCGCGGGCCTTTGGAGAGCAGTTCGCGTCTCCTCTTGAGGGACTGACATGGATTGCGCCGAGTGCAGAGCGATTGGCGCAGGCTTCGCTGGAAAGCATCAGGGCGATCGGCTTGCCCTTGGCGCGGGCAGCGACCATTCAGGCATTGGCCCGGCAGGTGGCCCTTGGAGAGCTAAAGCTTGACAGCCATGTCGATGTGAGGAGGGTGCGAGCACAACTTGCAGAGCTTCCGGGAATTGGTCCCTGGACCACGGAGTATATCGTGATGCGTGGGTTGCACTGGTCCGACGCTTTTCCGAGTGGTGACCTTGTGTTGAGGCGAGCCGCTGGTGGGCTGACCGAGGCTAAACTGCGCAAGCATGCGGAGCCGTGGCGTCCCTGGCGCTCGTACGCGGCAATGAGATTGTGGTATTCCGCAGGCCAGTCTGCTACTAGTAGCGGAAGCCAACGATGATAGTACGGCCTTGAGGCGGATAGTCCTCTGCCCAGAGCATGCGATCACTCACGGCTATGTCGCGCACGTCATTGTTGTTGCAGGCTGCCAGTAGAGTCAGCGCTGCCATGAGAGGCAGCAGGTAACGATGGCTTAGCCTTTTCGAACTTCCACGTACTCTATCCAGACCGGAGGATACCATAGTGCCACCTAACGACGAGTAGTGCCTGCTGGTACCGCCGCTGGTATCTGGCGCTGTCCAGCTGCCAGAAGATTTACAAGGAGTCGCGCCGAACCCGGCACACCACCCGCCATCTGACGGTCAAATGCAATGGTCGTGTAGACAATCGTGCCCCGCCCTATTCGCGCCATAAGAATAGGCCCACGGTTGGGCCGCTCACCCTCATCGTTCATGGCAAGCGGCGCCACATACTGGCTGTCGATCAGTGACGGCATGTACATAGCCCGCCCCCTGACCCAGCCACGCCAGTCGGCCGTGGCAATCTGGTTTGGCCAGTTGAGCACCTGGTTCCTCGCATCGAGTATGTCCACTTCTGGACCTTGGGAGTTTACACGCTCTGGCGAGGTGCTCCAGGCAAGTTGGTACGGAAGAATCGGCGCGATGCTGTTGGTCGCCTGCGAGTACTGAACCACCAGAGTCCCACCCTTCTCTACAAACTCCTTGAGTCTTTCATGGTAGCCCGTCAGTTCAGCACGAACTATATGGGCGTTGGGCGCCAGCACTATCGTTGTAAAGCGTGCAAGGTCAAGGAACGCCAGCTGACTTACGTCGATCTCGTTCACCCTAATACCAAGCTGCGTCAAGGCCGCGGGAATGCCGTCGCCAGCGCCGCGCACGTAGGCCACGACGACTTCTGGGACGCCGAGCTCTACGGACTGCAGCCAGAATCCGCTCTGTCGGTAACTCCTCACCGGAGGAATATGCGGATATCGGATCTCACGAAATCCCTCAGCAAACTCGGCGCCATTCTCATACGAGCCTATCACTCCAAACTCGTACCTGCCTGCTTCCAGCCTTCCGCGCACCCTGAGGAGCAGCTCGCGACGTTCGCGCGATGCCAAAGTCACCGAATCCGGCAGCGAGTCGACCGTGATGCCAGGAGGAGCAACAATTCTTAACGCAAAGGTCCGTGCAGAGTCGGAGAATGATTGGACCGAAAGGCCGATTACTCGGTCGACGTTCCGGTTTGCCGGAAACCATTCCAGGCTCCGTCCAAACGACAGCGTTACCGGCGGTACGCCACCGGCAGTCACTCGCTGCAGATCACTGTTAGGATCCGATATCGAGGCCATCACCGGGCCTAGACTTGTGGTGAAGGAGGCGCCGGCGATCGTGAGTGATACGGACAGGTCGGAAGTCCGGCGGTAATCTTCGGGGATCGCCGTGGAAGCGACAAGCGCGACTGACCCCGGCGCGCCTACTCGTGCCAAACCATCGACCGGTGAGAGCGATGGCTCAAACATCTCCTGCAGTCTGCGGCTCATCCAGTGAGGGTGTGTATCGGTGAGTCCGCTTATAAACTGCGTCCACGTCTTTCCCTGGCCAGGTGCAAGTGTAACAGGTTCAGCTGTCATCCTTGTGTCTGCACCAAAGTGCACGCCACGGACTTCAATCGGCTCCGTTCCGTGGTTCGTGATATTTACACTCACTGGCATCCCATCACCGTATGCCAGTAGCTCTCGCATGCCGTTAACCTCGGATCTCACGGCAGCCGCAATGAGCAGGGCATCGATTGCCCGCCGTCTCATCACGTCCACCGAAGCTTCGACGTCCAAATCGTACGGGCTGCACGCCGCACTTTGAGTGCGAGGGAGATCGATCGCCGGATGGCGGCAATGGGGTATGTTCTCCCAGACGTAAGACACCGCCTTAACGAGATCTGCGAGTTGTGTTACCGAACGGCCTGGCCTGGCGAGGTCGAGTGTCGCTCGAGCTGAATCAGCCAGCTGCGCTACAAGCGCAAGCGCCGATGCTACGTCGTTGCTTTCAGCACGTGTTAGGCGCGTGAAAGACGTGTCGACACCGAGCAGAATGTCGCCCCCTTCCGAGAACGTAGTGTCACCGGTGTGGCTTGCCAGCAGTTGGAGCGGGCCGCTGAACCTTAAGGAGCGACTGGCGCGGCCCGTCGACCGCAATTGTAAGCGAGAGGCTGAGGCAATCTCTGAATAGGTCTTTCCAGCCACGACGTCGAAGGCTCTGAGATACTCGGCGCCATATGGCGACCCTGCCAGCAGTCTCGAAGCGAGCCAGGGAAAGCCGTAGCGTTCGATGGCAAAGCGGGTCGTATCTGCGGCGGCGTCAAAGGCTTCGCGAACTACTTGCAGCGTGGCCTGCTGCGCGCCGCTTTCTCTTTCCCGAACGCGTCCTCTATCGGCTACGAGGATAACGTGTGGTCTAAAGGCGCGCAGCACCGATACCACGTCACCAACCAGGTCTTCACGCGGCCACTGTTCAAAGACCTCGTCGGTGTTTCGTGTGGTACCGAAATCAAAAGCGCGTGTGAAGAACTGTCGTGCACCGTCGATGCGTCGCGCGGCCAGCGCTTCCTGGACCCGGATTGCGCCGAGGATCTCGCCGCTTTCTGAGCCGATAGCGTTAGGCTGCGACTCGCCGCGCGTTATGGAGAGGTAGGCTGTCTCGGCGTGTGCGCCACGCGTGAGATACGCGATGAGATTGCTGTCTTCGTCGCCTGGGTAGGAGCCGACAATGAGGACTCGCGCGGTGGTAGTGGCGCCGTTGACGAGTTCGTGGAGTTTTGAGGAGCCGGTTTCCTGTGCACCGGCGATGTTGCTCGCGCAGATGATCAGGGCAGCGAGTGCTGTTGTAGCTGTGTGTTTCGGGGTGGGCCGAACGAAGAGTGAGGCCATGGCTTGCCCAATCGACGGCAGGCTCGATGGGGGAGCAATAATAGCAATGAAATCTTAATGGAGTCGTAACGGGGGGCTAACGGGGGAGGCCTCGGTGGTCACGGTGGTGTGCCCTCGGGCTCGAGTGCAAGGAGAGTTGATGGCGATGGTACTCAAACTCGCGTGAGCGAGATCGAATGCCATTGGAAGACCTAAGATCGAGGCAACTTGACCTAGCAACCTCATCAGAGGTTCGCCCAAGCTTTCCAGACTGTCTCTCGAACTGCAACAAAGCAAAATGCGCCGCCGTACCATCACAGCAGCGCATTCAAAACCCTGCCAGCCATTCACACCCTACGGGTGCCCTGCCTGCACTTCCTTCACCCGCGCTTCTACCCAGCGCGACATCGATTCATGCGGCAAAAGCGGTTCACCGTCGTACACAATCTTCAACCCCGACAGATCCGCCGGAATCTTGTCTCGACTCACCGAACCCTTGGACACAAGAATCGGCACCACAATAACATCGCTGCCCGTGATTTGCCGCTGCATCGAAATCAGTTCCCGAACTCTCAGCACAGCCTCCGCCCTCACCAGACCAGGAGCGTCATCCCTTACAACATCCGTGCGCACATCCTTAAAGCCGGTCCACGCCCGGACAGAATCGGCAATCACCCTCAGATTCCGCATCCACGCCGCATAGTTCTCAGCAGAGTTAGGCCCATGCCCAACTATAAAAAGAGCTTTGCTCTGGGGAGTTTGTGCAAGCTTGATGGCACGGTCGGCAACCACGCGCGCCACCTGCGGAGCATCATCCATTGCCGGAGTCACCACCACGGGAATACGCGCATCCACGCGCTCGATACCCGCCATATGAAGATGATGCAGCATCACTGAATCCAGCTCCACCCGCTCCCCAGCCAGCCAACGGATCTGATCGTAGTGGCCGCTATGGCTCGAAACGAGCATCGGCACAACAACAATCGCCGAAACCCCCTCCCCCTCGAGCTTGTTCACTACATCCTGAAACCTGCGCTTTGCCGCCTCAGGCCCCATCAAAAAACTGACCTCCACCGGCCCTCCAGTCCTGACTTTGCTGGCCACGTCGAGAACCCGCTGGTTCCACATGGCGTCCCCACCATGTGCCACAATCACTGTCCCCAACTTCTCAGGCGCTGCTTGCGCCCCCACCACCCCCGCGATAAACACTATAGCCGCAACGGCAACCTTTCTGAGCATTTACGAAGTCCAGGTAAGTAGTAATCCCGATGAAACGAGTCGGGAATATACTTACATGCTGCGCGAGCAAGAGCAATAGCCTCGTGCGCGTCACGGGAGGGGCCAAGGCCCAAGGCGCTGAGAACCCCGGGCTCTAGTAGCACTAAGCATTAATGCTCCGCCTGTTTCCCGCGCCCCGCCCCCACCCGCGCCCCCGCGCTCAAACGTCCCGATACTTCGGATTCGGCCTCAACTCGCCGTCCACCAGAATCTCACGATCCCACGGAAGAACAATGGTGCTCTCCGTAGCGAGAGCGTGAAAATCGGGCTCGTAACCACCCGTCTTGAACGACACCGCTGTCTTCACCTCGCTGGCACCAGCGTTCACAATTGCCGCCACAGCCAGCCTCATCGTTTCTCCGGAATCGCAGGTCTCGTCCACAATCAACACACGCCTGTTCCTGACCTCCGTCGGCGCCGCGCCCAGCACCGCAGGAGTCTCGCGAACCCGGGAATCCTCTTTCCGCGAAATGTGAATTGACCTGAAATCGCGATCGAGAATCGCGGCGACAACTGCTCCAGGAATCACCCCCGCAGTCGCAATCCCCACAACGACCTCGGGATCAAACGACCGCGCAACCTTGAGCGCCAACGCCCTGGACAACTCGCCAAACAAAGGCCACTCCACATCGAAGCGTCCCTTGGTCGGATCAACTTCGTAC
>CAZYTS010000029.1:12694-27322 GCA_964649855.1 uncultured Gemmatimonadaceae bacterium
ACCCAACCCCTGTCCGAGCGCCCTTAACCGACCCCCAGCGCATGTCATGGTGGAGCCGGCTCCTGTCCGGCAGGCGCGGAAGCGAGCTCAAGCCGCAGCGCCTCGACTATCTCACAGAAGCGCTTGCCCTGGAGCGGCAGGGCGATCTGGACGCCGCACTCACGTCCTACCGCCTCGCCCTGCGCGATAAGCCCGACGATCACAAGGTTCTTGTTAACATGGCGATTGCCTACACGAGGCTCGGAAGGAGCGAAGAAGCGATGCGTTGCTACCGGCGCGCCCTCGAAATCGCTCCAGACCACTCGGGGGCCAACTACGGACTCGGCTTTCTTCTTTTAAAGCGCGGCGAGCGAAACTCCGCGCGCGCACACCTCGAGTCCTTCCTCCAGTCTCCCTCCAAGGCCGACCCGGCCAACATCGAACACGCACGCCGCGCCCTGGCGGATCTGTCAGGCTCGCCGTCAGATGGGCAATCACCCGACGGCTCCGAGCGCGACGCGGCTATCGAGCCCGAGTCCTGAACGTGGGTCGGGTTGTCGCTATCGTCAGTCAGAAGGGTGGAGTCGGCAAGACAACAACAGCAGTAAACCTTGCCGCCGCCTTTGCGCGCCGAGGACTCAAGACACTCATAATCGATGTAGATCCGCAAGGCGCGGTACGCTACGGCGTCGGCCTCCGCAAGGGTCACCCCACCTACGGATTTGCCGACTACCTCAATGGTCTTCGGTCGCTGCGCGAGATCATCCTGCCAACCGCGCTCCCCTGGCTCCGCGTCATCCTCGCGGGGTCCGTCAGCGACTCAACCGACCACACCTTCTACCAGCAGCTCATAGGCGAGACCAACGTACTCCATGATTTGCTCGAGACGGCACGCGAGCGCTGCGACGTCGTTATCGTCGACACACCTCCAGGTCTTGGTCCCATCGTGCGCCGCGTCCTCGAAGCAAGCCAGCACGCCCTGGTGCCGCTTCAGTGTGAACCACTCGCCCTCCAGACAACTCCACAGATACTGCGGGGTATCCAGGAAATCGTGGACGCCAACAAGGAGCTCACCCTGGACGGGATTCTTTTGACAATGTTCGAGCCAGGCAATCCGTCATCGGAACGCGTGGCGCGTTACGTGAGGTCTCACCTCCCCCGCAACATGGTTTTTGACTTCGCGATTCCGCGCACCGATGCGGCGTTGGAAGCCTTTGCCGCGGGTCAGCCAGTTGTGCTTAGAACACCAGCAGACCAGGCGGCACAGGCCTACGTGAATCTTGCAACGCTCCTGGCCGAACGATTCTCGTGATGTTGCAGCGCCAGCGCCCAGTTCTTGCCGCCGCCATCCTCATGCTGACGGCGTGCATCGACATCAGCGTCGACCCCGATGAAATCGGTTCGATCGACTTTGCTCCACTTCCTTCACCCTCTGTAGTCGCAGGAGATTCCCTTCGCGACGCCGAGGGCAACGCGATACCACTCAGCGCAAACGTCTATTCGGCAGACGGCAACTTGTTGAGCGATTGGCCCGTCACCTTTGTAACAACAGACACACTCGTACATATCGACGAGAACGCCCAGCTCACAGGTGACTCACTGGAGTTTGGCAGCACAGAGTTTGTAGCGCGGCTCTTTGCCAACGCCTCAGGGCTTCAGAGCCTGGTGCGCGAGCTGCGAGTGGTGCCGCGCCCCGACACGATCTATCGCGAGACTGATCTCTCATCCGATACGATCTTCTACAGTCTGCCCGCCGAGGCTTCGGACACCTCGATGTCTCTTGCGGTCGTGCTCAATTCGTATCGCAGCAGCGACACGATTCCGGTTCCCACGTACGTCGTGAGGTACCGCCTGGTAACGTTTGACGACGACACGATTCCATCAACAGACACGACCAGGGTTTTCTTTATGGTGGATGACGCGGGGCGCGTTACCACTGTGGACACCACCGATGGCAATGGTGCGCGGCGCAGGTTACGCTTTCGCATAAACGCAGGTCAAAGTGCGATCGATTCGATCAAGGTCCTTGCGGAAGCGCGGCGCGGGCACCAATTCGTGCCAGGTAGTCCCATCGTCTGGACTGTGCGGGTAGAACCCAAACCCTGACGTCTCACCTCACAACGTCGGCAGGAAATGGCATCTGACATCAAAGCTGCGAACACGGCAGAACGAGAGCAGATGGCGGATGGTGGCCCGCGTCCCGCGCCAGGAACGCTCACTCAGATCCTTTTTGAGAGCAGCAGGCGTTACAATCGTGCCGACGCCATGCAATACAGGGCCGCGCCTGGAAAGTGGGAATCCATTTCTCACAGAACCATTCTCGAACGCGCGCGCTGGATCGCATTTGGACTCAGAGAACTCGGCGTTGCCCGAGGCGACCGCGTGGCGCTGCTCTCTGAAAACCGTCCCGAATGGTCGCTGGCGGACTGGGCGTGCCTAACGCTTGGCGCAGCTGACGTTCCGATCTATGCCACGTTACCCGCGGAACAGATTCCCTGGATACTCACCAACTCTGGAGCCGAAGTTGCCTTTGTGTCGAGCGCTGCGCAGGCCGACAAGATCGCTTCGATCAGGTCCAAGGCACCGGGACTCAAGTATGTAGTCGCTTTTGACGAAGCCGCGCGATCACATGCCGACCTCACGCTGGCGGATCTCGAGCAGCGCGGCCGAGCCGCCGACAATTCTGAAAAGACTGCAGCCTGGGAGGCCGAGGCTCTTACCGCGCAACCCGACGACCCCGCCACGATCATCTACACGTCGGGTACTACGGGAGCGCCTAAAGGCGTGGTGCTGACGCACGACAACCTTCACTCCAACGTGATGGCCGTCTGCGACATCATTCCCATGAAAGACGACATTGCTCTGTCTTTCCTCCCGCTTTCGCACGTCTTTGAGCGGCTGGCAGACTACTGGTACTTTGCAACGGGAACGTCGATCGCCTACGTCGACTCCTTTGACCTGGTCCCGATCGCACTGGCCGAAGTGCGGCCAACATTTGCGATGTCGGTGCCGCGCCTCTACGAAAAAATGTACGCGCGCGTCCTGGAAAACGCGCTGTCGAGCGGTGGACTCAAGAAGCGCATCTTTTTCTGGGCGCGTGCCGTCGCCGAGCGTTATGCCGATGTCAAGCTTGCCGGCCGCACACCGTCTGCACCACTCTCGTTTCAGTACGGGATTGCCGACAAACTGGTCTTTTCAAAGCTCAAGGAACGCACAGGAGGCCGGCTCAGGTACTTTGTGTCCGGCGGCGCCCCGCTGGCACCGGAAATCAACAAATTCTTCTATGCCGCCGGCCTGACGATCCTGGAAGGTTACTGCCTCACCGAAACTTCTCCGGTAATCGCCGTAAACACACCGCTGAACTTTCTCATTGGAACGGTTGGCAAACCGGTAAAAGGAGTTGAGGTAAAGATCGCTTCGGACGGCGAAATCCTCTCCCGTGGTCCCCATATCATGCGGGGCTACTACAACGACCCCAAGTCAACCAACGAAGTCATTGACGCCGAGGGATGGTTCAGTACCGGCGATATCGGAGAACTCGAAGACGGGTTCCTCAGGATTACCGATCGAAAGAAAGACATCATTGTCACGGCCGGTGGCAAAAACATTGCCCCCCAGCCCATCGAGAATCTCGTAAAGGTCAACAAGTACGTCAGTCAGGCCGTGATGATAGGCGACAAACGCAAGTACGCGGTCCTTCTGGTCGTACCAAACTTTGAACAGCTGGAAAAGTGGGCCAAGCTCAAGCAGCTGATCTGGACGGATCGTGCGCAACTCCTGGAAATGCCCACGATTCAGGCAAAAATGGACAAGGAGGTGCGCTCAACTCTCACCGATCTGGCCAGCTATGAAACGCCTAAAAAGATCGCCCTCCTCGAACACGACTTCTCGATCGAATCCGGAGAGCTTACTCCCACCCTCAAGGTGAAAAGGCGTGTCATTGACCAGCACTACAAGGAAAGGATCGACGCGCTCTACGCCACCGGCGAGCACCGCGTAGAAGAGTGAGACTACCCGCGCTTGAGCTGAGCAAAGCCACTAGTCAGGTGCTTCATCGCAGCAACCCACTCCAGGCTGTCGCGCGCCAGTTCCTGGGCTCCTTCGGGCAATGGAACCGACACCGGAGCCGCCAGTCGTCCTCCAGCTCGCACCGCCCGCGCAAGACCTGATACCGTTTCGCGTGTGGTGGACAAACCAGCAATTGCAGCTCGCAGTGAGCTGCGTGCCAGCGGCACTCCCGCATCAGTCAGAATCACTGATCGCCAGTGCTCGAGCTCTATGCCCGGCGCTGGATTGATGAGGATCGTGTGGACGTCGATTTCTCCCTCGAGGTCGGAGGCTACGACACAATAGTCCCCGGTCAGGGCGACAGTGCCGCCGTCTTCTCGCAAGTCGAGCAACGCTCGCACACGCAGCACCCGCTCGGCCACGTCATCCGCTGAACGGGACCGCAAGCCGGCTGTGTCTTCCTGCCGTACTGCTCCACGCGTCGCGTCCCTCCTGAAATCCGCCACACCGTTCCTGATGAGGTACTGGGCGCCACATACAGGGCAGCCTAACGAACCCCTTATTACGTACCTTCCCTCCATCGCCTCGACCGCTGCTACGAGCCACGTATCCTCGTGGAGCGCCAGACAGCGCAGTGAGTCTATGTGCTCTATGAACATCCTGGGTCTGGATCGTGACTCAGGAGCGCGACAACCGAAGTTCGTCCACGTTCACGCTGGCTGGCCGCGTAACAACCCAGAGCACTGCCGCTGCCACAGCTTGTACATCGAGCATCTCGTCGCGCCTGGGATAACCAGGCCGCGATTCCGGAGTTATGGGATCCCAGATGTGTGTGTCTACAGGGCCCGGCGACACCAGAGATACGCGCACACCACTCGACCTCAGCTCCTGCCGCAGCACCTGATGCATGGCGCGGGCTCCAAACTTTGTAGCCGAATACGCAGCGTTCTCGGGATATGTCTCGCGATCGGCGACCGAGCCGATGCTCACAAGGTGGCCACTCCCCCGTTCCCGCATTCCTGGGACAAAAGCGTGAAAGAATGCGTATGGCGCGAGGAGATTGAGAGCCAGCATACGCTCGACTTGAGCCGGGGCCATCTCTCCCACCAGACCGAGTTCAAACGCACCCGCGTTGCTCACGACTATGTCCGGCACTCCAGCCACGGCCCTGATCTGCTCCAGCGCTGAATCCACGTCAGCTTTTACCGATAGATCAGCAGCTATGCCAACAGCGTTTCTGCTCAGCTGAGGGGTGAGCTGTGCCAGCCTTTGAGCATCGCGCGCCAGAGCTACAACCCTCGCCCCCGCACTGCCTAACGCCTGCGCCACGGCCAGTCCAATCCCCTTTGACCCTCCCGTGACAACGGCGACAGCATCCTCGAGCTCCTTGCTCATTTTGTGCCGTTGCCGTGAGCAAGCCTCAGGAACTCATCACGCGTCTTGGCATCGTCACGGAATGAACCCAGCAGGGCAGAGGTAATCGTCTTGGAGTTCTGCTTTTCGACCCCCCTCATCATCATGCAAAGGTGATACGCCTCGATGACAACGCCCACACCCAGAGGATTGAGAATACCCTTGATAGCGTGCGCAATCTCGCTCGTGAGGCGTTCCTGCACCTGGAACCGCCTTGCAAACATGTCCACAATGCGCGGAAGCTTGGAGAGACCAACGATCTTTCCATTTGGTATGTAGGCGATATGGGCCTTGCCAAAGAAAGGAAGCATATGGTGCTCACACAATGAATAGAGCTCGATGTCACGGACCATCACCATGTTCTGGTGGTCTTCCTTGAATATTCCCTCTCCTACCACGTCCTCCACTCGCATGCGGTAGCCCTGCGTGAGAAACGCCATGCTGTTGGTGACGCGCAGCGGCGTCCTCTGGAGCCCCTCTCTCTGGGCATCCTCTCCCAGCAATTCGAGTTGCCGCCGGACGAGCTTTTCATACTCGATCGCTCCCACGTCATTCTCACAGCGACCACCATCGTCATCGTCATCAGCTGAAGGCGTGTACAGCCACGGTCCCGGTGCAGGCTTGATTGGCGCAGTCATGCAACTCCCTCGTAGTCTACGAATTGATTCTCGGTCTCCCACAACCTTAGCCGAGTGAGCCTGGCCGGCTTCAACAGCGGCTCGATAACGTTCCAGAACGCTACAACAATGTTCTCGGATGTGGGGTTCACACCCTGCATGAACTCCACATCCAGATTGAAGTTCCTGTGATCTACCTTGTCGATTACTTCTCGGGTCACAACGTCCCTGATCATGCCGAGGTCGATCACATATCCGGTTTTGCCATCGATGGGGCCGGTCACTGAGACCTCTAATGTATAGTTGTGACCGTGCCAGTTGGGGTTGTTGCACTTCCCAAAAAGCGACCTGTTTTCTTCGTCGCTGAGTGCTGGATTGTGAACCCTGTGCGCCGCGTTGAAACGCAGACGCCGAGTTATCGTTACCTGTGGCACTATCGTGAGCGGGTGAGAGGGTGAGCGCTGAGGGGCTTGGCGGGTGAGCGTTGAAGGGCTGAGAAGAGCGCGGGCCAGCATGACAAGCGGCGCCATGCCGCTATCTCTCGAGGCTGCACTCCTTCCACACAATCACACTTTGCCGTACGGCAATCCGAGCCACCCTCCTATGCTAACTATGCGCTGGTGAGCTTGTGAGTGTCCCCTCGCATCACACCCTGTCGCTCGAATGCACCGCATCCGGGGGAAACAAAAGAGCTCCGCCCTGTAGACGGAGCTCCCTGGTCGGAACGAAGAGGTTTTTTTGAAGCCCAAACGATAGGTATAAGACCCGCACCCGAACTCCGCCGTCCCCGCACTGGGGCATGACGTCCTCCAGTCTGTTGGGCCCCCACGCCGAGCTTGTTGGCTCAAAAAATTGGTCTCTTCGCCCCTATCCCTTAAGCCGCCCAGAACTTACGGGACAGCGCTACTACGGTCAATCTTTCATGAATCCTCAACTCTCTCATTCCATTCCCAACTTCTCATGGACCTCGGCATCATCGCTGCACTCGTAATGATCGGAGTCTGGGCGTTTGCGACCTTCACCACAGAAGCTCCTGGCTGGGTCCATCTCCTGCTCACACTGGGAGTCTTCCTTCTCATTTACCGCATCGTCGTCAGGAGTACCAAGGCCGGTAAAGGCTCCTGAAGCGCCCGCGGCACACGATCTGCATCCCTTGCCACCGTTCAGACCGTTTCATGAGAATTCTGTAACATCACGTAACGGCATTTCCCATGGCGTATTGGTGACCCGTGGGAAGGAGCCTAGGTTGAGTCCGGATGTCAGAGCGTCATGCCTACCGAGCAGAACTGGCGAATCAGGTCGTCGTTCGGCTTCAGCAGTTGTCGGAAAGTGATTGGTCAGCCGCTCTTGCGGTGCTGACCGAGCGGCGCGTCTTCTTCAACATCGCCTATCAACTCGCCGCTCACGCCATTGACATCATGGTTGAGGAAGAAGGCGAAGAGAGCCGCACCCCGCTCACTGCGCGACTCAACGACATCGACGGACTCTTCTGTTCACCAGTGGCTGGCATGAAGAGCGTCGAACATTGTCTCATGGCGAGAGGGGCAGTCCTCGCCGTCTACCTTCGCGACACTCGCGGCTTTAACGTCGGCGCATTCAAAGAGCTCTTTGCACCGGTCGAAGGGATGCTGCCCTTTGACGAGATCGCCGCGATTGCGCGAGGCGCAACGGGACTCGATGCCGATGACTTCAAGACAGGGGCGATAAAGAAACCTCGTTCCGCTGCGGTCGCCGAGCCACAACGACGCCGCGCCTGACGGGAGTCGCTGTCAGATCTCCCAGTTGGAGAGCAAGACACCGCTGGGCGCCACCCTTTCCTCAAAACCCTCGAGCGTCATCCTGAGATCGGTCCAGCGTACTCTGGCGCCGCACTCTACCAGGCGTCGATAGAACGCCCGGTACGCGGTCTGCACCCTGATAGCAGCGCGTTGCGCTCCTACTCGATGGGCGGCTCCCGACACCAGCGATGCCAGTTCACGTGTGAGTGAGACGTCGCGCAGCACGAGCTTGAGAACCCGCAACTCCTCCCGGCTGCGGCCTTCGACGAGTGGCGCCGCATGAAAGAGTGCAAAGCCGGCGAGGGCGCCGTCTTTTCTGAGGAGCGCGACGTCGCCAAGTCCCAGATCGCGCGTAAGTTCGACCTCCCTCGAAAAGTCATAGCCCCCAAGAACGTCACTGCATAACGAGCGGCACTCGGCAAATGCAGCGACTCTGTCTCTTGGAGGAAGCATGCTGAGGAGCAGGATACCGCGATCGCTCGTTGCCGCTTCGAGTGTGAGCGTAATGGTCAGATGTCCCGGCACGAATCCTAACGACGAATAGAATCCGATGTTGTCCATCGTGCGCGGCATGGTCTCGAGACCAATTGTAGTTGCGCCATTGGCGCGCAACCGCTCGACCCCTTCGGTAACGATGGTTTTGCCCAGTCCCGTGCCCTGCCACTCCGGTCTGACGGCAAGGGGGCCCATCCAGCCCTCCACACCGGAATGGTGCGCCACGTTAAAGGCGATTACCTCGCCATGGTCGTCGCGCCAGAGCATGGCGCCGTCGCGCGCGTCTTCGATTGCGTAACGCCAGATGGCGGGATTGAGCTGTGGCACACGCACGCCAACCATTCCATCGCGGCGATAGCGTTCGGTAAAAGCATCTGAGAAGACGCGGTTGACGGCATCGATATCAGTCAGGCGGATCGGGAAAGGACCGCTGACCGCTTTA
Organism: uncultured Gemmatimonadaceae bacterium; assembly: GCA_964649855.1. Classification (GTDB taxonomy): domain Bacteria; phylum Gemmatimonadota; class Gemmatimonadetes; order Gemmatimonadales; family Gemmatimonadaceae; genus CAZYTS01. The sequence goes on from CAZYTS010000029.1 coordinate 21,427, forward strand.
GGCGCGCGCCAGACTCGCGAGGTAGTCATCCGTCGACTCCGGCGCTTTCGAGGGCGCCGTCCAGAAGCTCGAGCATTGGATAGGAACTGGAAACCATTTGTACAACGGAGCTGCCTGCCTCTTCGTCGTAACCAACCGTTATCACTCGGTCGAGTCCGTCCTTTACAGACTCGATGTGCGTGATGAGCACCACTTGTTCAAAACGATCCTGCAGCCGCTTGAGCAACTCCACGACGTTGTGACGCCTTACCTCGTCCAGCGAACCAAAGATCTCGTCGAGTACCAATAGCGAAAAGCTCTGGCCTGCACGTTCCGCGATCATCTGTGAAATGGCTAGGCGCAGAACCAGGTTAGCAATATCCTCCTCACCACCCGACAGTACTGGTATCGGACGGCCTTCTTCGAGCACTATGACGTTGTACTGGTCGTCGAGCTCCAACTCGGAATAGCGGTGATCTGTGAGCTCTGCGAGAAATGCACTGGCCAGTTCGGATAGCTCCGGCCTGAGCGCGTGATTGAGGTCAGTGCGCAGATCTGTATAGGCGCGATCGAGTTCGTCGTGGAGTTTGCGCTCGTTCTGCAGTGAATCGAGCTGCGCCTGCTTCTTTTCCAGTTCGTGACCGGCGCGCGTTGACGACTCCACGTCGCGTTCCGCCGCAGCAAGGGCAGCTTCCGCCCGAGCCAGCTCTACCTTGGCAGCCTGGGCCTCCGCTGTTGCCTTTTCCTGATCTTCGCGCAGCGTGGTGTAGTCCTGCTCAGAATAGCGAACTTCGTCCCGAGCTTTTGCCAGATTACCTACCTGATTCTCCAGCCGCGCGACCTCGGCGTGAATACGTTCGCGGTCGGCCAGGAGATCAGCTTCGCGCTCCATCTGAGTGGAAAGCCGCGTCGCCTGATCGTTGAGAGGCGCAAGCCGCTCCGTTTCGCGCCGCAGTTCGTTAAAGCGTTCCTGGTCAAAGCCCGAGGGGATGGCTTCGAGCTCTTTGCGCAACTGATCGTGCCTCTGCTCCTTGTTGGCGATTTCGCGTGAAAGCTCCGAAAGCTCACGAACACCGCTTTGTATCCGCGCCAGTGCGCGTTCCAGATCCCCAACTTCGCGCTGCATCTCACGACGCTGTTCTTCGAGCTTCTGAATCTCGGGTGGGATCTGATCCAGCTGCTCGATCCGCTTTTTGTAGTACCGCCCGTCGACCAGAATATTGTCCATCTGCTCTTCGAGCTGATCGAGTACCGAGCGGAATGATTCACCTAGCTTGCGCATGCAGGTTGGACAAACTCCGTCCTCACCCACCTGGGTAATACGCTCCTTCTGGTCCTTGTACTCGTTGTACTGGTTGAGAAGTGCTTCGCGCTTGGTTTCTGCATCCTGCCTGTCGCGAACCCAGTCGGTCCTGAGCCCTTCGATTGCGCCGAGTGCGGCTTCGAGTTCGCGGCGCTTGGCCTCGAGCTTCTCGGTGGCCTCTTCTTCCTGCTGTGGCGCCAGACGAAGGCGCTCCAGGCGTTCCTTCTTCTGGCCAACTTCTTCGTGCAATGCACGTGTTGACTCCGTTAGAGTCTGCCGCTTGCCTTCTTCGCGGGCCAACGCTTCCTGCCGCGCAAACTCGGCAGCAATCGCGGGGAGCGGTGCCAGTTCTGCGGTAATCCGCGTGAGTTCGCTGCGCGCTGCAGCAGTTGCTTCCAGTTCCTTGAGAATGCGCTCCTGGTCTCGACGCTGCGCTGCCAGCTCATTCTCGATCACCCGCAATTCTGCAACCAGCGACTGGTGCTTTTCGCGCGCCGCCTGGATCTCTGTCCATCCTGGAGCAATTGCCGCCAGCCTCGATCCCGCGGAGCTATGTCTGTCGCGTGCCCTGGCTACGTCGCTCGCTGCACTCTGGCGTCTTTGATGCGACTCGGCGACAGTCTTTTGCACCACGTCGGCATCCGGCATGCCTGCGCGCAGCCCGTTGATCTCGGCTATTAGAGTGCTGCGCCGATCGCGTGCTATCTCCTGAGCAACACGCAGCTTTTCGTAGCCCAGAACCCGACTCAAAAAGCGGGCCCTGTCCGAAGGACCCATCCCCGCCATTACGTTGAGTTCTTTCTGGCCCGTGAAGTAGGTGTGAAAAAACTCGGTCCGTGACATACCAAGCCTGCGTTGCAGCAGGTCAGTCACGGAACTCAACGAGTTGGCAATCGGGCGGCTTCCGCCATCGAGGTACAGCTCGGCGCTGGTCAGACCGCGTACAACGCGATAGCGGTGCCCCGCCATCTCAAAGTCGAGTTCTACGCGTACACTCGCCCGTGGTCCGGCTCTTACAAAACGGATGGAATCTCTGTTGCCACGTGCAGCAGGCTGTCCGTAGAGCGCCCATGCAATGGCTTCGAGAATGGTGCTTTTCCCCGCGCCGTTAGGCCCGATGATCCCGGTGAGCCCGCTATCGAACTCCAGGCGGGAATCCGCATGCTGCCGGAAGTTTGTGAGCTGCAGCGAATTGAGTCTCACTCTCCCTCCTCCGGCACCACCGCGAGAGCCTGCTCCCTGGCGTCAGCTTCGCGCAGATAGTGAAGCGCGAGGTCGACAAGCTGCTGCCTGTCGATGTCGGGAGTGAGCGGCCGCGACATCAAACGGTCGCGCACTATCTCGGTGAGCGACGGCCTCCGTCCAGCCTCGCTCCCTGCGGTCCCTGGCACGGCGCGCAGTATGTCAGGCCGCCTCGTGTCCAGGTGGAAGTGCAGCGCCTTGCGCCTCAGCTCGCGCAACTGCTTGTGGTCGAGCTCGCGAGCAATGTGCCGCGGAATATCGCGTATCAACTGCCTCACAATCGCCCCGTCGATACCTCCTTTCCACTTCTCCACGTTTGTGCGGATCGCCACGTCTACGTCTGCCGCGGTCATGCCGCGAGCGCTTATCGGCGGCAGGTCCACGAGCTGCCTGGCAATTGGGACTACGTGCAGCGTTTTCTTTTTAGTCGTCAGGTTGTACTCAATGAATCTCTTGCCGGGCAGCTTGGCCTGAATCTCTTCTGCGCGTTCTCCCCAGATATTGACGCTGGCGTACTCCATGGCTCCCGACCAGCAGACGTGATTGGCCAACTGGTGGAAAACGTGGTGGTGGCCGAGTGCTACGTAGGACCAGCGAGCAAAGCCGACCTCCTCTGGTGCAAACTCCAGCGAAGCCTGCTCCGCGTAGCCGTAGGTATCCGGCAGGCTGCCGGGCGCATCCGCGTGCATGACGAGCACGTTGTGCTCCATGCTTTGATCCGGATCAAAGGATGGACGTAGGTTTGGTACGTCTGGGATCGCCAGGACCGAGAGGTTGCGCTCGGGGAATGAAAAGCGCTGCGGTTCGGTGTCTGCCACGTGGACGCCGAGTTCTCGGAAGAGCCGAAGTATGCAGACGCTTTCGGTGGAGCGTGGGACGTCGTGGTTGCCAGCCACGATCACCACGATGGTGTTGGGGAGCTGAGTACGGAGCTTTGTGAGCTGATTGAAGGCGTGGAGGATGGCCGGATTGGAGGGGCGCGCCGTGTGAAAGACGTCCCCCGCAATGGTTACCAGGTCGGGAGCGAGTTTGATGATCTGGTCGACGACGCGTGCAAAAACCGCCGCGACGTCCGCTTCCCGCTGATTTATTCCGGCCGGAGTCTGCCGGTGATACTGCCTAACTCCTAAATGCAGATCCGACAGGTGAACCAATCGCATTGCTCAGAGCACTCGCATCCACTGCGTTATCTTGACTCTCACCCTCGAAGGCGGAGTTCGTTTGTCGCGGGTGGAAACGAGGGAACGAAGCGTAACCACTGTGCGCGCGTCGGAGATCCAGCCGCGCCGCCGGTCGATCAGAATGCTCCCGCTCACCTCACCGGAGGTCTGCACCTGGCCTCCTCCTGCACCCGTTGCGCCCGAACGTGAAAGCCGCCCGCGAACTGAAAGGTGCGCAAACTCCCCTGAGTGCGAAAGCGAGTCGAAAACAAAAGTCGCATTGAGCGTGGCGCTGCCACGGCTGTGCGGAGTGGCTGGAAGCGGGAGTTGGACCACACGCTGCCATGACGCACCCGGCATCAAAGCTTCCTTGGGAAGCGTGGCGGGAAGCTGAGAAAAGAGGTTCCCGACCCCTGGGTCGTTGAGTCCCTTGGCCAGGTTGAGTCTCGTGGAGCCGTCTGTGGTGACCTGAAAGCTCAAGCGCGTGCCCTGGAGGGCTTGCGCACCTCGCAATACGCCTGACGAGGCATAGATGCCAGGACTCGTTATGCGAACCGAGTCGGTTAGCGCGGTAACCCGTGACCCGCTGCTATCCGCCGACTCTACCGCCATACGAGCGAGCATCACGAGCGACGCGACGCCGTCACTTTCAAAGGCGTCTTCGCTGTCTTCGGTCGCGCGACTCATCTCGATGGTCTGGTCGATCCTAAGTCTCAGGGTGTCACCGGGATGGGGCCGAAGCTGAAGCAGCACGGGACCCGAGGTCTGCGCACCGGCGATTCCTGTGAGCACCGAAATGAAAAACAGCGCCAGTGGAAGAGAGACAATCAAGTGCTGCACGGCGGCCATCAATCGCCGTAGGGATCTTCGAGTGGTGTCGGTCGCAACGCTGGTCGCTTTTCTACTATGACTGGTTGCGCCGGAACGTGACGTGCGAACTGGTCCAGAAAGGTCCGCTTAACGTCTTTTGGTCTTAAACGAAGTACGGTATCGCGCGCCTTGAGGACTTCCTGTTCGTCATAGAGCGCAAAAACGTGTTCGATCGAAGCGAGGGTCAGTGACGGGTCCAGAGCTCTGAGAGACTTGAGTATTGCTTCGGGAAAGGGCACCTCGGCGGCTGGTGGGAACTGGCGAGCCCCATCCCTGCCGGCCATCACAGCCGGACGTGGGAAGCGCACGAAAATCGGTTGCGCAAAGTGCGGGTGCCGAACCATCAACTGTCCCTTTTCCAGGGTGGCGAGCTTGATCTTTGTTGCTGGGCTCAGGACAGAATACCCCGGAGTTGCAAGTTCGTCCGAGTCCATCCGGCCGTAGAGTGCTGTCGCCGAGTTTCCGACGACCCTGCGGTGCACCTGGGAGCGGAACTGTTGCGCGCTGAAAAGTACCATCCCCAGATAGCGGCCCCGTTCTGCAATATCCAGGAGCATTTTCCTGACGTAAGTGTCTGGTCCGTCGCCAGGAGCGTACTTGTTGAGCTCATCGACAAACACGACGACGTGGTCTACCCCCAGGGTGCGCCTTTCGAGATGCTCCCGAAGCTTGGAAACCACACGCGCAAACACGAGGTCCTGGGCGTCATCCTCGAGGTTGGCGACGTCGATCACATACACCGTTCTGTCTTCAAAGCTCCCGAACGGGAGGTCGCTGGCGCCGCCGTCGTTGGTCACAAGCCCCTGGCAGCGCGTGGCGATGTTGGTGAGCCGATTTCGGACTTTTCGGATAGTGGCAATGTGGTGGGTGCGCCATGACTCGTGGTTTCTCGATTCCATGGCACTGATAACATCGCGGAACCAGCGGTCCAGGTCTGAGAATGAGCGCACGGTGTAGACCTGCGTTCCCAGCGCGTCGTCCTGGAACTTCATTCCTACGACTCGCGTGGAGATAAAGTCGATGAGCGCATCGGCCTTGGCGTCTACGTCATCTTTGTTGAGCAGGACTTCAGCGTACTGCAGCACTTCGTTGAGACCCCATGTCAGGGGATTCACATTGTGCTGCAGATTTTCGTTAGACCTGAGGGTATTGAGTCCGGTGCCCGACGCTGTGTAGGGGGCAAAATACTGTACGTTCTCAAAAGGCTTTGCCGGCACCTTGAGGCGTTCATAGAGTGCACGATCCGCCTCGTCCAGTTGTGCCGGCTGATCGAGAAAGCAGAGGTCCTGCCCCTTTACGTTGAAACAGACGGCAGCCACCTGTCCTTTGGACTGTGGGAAGT
>CAZYTS010000030.1:0-26589 GCA_964649855.1 uncultured Gemmatimonadaceae bacterium
CTCGAACGCTTTCCCAACGGCATAGACGCCGAAGGGTTCATACAGAAAAACATAGCGAAAGGACCGGACTGGCTCGAAACCATCAACGTTCCAAAGAAGGACGGAACGGTCAACTACCTGATAGTCTGCGACGAGCAAGCTCTGCTCTGGATGATCAATCAGAACACGATCACTCCGCACGTCTGGACCTCAAGACGACCCGATCTCGCACATCCGGACCTCTGCATCTTTGACCTCGACCCCCTTAAGAACGAGCCCGACGTCCTTGTTGCGATGGCTCTTGCCGTGCGAGACCTCCTCGCGGAGTTGGGGATACCAAGTTGGGTCAAGACGTCGGGTTCCAAAGGATATCACATTGCCGTCCCGCTGGATGGCAGCGACACCCATGACAGCGTGATGCGCTTTGCAGGTTTAGTCGCTGTGCAGCTCGTAGAACGGCATCCAGAGACGCTAACACTCGAGTTTTCCAAGGCCGATCGAGGAGGCAGGATACTGGTCGACATCGGGCGTAACTCACCCGGAGCCACGTTCGCCGCGCCTTACGCCTTGCGAGCCAGAGCCGGCGCTCCGATCTCCGCACCATGCTCTTGGGAGGAAATTGAAAGTGGTTATGCTGCTCCCGCCAAATTTACCCTGAACAACATATCCACTCGGCTCCACCAAATTGGCGACCTCTGGGCTGACCTCCCACTCGGTGCCGTCTCCCTGGAGCGCGCGATTGCAGAACTAAAAAGCGCCGACAACTCCTGACGTAGGCGTCAGGTGTCAGCGACCACCGCAGCTTCGCGGAGTCTGCAGCTGAGAAGCCGGAATCTCCTGAAAGACTACTCTCGGTGGGCTGCCTGCATGCTCAATCCTGATCGTAGTTGTGGTGCCACCTTCGACCCTGAAAGTCAGCTCGGTGGCCTGCGAGCCCCTGAAAGCATAGCTGAGCTTGTGCTCGCCGGGTGGCAGGTCCAGAAACTCAAAGTAGCCGCACGGATTGAGCGACGCTGTTTGCCCCGTTTTGAGATCTGTCACAGTGGGAGACAGTGATTCGAGTGTCCCCTCCGGACCAGCAACCACAACTCCCCAGAGCGCTCCAGTCGCCTTTGGGGTAGTCGCAGCGTCGCTAAAGATTGTGCGCCGGTCTGCGTCCGCAGCCACATGATAAATCTCGAGAGTCGAGCCAGAAACTGAACCAAGAACAAACGATGCTGTGCGACTCCCCAGATCTGGCCTGAGGCGAAGTGTGCTGCTCCTCTCGATGGCACATTCAACCACGGCGCCATTTCGATCGGACTTGAACTGATCCTGTCTCCCGTCTATTCGAAAGGAGTTCGACCGGGCTTCTGTAAAGCGGCTCTGCTCCAATGCAAACTCCAGTCCGTCCACCACCTGACCGCGAGCCGTGTCAACCAACACCACAACGGCACCCCCCTGATCGTCAACGGATCGTTTGCCTGCTGAGCATGCCGCCCCGAGCGCTTGAGGGCCGCTCTCTAGTTCCAGGTCAAGGGCTTCCTGTGACCCGCGGTAGATGGTTGCAAGTTCCTTGGCAAAACCTGCGGGTCGTGCTCCGTCGGTGGGTCTCGATATCAGTACCTCGTATTTTCCAGGTACGATTCTCCCAAACCCAAACTCACCAGCGCTATCCACAAACGCCAAACGACGTGTACCTCCTAGCACGGCCGCCGCACGCAAAGTGCCGGATCTCACACTTCTGCCGGCATTCTCGATCTTTCCAACGAGACTCCCGAGGACCCGCGACTCCTCACCCGGTAGATCAACGATTCCACCCTGCACCCGCAGACCCACAAGAGAGTCCCTTGCCTCTCCCTGAATCCTCAAACGGCCGATCCGCTCGTTAGGATTGTGGATGACCACAACGATTGGCGTCTGGATAGACCACTCACTTGCGATCCACGAACCGCCGGCCGCTTTGCGAAAAGCAACCCGCGCGCGCGCCGGAGTGCCACCGAGTGCGGGAACGCCCACGTACTGTACATCCAGCTCCTGCAACTCCGCACTTGTGCGCTGAAACCAGATCATCCCTTCAATGTCTGGCCGGTTGCGCGAAGCGGGCCGCAACTCCAGACCCACCAGGGCCGAATCGGTCGCGTGGGCTACCGGCCTGAAGCAATGAGCCTCGAGGAACTCATCCGACGCCAGCACTTCGGCGTCCGGTGCCAGATAGGTCATGGCACCCGATCTGTCCGAGCGCGCAAAGCCACCTTCTGCCAGAGTATGCGCCGAGACGCTGACAAACGGCGAAGTGTAAGAGCCCCTGTATGTGGTGGTGGTATCGGCCAGGACGAGGCCCGTTACAGGATCAAGATGCTGTATATAGCTTGTCACTACAGCGTCGATTCGTTCGCTTCTCGACGCCGACGTTAGCCGCAATGCCGTGACCAGTTCCTCGACCATTCGGGCGGCGACGGGGTCGTCGGCGATGCCCCGTCCACACCTGCTCCTCCCTTCGACGCGTACAAGCTCCAAGGGTACGACAATCGGATCCAGCAGAATCGTCAGGCGCGCCGGTCCCTGCTCTCCCACAACTACAGAGTCTACTCGCGTTGGTCGCGTGCCAATTCGTCGAGCGGTCACCGCGTAGGTGCCGCTTCGCAGGCTGGGAATCCTAAAAAGACCCTCCGGATTGGAGATGGATTGCGCAACCCGCTCACCAGTGGCGCTGAGCACCGTAATAAGTGCACCGTCCAGAGGCCTCAATCCCTCGCGCGCTCTCACCTCACCAACTATGCTCTGCGCCTGGGCCGCAATAGGGAGCGCCACGATCGCTCCCAGCACTGGGAGAATTCTTCGCCCTGGGAATGAAAAGAGTCTCTTCATAGTCTGCCGCCGCGAGCTGGTGCGCGATTCACACCTCTTGCCCGGCGACATTACCTCCAGAGCCGGCCCCGGGAGAGGCATTGGTATCTCACTCTTGACTAATATTAGTATAAACTTATATACTCCCCTCGCTCCCCTCGCTCCCCTCGCTCCCCTCGCTCCTCGCCCTCCTCGCCCTCCTCGCCCATGACCACTGACTTTACCAAAATCATTGGCGGCGTCACCCGTGAAGTTACGACACGTGACTACAACGGTGCGCCAGCACGGGTCGTTGCCGTTACCCGTACCTATCCCACCACAGTTCATGACCTCTGGGACGCGATCACCAACCAGGAACGACTCCCTCGCTGGTTTCTACCCGTCTCCGGCGACCTCAAACTCGGCGGTCGCTTCCAGATCGTCGGCAATGCCGCCGGTGAGATCTTAACGTGCGAACCGCCGCATCGATTGGGTCTCACCTGGGAGATGAACGAGAACGTCAGCTGGGTGAATGTCGAGTTGAGCGAGCAGGGAGACGATCGCGCGCGGCTGCACCTCGAACACATTGGGCACACCCCTGATGAGTTCTGGGAGCGATACGGTGCCGGTGCTGTTGGCGTGGGATGGGATCAGGCGCTTCTTCTTGGACTCCACAAACACCTTTCGGGGACACCACGCGTAGACCCTCAGGAAGCTATGGCCTGGCTAGCCAGCGACGAGGGACAAAGTTTCGTCCGAGCGTCGAGCGATTCATGGTGCAAAGCTTCGATTGCCGGCGGCGAGGATGCTGCGCTCGCTCGTGCGGCCGCCGAGCGAACCTTCAAGGCCTACACGGGCCAAGCAGAAGGGTGAGCAAGCCATGCACGCTTTCGATGTACTGGGAGATCCCGTTAGGCGCCGAATCCTCGAGCTGCTCGCTCCCGGAGACAAAAGTTCCGGAGAAGTAGTACAGGTCATCGAGCAGGAATTCGGCATAACCCAATCTGCCGTTTCTCAGCACCTGCGTGTTCTGCGCGAGAGCGGATTTGCCTCTGTAAGGAGTCAGGGGACGCGCCGGCTCTACTCCATGGAGTACTCGCCACTTCAGCAGGTCGATGAGTGGATCGAACAGCTGAGAGGGTTCTGGACTGCGCGCCTGGATGCACTGGCTACCGAGGTGGCAAGGGGCAAACGCAAAAGGAAAGTCGGGTAGATCTCGCCGGATTGCAACAGAACGCTCAAGTAGCGTTAGGCGGAGGCCTCCTCAGGATGCCGGCACTGACAAGCGCCAGGACCAGCCCAACCGGGAGCGGCTCCAGAAAAGTGAGAGCCGCCCTGTAAAATGGATTCTCATATTGTTCTGCAAAGCGTTCCATTTCCAGGCGGCGCTCGGCGACCTCCGCTTCAGACGCTCCTGACAGGCGTTCCTTTTCCAGAGTATGAGCGATGTACTTTTCAGTGAAGTCGCTGGCCGTCGTTCGATAGACGACCTCCCATGTCGCGACATAGCACAGGGAAGCAATCGACGAGATGAGCATGCCGACGCCAAATGCGCGGCCAAATGAGACCGAGCCGCCAACGTTGTCGCGATAGGAGCGCACTCCAAAGAAGATCAGAAGAAACGCCAGCACCATTGCCGCGTAGCCAACCACCATGCCGCGGTCGAAGCCGATCTCTTCTGCAAAGGGTGCGGTCGCGGCCAGTACCATCGATAGAATCGCGCCGGCAATAAGACCAAAGGTGAGGACGATGCGTTTCATGGCGTTTGAGTCAGAGTTCGCGGTTGAATGCCGCGAATCTGTGGTTCCCTTTGTCCTTTTCGCGTCACCCAAAAGGATGATTTTCGTGCCCAGATCTTCAAAATCATGCTTTCAGGGGATGAGTCCCGCTTCTTTGGCATTCCTCACGACTTGCGTCCGTCGCTTGGCCGAAAGCTTGGCAAACAGTCTGGATGAATGAGTCTTGACCGTATTCTCGCTCACCGACAGCCGCTCCGCGATCTCTCTTGTACTCAACCCGGCAGCAATCAATTCAAGAATCGTCAACTCGCGCTGAGTTACACCGAGTTCGAGTTGACGCTCGGCGTTTCTGACAAACACGGGTTGCTCTGCTGGAACGGAAACGTTACGCACGATCACGACGTCCCTGGATCTGGTCAGCTTTAGCCCCAGCCATATACCAAGCGCAGAGAAAAGCGTTGCAACTAGTCCGCCGTAGATCTCGAAGGCGTGGTCGACGACGAGGAATTTGTACTCGATGAGCTTTAGCAGGGCTATGAGAAGCCCGCCGATGCCAGCAAATACCAGGATCCGTCTCATCGCTGCCTGACTAACGTGACGGTGGAATTGCGGGCGAAGCCAACCCTGACGTTCGGCTCAGCCAGTCGTCCTGTAGTGGATCCAGGAGCCTTCCCATGAACTCCCTGATGCAGGACGTGGCAAAGGGCATACGATCGCTAAGACGCAGTCGCGGTTTTGTCATCGTTACAGTCCTTTCCCTGGGGCTGGCTCTTGGCGTTACCACAACGATGTTCGGTCTCGTGGACGCCGTGCTTAACCCGGTAGTGCCGGTTACTGAGGCAGAGAAGCTAGTCAGAATCGCCAACTACGGCGATGGCGCGGGGCACGACGTAACGTGGCGGGAGACTCTGGAGGCACCCCGCAGGTCGCGGGATCTCTTTTCGGGCACGGCGCTCCAGTCCAGACGCTATTCTCTCATACGGGTCGGGCAGCACTATGACCGCCAGACGGTGTCAGGTGTCAATTCCGAGTTCTTTGATCTGACGGGGATTCGTCCGTTTCTGGGGAGCCCACTGAGGTTTGGTGATGCTGGCGGGGCCGGAGACGCCGCGATGATCAGCTTCAGGCTCTGGCGCTCCGCGTTAGGCGGTCGCCGCGACCTGGGCGAAGCCAACGTTGAAGTCAACGGACGCATCTATCGCGTAGTTGGAGTGCTTCCGCCATTCCTACCCGGAGATATCAACGCCGGAGTCTACGTACCATTTGACTCCACTTCGCGCGATGAGTTTGGTAACACCGCGCTGATTGCAAGGCTCGCACCGGGAGTCGTGGCGGCAGAGGCGCAGAACGTCCTTCGCACGACGGCAGATCCCGTGCTCAAAGCCACGTTTGGTGTGGGTCGCCAGCCATTTCGCTATCGTGTTCTCCCCATCTTGGATACGACACGGGCAGAGATGAGCAATCTGCAAAAGGTTCTGCTGGCTTCAGCTCTGGTAGTTCTGATTATTGCATGCGGGAATCTGGGGAACCTCATGCTCGCACGGGGGCTGGCGCGCGAGCGTGACTTTGCGCTGTCTTTCGCGTTAGGCGCGCGGCGCATCAATATTATACGCCAATCGATTACCGAAGCCGTGGTCTGTGCTCTCGGTGGTGCTGCTGTCGGCACCTTGATTGCCGCCTGGGCCTTCCACATCGTTACCTACAAGATGCAGCGCGAGGTTCCGGCGCTGGGAGTTGGGCTTACAGCTGTTTCCCTTAACTGGCGCGTCTTTGGCTTTGCCTTTCTTGCCGCGCTGGCTACAGCTCTCGTCGCTGCCCTAGTTCCAGCCGTGCGCACCAGCAGCGTAGAGCCGAACGTGCCCCTGAAGTCAGCATCGGGAACAACGACCGGCCGCAGCAAGTCACGCTTCAGCGCGCTGGTGATCGGAGAACTGGCGCTTACGATGTCGCTACTCCTGGGAGCGGGACTGCTTACAAAGGCTGTGGCAGAAATGGAGGCAACCGACCTTGGCTACGAGCCCCGAGGTCTCTTGACCATTCACACCTTTGTGCCGGTGAAGTCCTGGCGAGAGCACCGCGTGGTTTCAATCAACGACATGCTGCATCTGAGAGAGCACATAGAGAAGCAGCCCGGCATACTCGCAGCGTCACTGGAAGGAACCGGCGTGACACCAAAGCTCGGTCCTGCTCTGGCTTCTACAATCTCCGGTGGGGGCACCCGAAAGCTCTACTCGCGGTCCTACTCAGCGGTGGGCCCGGAGTACATCGCCACCCTTGGCGCCAGGATTATCGATGGCCGCGATTTCACCGGCGGGGACGCCACCGATGCTGGAGCGGTGATCGTGAATGAGACTGCAGCGCGACAGCTCTGGTTGACGGAATCTCCCGTAGGTCAGATGCTCAAGCTCGGGGATGTGAACACGAGCGCATCCTGGCTTCCAGTAGTTGGAGTCGTACAAGACACTCGCCCCGTCTCTACCGTCATGCCGGCTTTTGAATCATTGCCGGAGGTGTGGGTCGTACCGCCGTCGCGTGATTCGGTCAATCTCGATCGGCTGCTCGTTAGGGTACCGCCCAGTCGAGAGGAGCGGTTCCGAGCCGAACTACACAGGATCGCGACGGAAGTGCTGCCACCGGGAACCATAGTCGTTGTCGAGTCCGTGCTCGACGGTTTTGACGACGAGCGGCTCGCGCGCGCGTTTGTGGGGCGCTTGTTCATTGTCTTTGGAGGCATCGCGCTGGGGCTGGCGGCTGTCGGCCTCTACTCCCTTCTCTCCTTTACCGTCACTGAGTGGCGGCGCGAACTGGCTGTGAGGTGTGCGCTTGGTGCTACCGGAGGTCAATGCGCTCGTGACATACTTCACGACGCGGCAATAATGATACTTGCCGGCACCGGTATCGGAGCATTTGTGTCAATGTGGCTGGCGAGGCACCTCGACGAGATGCTCTACAGCGTGTTCTATACTGATGTCACAGCGCTCATGGCCGCCGAGCTCGCAATACTCTGCGTGGCTCTGGCGGCAAGTCTCGTCCCAGCGTTCAAAGCGGCCAGAACCGACCCCGTCGAACTCCTCCGCGCCTCCTGACTAATTGGGGTCAGATTCGAAATAGCCACAGCGCAACTAGTTGGGGTCAGATTCGAAATAGCGTCGAGTTACCTGGCCCGCCTGATTGACAGGACTCCGCCGGCGCCCGCTGCGTCCCCGTCCAACAGTGACCACTCCCCCGAGACGGAATCCGCCGCGTGGTACCGCAACAGGTACTCCGCCTTCCCGTAAGGAGTTGGGAATTGGCAAATGAAGGTGTCGTCCTTGAAGGACGCGGAGGTCGACGTCATGGTGTCGGGTCCCAAGGTCACTTTTGCCAGATAGGAGTCTGCGCTCTTGGATACGCCCATCCAGCCCTCGAACATCTGGCCGTCGTAGCTTAGCGACCAGGTGTAGCTACCGACCGGGTCCGCAGCAATCGGAGCCAGGCCGACACTACAGATCAACACCGCCAGAATCGCAAGTCGATTTACGATGCGCATGGGACTCCTGCCTGGAATTGGTTGGGACAAATCACGAATTCGAGCGAACTTTCAGTTCCTGGACGGCCAAGTCAAGCCTCAACTCAGCCCATTCTGCAAGGGAGAACGCCAGGCCTCGTGGGACGTAGCCACGCACCAGGTCGCTAGCCAGACACCCTTCATTCTGCCTGAGGGAGCCTGGCCAGCCAACAATTGGAAGCCCCGTACCCGGTTCATACGAATACCAGGCGAGTGCCAGGCGCGGATTCGCGTCAAACTCCGAAAGGCTTATCTGCATTTCCGTGGCGCGGCCGTCCGTCATGGTTACAGTGCTCGATACCCAACCGTGGCGCTCGAGATAGGCACGTCGCTCCAGGCGCACAGCCTCAGTAGTATCGGGCGCACGCATTCCGTAGGTAAACGCGGTGTCACGTGAATTCCATCCCGACGAAGATTGCGCATAGCTGACCGCGCCCAGCGCAGCTGAGGCATGCAGTACTCTCACAGAGTCATTGCGGGTCGCGCAGACACTCACAAAGCCTTGCCGAGCCGGCGCAACGGCAATGTAGAGGTACTGGCCGTCGTGCTGCATACGCAATGTGGAGCCATCGGCAAGCCGCTCGCTTGAAGCACCTCGCCACTCACCGTCGTTGATCCGACCATCGACTGTTACTGCCGACGAGGTTCTGGGCACATTCACCACAGGACCCTCCCGCAAAGCTGCCAGAATCGGAGCTGTGAGGATCAAACCAGCCAAGAGACTGCGTTCCATCTCAGAAACCTCGCTGCGATTGGGGGATGTTACTCAGTCACGTTCGTCGCGCCAGCCGGTTTACAGAATGTCGCATAGTGTATCTGGCGCGTCCCATCGCCGTTGATGCCATGGAGTGAAACGTCGCGTCCATCACGGCTGGCGCGACACGGACCTGCTGCTCGCGCCACCAGCGAAGCATCTCCATGAACGATGCCGCCAACATACGTGCCAAAAGCTGACGTGGCACCGCCGGTGTTGTTCCCTGCACTGGGACAATTCGTTCCTCGATGATCCGCGCCATCGCGTCCATCGTCAATGCCCACATCTCTTCGAGCTTTCCCGACGTGCGCAGCGAAGCAAGGAACTGATCCACTTCACCCACATGCGTCAGGAACTCTCCAACCGGCACCAGGCGATTTGGTGGCGAACCGGGAAGATCAAGCTGCCCCCTGAACATCTCGATCATCTGTTCAAAGCTCGAGAGCAGGACGTCTTCTTTATTTCTATAGTGGGAATAGAACGTTGCCCGCCCTACACCAGCACGGTCAAGGATATCCTGCACTGTGATTGAATCAAAGGCGCGTTCGTGGAGAAGCTGGACCAGGGCGTGTCCCAGAGCTTGTACGCTTCGCCGAACGCGGGGATCCGTTGCTGCTTCCCTCTTCTTCCGAACAGCCATTGCAGAAATGTTCGAGTTCGCGAGCGCCGAGCACGGGAGCGATAAAGATTGGGCGTCAGACATCGCGTCGCAACTGGATCCCCACCTGCCACGTCCAGAATGAACAGAGATCGGAACTCCGGGTTGGCACTCATCGCAGGCGGCATCATAACGCTGGCCGTCACCGCGTCTCATCCAACAGGCAATGACATAGTGAACGCGGCCGCGGAAGGATCGACCAGTACTACAACAATCGTTCACGCGGCTGCAATAGCCGCTGAGGCGCTTCTCGCATTTGGCGCAATCGCTCTCACGCAGCGACTCATTGCGGTGCGTGATCTCTCTATGGGTGCGATGGTCGCGTATAGCTTGGGAACCATCGCCTTGATCGTTGCGGCAGTGGCATCAGGTTGGCTGGCGCCAGCCGCCCTCCACGGAGGAGTAAGTGCGGACGGAACAGTAAGCGACATTGCCAGCGCTCTTTTCCACTTGACCGGTCGGATCAACCAGTCGTTTGCTGCCATCGGATTCGCGTTGACATCGGCGGCAATCCTCCTCTGGTCGGTCGCTATGCTCAGGCTCAGGACATCACGGGCGCTAGCGGTCCTTGGCTGTATCGTGGCGCTGGTCGTGCTCGGCGGAATCCTGACCGGACGCAGTCTATCACTGCATGGTTTGGGTGGCGCGGCAATGCTGGGCATGACGATCTGGTTCGTCTGGGCGGGCACGACAATGCTGCGCGCCTCGGCGCCCGCCTTGTACAGCGAATCGCAGGTTACGTGATTCTCTCAGCTCAGTAGCCGGCCGCCATTCCGTCCTTGCGAGGATCACTTCCCGCGGCGTAGCCCTTAGGTAGGCGAATTATGGCCTGCGCCCCGCCGAAGACGATGGGTGGCTGGTCGATGATCACGTGTCCCATGGCCTTAAGTGCAGAGCGCACGGAGTCGCCTACTGGCGCTTCCAGCGCGACGCGCAAGCCATTGTAGTGACGGAAGCGCGGCGCATCGATGGCGGCCTGCACATCCATACCAAAGACGAAATGATTGAGCAGGAACTGAACGTGACCCTGCGCCTGCACTCCTCCACCCATCAGTCCAAAGCTCATATACGGTTCCTCTTCTCCATTGACCGTGCGGGTGACAAAGCCGGGGATAAGTGTATGAAAGGGCCGCTTTCCCGGAGCGACTGTGTTGGGTAGGCCAGGAGCGAGGGTGAATCCAGCCCCTCGATTGTGTAACGCGAACCCTGTACCCGGTACAACGACTCCTGAGCCAAAGTAGTCGTATATCGAGTTGATAAACGACACCATATTCCCCTCGGCGTCTGCAACAGTGAGGTAGATGGTTTCGCTTTTAGTTCGCGCTGGACCCGGGTCTACCCGTTCCTGTGCGTTTTTTGGATTCATGTGGCTGCGTCTTTCAGAGATAAACTCGTCCGTCAGCATCGCGCTGGCCGGCATGTCGAGATGGTCTGCGTCTCCCACAAAGCGATCGAGGTCGGCGTAGGCGAGTTTCTTGGCTTCGATAAGGTGGTGCAGGTAAGCCGCCGAGTTGTGGCCCATTGCCTTGAGATCATAAGGCTCAAGAATTCGCAGCATCTCCAGCGCTGCAATGCCCTGATTGTTAGGCGGCAGTTCCCAGACGCGATATCCATTGAATGGCACCGATATTGGCGTCACCCAATTGGGTTTGTTGTTCTTGAGATCCTCCAGGGTAATGAAACCGCCGAGCGCTGAGACGTGCGAAACGATGCGCTGGCCAAGCTCGCCACCGTAGAAGGTAGCTATACCCTTGTTGGCGATCTCCTGTAGTGTGCGCGCGAGGTCTGCGTTTTGAAACCACTCGCCGGCTTTAGGTGCACGACCCCCGGGAAGGTAGGTTGCGGCCGCGGCGGCGTCCCGTTTCAGGAACTCCGTCTGGTCAGCCCATTGGTCCGCAATGATCGGCGAGACCGGGAAGCCGTCGCGCGCGTACCGAATGGCGGGCTGGAGGGCCTGCGCGAGTGTGCCCTTGCCGTGAGTGCGAACCAGGAGGTCCCATCCTGCCAGCGCACCAGGAACTGTGATGGACATGGCCCCCTGCTGTGAACCGGCTCTAAAGCCGCGCGCCTGCAACGTTTCGCGCGTCATGAGCGAACCCGCGCGACCGCTGGCATTGATGGCGACCAATTTCTTCTCGTGTGCTAGCCAAACGATGGCAAACATGTCGCCGCCGATGCCTGTCATGTGTGGCTCAGTTACACTGAGCACGGCTGCGGCTGCGACCGCGGCATCCACTGCGTTTCCACCCTGCCGCAGGATTTCGAGTCCGGTGGCCGATGCGAGCGGTTGGCTAGTAGCGACGACTCCCTGGGCCGCATAGACAGTGGAGCGCCCTGCCAAGGTTGTCGGTCGCTGGGCGTCGAGCATCGTGGGACCTGAGAGGGTAGCGGCACAGATTGCTGCCGTTACGGCGTGGTTGATACGCGTCATAGTGCGTCGTGTCGCGGCGGTTGCGTGATCCCAGTAATCGACATGCTCGCACGAGAATGAGGAAGGTCTACTGGTATGGCAGTTGCCTTGACCGACCAGCCGGTTGCCCCGGTCCCGGATCAAACCGTCTTCTGGATCTCGTAGCTCAGCTCAGCAAACCCTGTCCCCACCGCTCTTACTGACGTCAGCCGCATGGGTGGAGTTGTGATGCTTCGAGGCAGGAGAGGCTTGCCTGCTCCCAACGTTACAGATGCCACCTGTACGAGAACCTCATCCAGTAGGCCTTTGTCGTGGAACTGTCCCGCAAGGTCACCGCCGCCTACAATCCAAATGTTCTTGCCGTTTGCTGCAAGCGCCATTTGTTCGTGAACCGGTCTCACATCACCCCGCACGAAGCGAATGTCGGCCCCTGGCACGGTGTCGATCGAGCGGCTGGTGAAAACCCACGCAGGTTGCTCGTATGGCCACGGCTTTGATTGCTTGCCATCAGATTGGATCAGATGGCGCACGATCCACTCGTAAGTCGCCGAGCCCATGGCGAGGGCACCGATATTCTTGATGAAGGACGGGTAGCTGGTGTCGCTTATGTCGCCGAGTGGAAAGAGCCAGTCGAGCGAGTCGTCCAGGGTGGCAATGAAGCCGTCGAGGCTGGTGGCGGTAAAGTACTGCGTCTTCATGGTCGAGGCTGGCGTGTCAGCCGAGTTCTGTGGTATCGTCTCATATTGCACGTGAAGGTGTGTGACAAGACCGCACTACGCAACACATCTGTGAGATCAATCCGATGCTGGATCCCGCTACCAACCCCACGGCGCGAATAGAAAATGAAGACAAAGTGGACCAAGTCGTTGCGATTAGTCTCTGCGTGGTGCCTGTTGGTCGTAGGCGTCGGTTGCACCGGCTCATCTGACGGAGAGACGCGCGACGTCGTTGGTGATTCGGCGTCAGTGGGAGACTCAGTGGTCTCTCAGGATGATGTACAAAGCAGCTGTTTGATTACCGCTCGTGGTATTGGCCCGATACAACTCGGTATGACGCTTGATTCTGCGCGCGCGTCGTTTGCGGGCGCGACTTTCGAGCGATCATCGGATGGCGAAGGGGTCGCGCTCGTATCAGTTGCGTTAGGCGACAGCGTCTTGATGCTGCTTCATGCTGATGAACGAGGTCGAGAGGCGGCCATCGACTGGAGCCGCCCAATCACTTTTATGGAGACCTTCAGTTCGCTTTGTCAGACGTCCAATGGTGTCTATCCAGGCCAGCTGGTGAGCGAAGTGGAGGGGACTCTTGGCTCTACGCTGCGGATCACGATGAGCGAGATCGAGTCGCGCCAATTCATCGAATTCGAGCGCCAGAGTGAAGGACTGATCTTTCGGATCGACTACACTGGCGATTTTGCTCCAGGTTCTCGGGAGACCAAGAGGTATGCGGCTGGTGCAAAGCTTTTGTCAGTAGCTCTCGCACGGCGCTGATACCTGGGAACAGCTACACTTCCAGCTACCAGAATTGCTAACCAGGGCTGACTCTTAATCAACTCTTAACGAGAAGTATCCCACCTGCTCAGCGCCGTCCTCGTTAAGTGACTTCGCAATCAGGCGCACCGAATCTGCCGCCAACACGCTCCAGTCAGCGCCGGCAATCGTGAAGTAGCGCGGCTCCACCCTGCCGGCAGACACGACCGCAAACGTTGTGCTCGCCGAATCAGCCGACGTGCTGAGCCTCAGCCAGATGTCTCCCGTTTCGCCCGCAAAAGGATCTTCATTTCGCAACGCATCGCGGGTCGCTGGCCAAAGAGAATCGCCGGTCACGTCTTTGATCATCGGCAGCCCTCGAATCACCCTGGCACGGTCAGCCTCACCTACTTCCGCATTCCCGACAATCCCTACCAAAGTCGACGTCGCAAAGCCGCTGCTCAAACAACACGTAACCTCCGAGCTGCTGCCGCGCATTACGGCAACATCCCCGTTCGCCAGGAGCACTGCCCGGTCACTGGCTGTGAATTGCCTGGGCAGCATAAACGCCACGCCGGTATTCCCTCGCTGGACCCGCAGCCACACTACTGGAGCCTGGACCAGCGTCGTAATCGAGTCTATAAGCCCGTCCTTTGCGGACCAGAACTGAAGAACTCTCTCGCTGGTATTGCCAGGCGCAGCACCTGTGGAAACCAGGTACCGATCGTCGCCGGTACGTCCCAGGATCGAGGCTGAGTTTGGAAGCGCTTGCGCATCGACCTCCGAGACCGGCGAACCACCTGCTGCAATAAGCAGTTTGTGCCCACCTCGATCCCAGATAAGCACAGTATCGTTGGAGGGTCCCATCCACGCGGCCTGCCTAAACTCCGCTGGCCCCTGGCCGCGCACTGCAATCGTTTGCGTGATCTGGAAGGCGCTGTCCAAGCGGACGATCTGCCTGCCCCCTGCGACTTGTGCGAGCCAACCGGCTGCCAGAGGGCGGACTATGGTGAGCGTGTCAGGTACGACGTGGACTGACGTCGAGGTGAGGGTCGCAACCTCCACCGTACCGTCGTTCGTGCAGCCGCTCAATATGGTGATTGACCCAAACACGGCAGTGCCTAGCCACCGGCGCGCGGACGTTCCATACCCTATCGCTTCCGTCATCGGACGATCCACTGTCTTCATTCTAGCGCCTCCCGCCAGCTAACCGAGTGGTGTTGCCGGATTGCACGACTGCGAGTGTCAAAACTTGAATCTGCGTTTCCAAGGTACCCCGAATCTCCAACCACGTACAGCCTGAGGTCCGTCGGTCGACTCTACAGTCCTGCGACTCGACTTCTGTCGTTGTTTCAATCTGGTGACTCCTATTGACTTTCGGGAGGAGCCGTCCCTAAGTTCTCCCGAACTCCGGGAGAAGGCATGCCAAGACCGCAACCGTCCGAAGAAGTACTCCGAGGTACCCTCGACCTCCTCATCCTCAAAACCCTGTCCCTCGCCCCCATGCACGGCTGGGGGCTTACACAGCGCATACAGCTACTCTCGCGCGACGCCTTCCGTGTCGGGCAGGGATCCATCTACCCTGCCCTCGTCCGCCTCGAACAGCGCGGCCTGATCAGCACTGACTGGCAAACCACAGAAAACAACCGCCGCGCCAAGTACTACCACATAACTGCCTCCGGAAGGCGTGCCATGGGCGAGGAACTGGCTAGCTGGAAACGCTTTGTAGGTGCAATGGACCTGGTGCTCGAAGCAACCTCCTGAAAAGCAATCCAATGCTTGAATCCCTGCGCAGTCTTCGGGCAAGAGCACGCGAAGTATTCCAGAAAAAGCGCATACAGCGCGAGCTCGACGAAGAGCTGAGCTTTCACCTCGACCACGAGATCGAGAAGAACATCGCGCAGGGCATGTCCATAGAGGAGGCGCGCCGAGTAGCGCTGGTAGCATTTGGCGGTATGACACGCTTTAGAGAGGAAGCTCGGGGCGCGCGCGGCTTTGCGAGCCTGGAAGGACTCCTCAACGATACGCGCTTTGCACTACGGCGCTTGCGACGAGCCCCTGCCTTTACTTTCGGTGTCGTCTCCACCCTGGCCATCGCGCTTGGCGCCGTAGCAGGCATCGGAGCACTTGTCTACGGCGTTATGCTCAGGCCACTTCCCTTTCCCGACAGCGATCGCCTGGTCAGTGTAGCCGTCCATACTCCGGGCCTCGACATCACTACAACCGAGCACTCGGCTGGAACGCTGCTCTACCTCAAAGAAGAAAGCCGATCCTTCACGTCGCTCGCCGGCTATTCCATAAACACTGGCGTCATGATCACCGAAGGGGACTCTCCCGAGTATGTCGCCGGTTCTTCAGTCACCTCAGGGCTCTTTGAACTGCTCGGCGCAAGGCCAGTCGTTGGTCGGTTCTTTACCCCTCAGGATGCACTGGCCGACACCTCCGGAGTGATCATCAGCTATGCGCTCTGGCAGAGGCGCTTTGGTGGAGACAGAGACGTTACCAGCAAAACAATTGAACTGAGCCGAACCAGACGCCCTATCCTGGGCGTACTGTCGCCGATCAATGAAGCACCTTGGGACCGAATTGCCATCTACTTTCCAGAGGCTTTCACAACCAACAGCGCGGGCCTCAACTCCCGCTACCTCACTGTCATAGGAAGGCTTGCTCCAGATGCGACACTCCAAAGCGCGGCGAACGAGCTGGATGTCCTTACTCTTCGCATAAGGGATCGGTTCCCGCAGCTCTCCGAGGACCAGGTGCGCCAGGCGGGCCTAAGTATGACGGTGCAGAGCCTTCACGACGCCATCGTGGCACCGGTGCGCGGTGAACTGCGCCTTTTATCGCTCATGGTAGGCGTACTATTGCTAATTGCTGTCGCGAACGTCGCAACGCTCTCATTGCTCAGAGCTGAGCGGTTGCGAGGGGAGATCGCCGTTGCCAACGCAATCGGCGCATCACGTAGCAGAATCTTTCGGCGCTTTGTCGTAGAGAACACCGTGCTCACCCTCGGCAGTGCGGCGGTCGCGCTGCCGCTTGCGTGGCTTGCCCTCACCACAAAGTTTGGCTTTACCAGCAACGTCGTACCCAGGCTGGACAGCGTAACCATGAGACCAGCCCTGGCAGCGGGCGTGATCGTTATGTCGCTCGCCATTGGGACTGTCCTTGGAATCATTGCCACAGTGCGCGCATGCGGTTCTTCTGCTCTGGCCTTGTCGCTGCGAGAGGATGCCCGCTCCACCGGCGGCAAGGGTTGGCGGCGCGTCCAATCCACACTCGTGACAGTACAGGTGGCCTTTGCACTCAGTCTGCTGTTAGGTGCAGGACTAATGGGGATGAGCCTGATGCGACTACAAAGTGTGGACCTGGGTATTGATCCCGCGGAAAAATCGGTCTTCTCGCTCCGTCTTCCGTACAACGGATACAACACGTGGCAGCGCATGACCGGATTCCACAATGAGGTCGAAGATGCGCTGCGCTCAGTCCCCGGGATATCAGGGGCCACAACAGCGATGCAGTTGCCGTCGACGGAGCACCTTCTCTACGTGCGGCCACGATTAGACGTGAACCGGCGCGACGGAAGCACAAAGCAGGCTTTTGTTACGTTGAATATTGTCTCGCCAACGTTCTTTGAGGTCATGGGCCTGCCGCTCCGTGCCGGACGTACCTTTGAGCCTCTGGACATTGCGGGCGCGGAGGTCGGAGTGGTACTGAGCACCTCATTAGCGCAGGAGCTCTTTGGCGACGAGAACCCCGTTGGCAGCATCGTCCGTATCGCAGCTGGAGGTCGCTTTCGATTTCCACCATTCCGTGTAGTCGGCGTCAGTGGGGACGTATATACCGATCGGGTGACCGACGGAGTCCTCAGGGTCCTCTATATGCCGATGCTATCGCAACTGCCGCAGGGTGTGGACATGCCTGTGCTCCCAGCAGGAGTGAGGTTCATTGTTAAGAGCTCGCTTCCGCTGGACCGACTTGCTCCATTGTTTCGTTCGACCGTGGCTGGCATTGACAGACAGATTCCTCTTACGGGAATCAGGAGCCTCGATGATATAGTTGCGCAATCACAGGCGCGCACGCGGCTCACGATGCTGCTACTCGCAGTAGCCGCCGCTGCCACTTTGCTGCTGAGCGCCATTGGGCTCTACAGCGTCATTGCCTTTGCCGTCCAGTCGCGAACACGGGATTTCGCCGTGCGACTGGCACTCGGCGCAAGCGCGGGCCGCGTCACCCGCCTTGTCCTTAGCGAGGGTTTGGTGCTTGCCGTAGTTGGGGTGCTGCTCGGCATTACGATATCACTGGCCAGCACCCAGCTCTTGAGGAGCGTTCTTTTTGAGGTGAGCGCAACTGATGCCAGATTGTACATTGCTGGTACGCTCCTGGCTCTTGCTATCACGGGTGTTGCGATTCTGATTCCAGCGAGACGTGCCGGGAAGGAAGATCCTGCCCGAGCCCTGCGAGCCTAGCGGCCAGCAGGATTCGCCAAGACTCACCGTACGAGATTCTGAAAAACAATGACGCATCTGCCTGACTTCAGACTCGAAGTCTTTCTCGGCAAATGGGAGTTTGCCGCACGCTGGCACATGACTCCTTCGGATGCAGAGAGCCTGACGATTGCCGAACTGCTCGAGCTTGCAGAACCAGCTGATAGCGCAAGGTGGAACGAACTGCGGCTATCGTACATCGAAACCTGGGGCACTCCCCCGCTCCGCGCGGCAATTGCAGCAACGTACGAAAGCGCGTCACCAAATGACGTTCTCTGCTTTGTTGGTGCTCAAGAAGGACTGTATTGCGCGATGCACGCCCTGCTAGCCAGCGGAGATCATGCAGTAGTCGTAACACCCAACTATCAGTCTGCTGAGGAAATACCGCTTTCACTGTGCGACGTAGACGGTGTTGCGCTACGTGAGGATGACAATTGGGAACTCGATCTCAATGAGGTCGAGTCACGGATCAGAGCAAACACCAGGCTGATCTCCATCAACTTTCCTCACAACCCGACTGGCAAGATCATATCGCGCGAAAAGCTGCTCGCGCTGGTTGACCTTTGCCGCGCGCACGGAATCTGGCTCTTTTCAGACGAAGTCTATCGCGGTCTGGAACTCGACCCAGCGTTGAGATTGCCGGCAGCTGTCGACGTCTACGAACGCGCCATCAGCCTTGGAGTGATGTCCAAGGCGTACGGGCTCCCGGGACTACGCATTGGTTGGGTGACCGCGCGGGACCGTGAGTTATTGACGAAGATGGAGCGCCTCAAACACTACCTCTCCATCTGCAATTCTGCGCCAAGTGAGCAACTTGCGCTTATTGCGATCAAAGCGCGCGAGCAGATTCTCGGTCGTAATCTTGCACTGCTGCGGGAGAATCTCGGAGCCGCAGACGACTTCTTTGGCGAGTTTGCCGATCTTTTCGAATGGCGCCGACCCGACGGCGGCTGCGTGGCTTTTCCACGTTACCGGGGTCAGGACGGTGTGGAGACTTTTTGCACAAGGCTTCTCGAAGACGCGGGAGTCGTGCTGCTACCGGCTTCTATCTATCGATCTCGCCTTTCGGTGGTTCCTCAGGACAGGTTCAGAATCGGCTTGGGTCGCGCCTACAGCAAGGCTGGCCTCGAGACAATGCGAGAGTTCCTGAATGTGTCTTATCGCTAGTCGTTACTGCGTTCTCGCCACGCGGTAAGCGCGGCCTGAGTCAGCTGTTTGAGACCTGGCTTTTCCAGGTCCTTCACATCGCGCAGCTGTACGTGACGGTGGAGCTTTCCACTCCCAGTCATCAGGCCCTTTGGGTCATCCAGTTCTGTACCTCGATAGACGCCCAGCTTGATGCCCGAGTGGCTCAGGATTACGGTGAAGACCACGTTCCTGTAGCCTTCTCCGTAGCCGTAGACCAGCATTCTTGCTGCTTTGTCCAGTTTGTGTTCGACGCGTGGCAGTTGCTTCTCCAGAAAGTCGTGCGTTGCGCGTGCCAGCGTCCTTACCTCAATTGGGTAAGTCGTAAGGAAGAACTCGGCGTCGTCGTTGAGGAGCGGAATACTCTTAGGGGCTGGGAGGGATTATCGTAACCAGGGTTTCATGACCGTGTAAACGGGTACAGCAGTAATGGATTCGCGAGACGCCCTGACCAGACGCCGTCGAGTCAGTGTCCGAATTGCGGACTGCACAGCGCTTTTTGAGAGTCCTGTATCGTTGGAGATACCCTGGTGACTCATTGGTACCGGCACCCTCCCTCCCGCCGACCTGCAGTAAAAGAAGAGATAGACCAGAAAGGCCGACGGCTGCCGGTCGTGACCTACGAGGTCAAACATGAGCGTGTCAATTACGTAAGCATCGACTGCATATCTGGTCATGCGGCTATAGTACTGGTAACCATAGTACTAATCAAGACCGTTGCGAGACCGGGCGGAATACCGGAGTTTGACGGCATGATTACCCACATCAAGTTCGTAAGCGTTCCGACCACCGACCAGGATCGCGCCGTCGAGTTCTGGACCAGGCGTGTCGGGTTCAGGGT
The DNA here is from genome assembly GCA_964649855.1 of uncultured Gemmatimonadaceae bacterium. Lineage (GTDB taxonomy): Bacteria > Gemmatimonadota > Gemmatimonadetes > Gemmatimonadales > Gemmatimonadaceae > CAZYTS01. Next base: position 19,872 of record CAZYTS010000030.1, read on the forward strand.
CTTTACCGACCAACCCTTTAGCAAGGAGCAGCGCTGGATCGAACTGCGAGTCGGCAATTCGGAGACGCGTTTCGTCCTCTTCAACTCCGACAACAACCTCAAACCAGGCATGGCGTTCAACGGAGCTCTCGCGTGTGCGAACGTCGAAGAGACGTACCGGGAGTTGGCAGAGCGTGGGGTCGAGTTTGTCGGACCTCCTGAGAAGCAGCCCTGGGGTACGTTCGCGATCTTCAAGGATCCCGATGGAAATCAGTTCGTCTTGTCGAGCCGGTAATCGTACCGGGTAGGCTCCGGACGTCGGCAAATACCTCTGGCGGCTCCTACGCGCATGACGCTCGCGGCCTATGGTCGCCGGGCTTCCGGGGAGAAACGGTCAGGACATCCCCCACTGCGTTTAGTGTAAAGCTTTAATACAATCGCATAACTGATTGTCAGGACTGTCATTACGCGTCGCTAACGCAATGATCCCTGTCGCACCGGACCCAACTACGGAAAAAACAGTTGACAGATCCGGCGGGAAGTCGTACTCTACGGGAGATCCAGTAGTAAGCCCCTCACCCAGCCAGGTCTATGGCCGACGTCTACTTCACTCCGCGAGAACTCGATGTCATGAGCGTACTCTGGCGCGATGGCTCCGCCACCGTCGCCGAGGTCAAAGACGCGCTCGACGAACCACTCGCTTACACCTCTGTCCTCTCTGCCCTGCAGACCCTCGAGGAAAAAGGCTTTGTAAAACACAGAGCCGAAGGTCGGGCATACAGATACTATCCCGCTGTTGACTCCGATCGTGCTGGTTCGAGTGCAATCTCGCGAATCCGCGACGCAATCTTCCAGGGTTCGGCCGAACGCCTTCTCGCTCAACTCGTCTCGGACAAAGACGTGCCCCGTGAAGAGCTCGAACGGATGCGGCGTCTCCTGGAGTCCCGCCTCAAGGAGAAGCCATGATTGTCTCCTGGATTCTCTATTCTCTCATTCTGGGAGCAGTACTCGCACTCGGCGCCGTCGTGGTCGACCGGGCGGCGCGCGCCTCGCGTATGCCACGACGCTTCACGTGGTTGGGATCGTTAGCACTGCTTGTTGCTCTCACCTTGCTTGCGCCATGGCGAGCGGATCGGGCGTTAGGCGGATTTGGCAACTTGGAGCAAGTCAGTTCGACGGCTATCACTCCGAGTGCCGAGCAAACGGCGCTGAGCATTGCCGAGCAAGTCCTGGCATGGGTCGTATCGAGCGTCCAGAAGGTCATCGAGGGAGTTGCTGCAGCAATACCAATTTCGCTCGATCGGGCCATCGGAATCGTCTGGGCGCTGGCGTCTCTGCTTGCTTTGGCGCTCGTATGGGTCACGCTAGTGAACTGCGATCGCCAGCGACGCGAGTGGCCGTATACGAGGATACACGGAAAGCGGGTGAGACTGGGCGGAAGTCACGGACCGGCCGTATACGGGGTCTTTTCGTCCGAGATCGTGGTTCCTACGGCACTCCTCAATTGCTCAGTCGAAGACCAGCACTTGGTGCTCGCACACGAAGATGAGCACCGTCGCGCTCATGATCCGTTGTTGCTTGCGCTTTCTGCAATTTGTGTCGCTCTCCTTCCGTGGCATCCCGTGGCCTGGTGGCTTGCTTCACGGCTGCGACTGGCAGTCGAACTCGATTGCGACGGACGTGTTCTCTCTCGCGGCGCGCCAGTAAGAGACTACGGCGAGATGCTCGTCAGGCTCGCCGGTATAGTGCCAGCAAGGCCATCCGTGGTACCCACTCTCGCCCTGCTCGATTCCTCACCACACCTGGAACAGAGGTTGATAACCATGACGACCCGTCCTGTACGTCGCACTCCCTTTCGCGTTGTTACCTTCCTGGCCGCTGCCGCCAGCGTGATCGTGCTGGCATGCAACGCCGAGGTACCTACCGCTGCGCAGATTCGTGACGCTGATGCTACGACTATTGCGCGGGACCTTCGGCTTTCGCCCGCTAGCGTAGTCTACAAAGTCGACGGCAAAGAAGTTGCCGAAGCGGACGCCCAGAAAATCAGGCCAGAGGATATCCAATCCATTGATATCCGGCGTTCACCTGGGGGCAACGGCGAGAGATCAGAGGTTTACATCCTGACAAAGTCTGCCCAAGGGTCGATCGATGCTTCGCAGCGCCCTGCTGGCGTCGTGCGCCAGAGGGGTGAGTCTGCGCAGCCCCTCATGCTAAGGGATCTCGAACGTACTCCCGCTTCTGCATCTGAGCAGCCCCTTTTCATCGTTGACGACGTCGTCGTGAGTTCAATCAAAGGCCTCAACCCCAACGACATTGCAACGGTCGAAGTAGTCAAGGGTGACGCGGCCTCTTCGCGCTATGGAGATAAAGGCCGCAACGGTGTGGTCGTAATTCGAACCAAAAAGTAGGGGGTAAGCTCAACCGGCTGGCTCGCAGTTCTCGGGCTTTGGGGTAGTCCGATAAAGGTGTGCCGACACCACTGCGAGCCAGGCCCACCCCACTATAACGGCGAACCAAATGCCGAGTGTAACCGATGACGCGCCAAGGAACTGGCCACCAAAGAACCCGAGCAGAACCGCGATACCTGAGGCGAGTGATAGCTGAGATAGCCACCGCACGCCTCGCTTTGAAAAGGCAAACGATGCCACGAGTGCGCTCACAGCAAGTGACATAAAGCCAAGAGCGCCAGCTACAAAGTGCCCAAGTCCCATGGGACTTATAGACGTTGGCATTCCTTCTGGTGTGCCGGGAGGAAATCCATCAATCGGATCAGCGCGCAGGAAAGCGGCCGCGATCATGCTGAGACCATAGATCGCGACGAACCATGACGTCGCACGACCCTTTCCCATAGCCCGCGCGATACCAACGGCTGCGGCCACGACCATCAGACCAGTGAGCAGGAAGTTGGCGACCTGCACCCAGCCGCCAGGACCATTGGCGAGTACACTCAAGGGGTGTCTCCCAAAATCAAATCCGTCGCGCACCAATCCCTGGACTACTCCAACGGTCACAAAGAACGGTCCAGCGATGACGCCATATCCGAGGAGCGACCGGGTTACGGCGTTGTAATCGAATGAAGAGCGCTTCCCGGATGCGGCTGCCGCTCCAGCTGTAGCTGCCATATTCTCCTCGTTGCCAAAGTCTCAGGCGGAACGCTAAGATATTTCACTCATGAGTGCAACAGTTTCTGGAACTCGCCGCAGACTTCGCGGTTTTGCAGGTCCTCGGCCCGATGACCCCAGGGTCGTAAAGACGCGCGCCGCCGCACTTGAGGCTGCGCGCACGCTCTTTCTCAAAAAGGGCTACAACGGCACAACAATGGATGAGATTGCCTTGGAGGCGGGACTCACCAAGCGCACGTTGTACAACAACTACGCTGACAAGAGTGCACTCTTTCTTGAGATTGTTGCGAGCGTGACGTCCTACGCTGAAGCGTTTGCCCTGCGTCTGCGAGAAGGGCTCGACGATGTCTCGGTGTCAAAGGACTGCCGCAAGGCTATTCACAACCTTGGTCAACGTCTCGCTCTGGCGATTGTTCGGCCGGAAATAGTTGCAATCAGGAGACTGCTCATCGGTGAGGTTCGCGAGTTCCCTTCCCTTGCCTTGCGCTACTACCAGCGGGCCCCCGGGCAAGTGATCCTTGCACTTGCTGCCGCATTCGACGATTTGGCGCGCGCCGGATTTCTCAAAATGAAGGACTCGAGGCGCACAGCAGCGCAGTTCGCATACCTTGTGGTGGGCGAGTTGCTCGACCGCGCGGTATTGGCGGGGAGCGTACCTTCAAAGGCAGAGGTTTCGGCGTGCGCGCGTGAAGGCGTGGAAACATTCCTCGCACGCTACTATGTGGAGCGCCGACGGCAGTGAGTTCTACGCTCCACCTTCACGCACACACGAGGTCGTCACCGCTCCCTTCATCGTGCGCTAAAAGCACGGGCCGCGGCCGTTCGACTGGTCACGCACTCTATCTGTTGATCCCGCGCCTCGTCGTTAGGTAGGTCGCAAAACTCCCCAGCCAGTGCCCGCCGGCGTAATGCTCGCCCGTAACAGCTGCAAGACCACTCTCTGCGTGCGTCCGGGCCGTAGCAAGCAACGCACTCCGCCGCTGATCCCCCGCCGGTAGCCCCGAAGCAATTCCCTCCAGCATCCAGCCTCTGCTCAGGTTGAGACCATCCAGGTGAGCAAGCTTTCCATCGGTCTTGTCGGTAACCACGCCAATCGGTAGCCACGCGTCCGACGCCGTAGCCGGTATCTGGGGCAGAAACGCCGTCAGCCAGCGCGCGAACTCGCCAGGCGCAAGAACTCGGCGCATCAGATCTGCCTCCGCAATGCACGGAGAAAGGAAATCCTGCCCCGAAGGCTCGTAGCCGAGGGGACAATTTGTGTCGTTGAGGTGAAACTCCCGCACTTTGGACGTAAGTAACGTCGCGAGTGCCGGATCTTTGCCTCGAGCGTAGTCAAGAATAAGACCAAAAGCAAAGGCCGTCTGCGGATGCTCGCCCTGACGAATCGGATATGCAAGCTTGGGCAGCCATTCATTGAGGCGCGCGACTACCGCTGCTTCAAGTGGTTGGAGTGCAGATGAGAGCTGCTGTGCCGCCGGAGTTTTGGTCTCGCGCAATTCAGCGGCGAGTTGAAGCAGCCAGGCAAGCCCATATGGACGTTCAAATGACTCGCGACCCGGAGCGTTGATGTAGGCGACTTCACCCGCTATTCGCTGTGGCGTGATATTCGTTCTGAGGGCGGTAAGCGCATTGGCTGCAAAGGGCGCGTTGGGAAACTCGCGGATGAGTCGAGCAAGCAGCCAGTGCCCATGAACCGATGAGTGCCAGTCATAACAACCATAGAACGACGGCGTGAGTTCGTGCGGAGCCTTTACGTCTGCCGCCGAATTCATGGTGTGTGCGATCTTGTTAGGGTATTCCTTGTGGACGCACGCGAGGGCCAAGCCGGCAAAACGCTCGGCTGTGTGAACGTCGAGAGTTGCGGACGCCTGTTGAGCCCCTAGTGGAAACACTACGAGTGTGCTGACGAGTGTGATTATTCGTTTCATCATGCTGAGTGACTATGCGGCGAAGCTGTTTGCTGCGCTGCGGGAACGGATGCTATGTGTGCAAGCGTCATTTAGGTGTCTTTTTGCGAGCACGCTGCTTTGCCGAGACTGACCTGATAATGAGCTTACCACGCCCGCTATCGGGAGTTTGGTTCTGGCTTGAGCGATTGCCGCAGCTATGAGCTTTTCGATGTCGGGGTCGGCAATTGTCTGGGCAGACTCCACCCTGATAAAGCGCGTCTGTTTGCCCGCACCTTGCAGAAGCTTTTTGGGGTCAGGCAGCTTAGCCCCGTTCACAAAGCAGAGACCGACCCCGTTGGCTCGGGCAGCAATGGTTACAATTGCATCCGAGGGGCGTTCGGTCGGAGAGTAGCCTATGACAAAGAAGTTGTAGTTATCCCAAACCAGCTCGTTGGCTGAAGGGAAACGCTTCTGCACCGCGGTTCGGACGGAGCGAATTAGCTTCTGGTCGCTGGCTGAGAATTTCTTGATGAATGCTTCCAGCTGAGCTTTGGCATTTGCAGCCTCGGTGGAACCCTTGGAAGTCGTCATAGCAGGAGCCGCTGGGGAGCTTGAAGTCTGAGGGGTTAACCTTCCGCTGGCTAGAGCCGGGCACCTTGGTCAGCCGGTTCGGCGCTTGATGTCGCGGTAGGCCTCCTCGATCAGCCTGGCCAGTGCATTCTCATCAACAGAGTGATTCGGGCCAAGCTTCACGTGCCGCATGACTTTGCCGGTGCCTTCGAGGAGTCTTATTGGGTCCGGGAGTTGGGCCCCGCGATAAAACCCAACGTTAACATGGTTGGTAAAAGCGTTGACGTACGCAAAGGCTGCGTTAGCAACGCATGCAGTGGGACAACCGTCGTGCACCAGTTCAGTCACGTCCTCACCACAACTGCGGATAACATCAAACCAGCGTCCCGCGATCGCGCGCAACTCCAAAGAGTCCTGCGTGAGCCAGGCATCGACGGCGGGATCCCGCCGCATCGCGTTGTTGAGGCGAAAGAGGGCGTTCATGACGGTTGTTCCACTAGTGACATTGTGGGCACTTTCTCCAGTCGATTGCGACTTAGTGGCCATTAAAGAGCGACACGACCTTTGGAGACCAGTACTCCTCAAACATGGCGAGCTTTCTATCGAGATTTACAGGGTGCATCAGTACGTCTCGCGGTGAAATGTCGGTTTGGTCACTGGCTTCGAAAGATGAAGTACGCCGCCGCCATTATACACAGTGCGGCCCAGAGATAGTCGAGCTTGAGTGGCTCCTTCATGTAAAAATAGACAAACGGCACGAAGACTGAGAGCGTGATTACCTCCTGAAGCACCTTGAGCTGGCCGAGCGACAGCGTTTGGTAACCGATACGGTTAGCTGGTACCTGAAGCATGTATTCAAAGAATGCAATTGCCCAACTAAAGAGAGCCGCAAGTATCCACGGCTTCCCTCTTAAATCCCTCAGATGTGCGTACCACGCGAACGTCATGAATGTGTTGCTGAGTGTAAGAAGGCCGATGGTCAGTCCAATCTGGCGCATAAGGGTGTTCGCGCCTCACGGCGTCGAACGGGTCTCCAATAGGGTGAAGGGATACCAGCATGGCTGTACGATCATCACCCCTCGGTCGGCGCTCCAGCCCCGGATTTCGAGGTCGTCGTAAGGATAGAGACCTTGGTCTGCCGTGTACCCAAGCCGATAT
>CAZYTS010000031.1:0-26000 GCA_964649855.1 uncultured Gemmatimonadaceae bacterium
GACTGGATCAGCGGCAACGATCGTTCCGTCGCTCAACCGTGTCGCACCAACCACAGTCGCGAAAACGACCGAATCTCCGCCTTTCGCCATTGCCTCAATGGTCAACAGCGGTTGCGTGTTCCTCAACTTAGGATCTTGGCTCTGAACCAGTTGAGGGAGTAGCAAGACAGTCACAGCGATGATGCCTAATCTGGCGCCGTGCAGTCCCTTGTGTGCGAGATCCCACATCACTTGTCGGTCCTCCTTAACATCGCATAGACAATTCGGTCGAGATCTGAGGGAAGGCCCCGGTATTTCGCGTAGTTGACCAGAAGTGTCGGAGTCACAGCGACTCCAAGCTTTCTTGCGCCAGCGCGCTCTTCTCTCAACGTTCGCACGGTCGCCGAGTCACTCATGCATTTGCTGAAGGTTGCTGGCCGAGGAACTCCCACTACTCTGGCGCGCTCAACCCAGTCGCCAACCGAGGTGCTCGGAGGAACATCGAAAAGGTTTCGATGCATTTGGACAAATCGATCCTGCTTGGCCGCACACAGAGCGGCAGCTGCAGAACTATCTGACAGCGGCGACGCAGCCGCGAGTGTGACACTCCGCCAAGTGACAGCGAGACGATCAGGTAGCTCTTCGCGCAAGAGATCCAATGCGAGCGAGGCCTCGCGACAAGCAGGGCACATGTAGTCCGAAAATACGATCACGTGTACGGGGGCATCTTCAGGTCCGTCGTGCAGGCCGCTCGCCGCAAAATCGGACCAATCTGGAACCGAATCAAGCGGTGCCGAGACGGAGGCCGCGGAAGGGAAGAACTCTCGATGTATGTTTACGAGTGTCACCCCCGCCGCAGCCAGCGTCAATACCCATGCCAATGCACTGCCGAGTTTGTGCGAGCGCATCGCAGTCATAGTGTGCCTTCGGTCAACCTAATAGCCTGTCTCAGGGCGTCTACCACTCTGCAGCGCAGTAATGTTTTGAGGGATTGAAAATGTGTCCGAGACAAGTGCACCCTCCGGGACATGTGCTGACACACGTGTTGGGGCAGGCCATGAAATGCGTAGGCTTCGACAACTGTGCATACGCAATGTTCGCGCCAAGTACGAGTGTTGCGGCGAGACAGGTTAGGAATGAACGCCTCATGGTGACCTCCCAACGGTTTGGGTAAACGCGCAGAGTCGAAGTGACGACCCGCGGCGCTACTCTACATCGGAAGTGACGGAATAGCAATAGGGGCGTCGTCGTCTCACGGACGGGCCATCCGCAGGGTCATACTTTGGGTAGCCTCTTTAGGGAACTACCCGATCAATGCAAGCTTGAGCGGCGCAGGGGAATCTAGCGATCAGGCAGGTCAACCCACGCGTAACCTGTTGTGCGCGTGTGGGGGTCAAGCATTCTGCGTGTAGCTCTATGATCGGCGAGAAAGGCAGCTCGTTGGCGTGCTGTCAAGAAAGCTTAGAAGAGGGACTGGCTTCCCACGCCTTAGGCAGGGGGGAAGGCCCAGCGCGGCGGTCATCTGCGCGAATCAACCTCGAATCCCCGGCCACTTGACTCACACTTCGTGCTTGTAGAGAGCGTGATACATGAGACATTCTGCTAAACCGCTGCAGCCCATGCAATTAGAACATGTTCGCATCGTGGCATCGCGGTTCGGACTATCAGATTTCTAGACGTGCAAAAGGGACGGTGAAGATCACTCACCGTCCCTTATTCCCAACTTCTCAGACCGTCGTGTCGTTCAGGTCGTCGCTTCTTCCACCGGCGCAGCAGGTGTGGCCGCCGCTGCAGGCTTTTCAGCAGGCTTGCCGCGATTGCCGAAATTGCCGCGAGGAGCAGCCGGGCGGGCACGTGCCTCCAGCAGGTTGGCGTAGAAGTCAGCCACAGCACGCTTTACCGAACTCTGCGTATCGCTGTCCGACGCGCGGAAGGGAGCGTATCGGTTGGCGTCGCCAGAAACCACGACCCACCACCACGTCTCCGCTCCAGGGCCACGCCCCAAAGGTTCCGTCTGGCAGCTGAAAGTGCGGCCAGACTCATCGAACGTAAAAGCTGCTACCATTTCATCTCCTTGAGGCGCGTAAATCAATCTAATCGATAGTAGGAGCTTTTTGCCCTGACCCTCCGAAATAGCGTGCAAAGCGCCAAAAACCGCCGCTCAGCGCACGTGGCCGAGCGGTTTCAGCTTCTCAAATCACTCGATTTTCGCTCTCAAGCGCCCTCTGAGCGCCTCAAGACCGCACGTCAGTCCGTTCGTAGCACCACATTTGGGTGCGCCTTTGCAGCTCGTCGCGCCGGCGCCACACTGGCGAGCAACGCGACCGCGCCTGTGACGAAGACCACAATTCCAAAAGTGAGCGGATCGGTGGGCTTTACTCCGTGAAGCAGCGCGCCGAGTAGTCGCGTGGCGACCAGAGCGGCAGCAATGCCGACTACGAGGCCCGCTATTACCTGCCTGAATCCGGTCTTCACACTGAGCCCAACGAGTTGCGACGGCGATGCCCCAAGCGCGGCGCGGATGCCGAACTCGTGTTGTCTCAACGCCACCACCTGCGAAACGACACCAAACACACCAATCGCCGCCAACACCAGCGCAATTCCCCCAAATACTCCCAACATCTCCATCGCAAACCTTGGCGCAGCAATCGACGACTTTACCACCTCCTCGAGCGCGCGCACCTCGGACACGGGCAGTCTTGCGTCAGCGCGACGCACAGCCGCTCGCACGGGTGCTACCAGAGCCATGGGGTCGCCGTCGGTACGTACCACGAGACTCATCGTGCGCCGCGTGTTTCCGGGTGCTTTCGCAAACTGCGCAAGCGACGCATAAAACTGTGCCTTGACCTCACGTGTGAGAGCGTTGTGCCTGACGTCGTCGACAACACCAACAATCGCGTATCTCAGACTGTCCGGGCTATTGCCCCCGATTCTGACGCGCGTGCCTAACGGCTCTCTGTCCTTGACATACAGCTCCACAAACTTGCGGTTGACTACCATCGACAATGCGCCTTCCATGTCGTCTCGTTCATCGAGAAATCGCCCCGAGACGAGTCTGAGTCCCATCGTCTCGAAATAGCCTGGCGTGACGACCTGCCAGTCAGCAGGTGTACCGGTATGAGGGGGCGGCGTGTAACCTTCGACCGCGAGTCCCCAATCTCCCATCTCTGTCGCGAGCGGTAACAGCAGCACAGCTCCCACTGATTTGACCTCGGGAATTGCTGCAACGTCTCGCTGGAGTCCGTTCCAGAAGGCCACGACGCGCGTGGAATCAGGGTACCATGCAGACGGAGTCGAGATGCGCATGGCGAGCACGCCGTCTGGCCTGAAGCCGGGATCGATGGCCAGGAGGTTACCCACGCTACGCACCATGAGGCCGGCTCCCACAACCAGCAGCACGGCCAGAGCAACTTCGGCACTTACCAAAGTTTGTCTCCATCGGAGCCTTCCAGCGCCAGACGTCGCACCTCTCGATCCTTCCTTGAGTTCGTCGCCAGGGGCAACTCTGGTAGCCTGAAGTGCGGGGAGGAGGCCCGTTAACATCGCGGCAAGCATTGCCACCGCCAGCGAAAACAGCAGCACGATTGGTTCGATCGTGACCTCGGCCATTCTCGGAAAAGTTGCTGGAGCACTGCGTCGTACCGCTGCAACGCCCATGATAGCGAAGGCAGCTCCGAGCACAGCCCCTGACAGCGCCAGCAATCCACTCTCCACAAACAGCAGCCGTGCCAGTCTCGTCCCCTGTGCGCCGAGTGCTACGCGAATGGCCAGTTCTCTGCGGCGGCGCTCGCCGCGTACGAGCAGGAGGCCCGCTACGTTGGCGCACGCGATCAACAGCACAACGGTCGTAGCTCCAAAAAGAATGAGGATTGCGTTGCGCACGCCCCCGGTTACCTGGCTTTCCATTCCGATGACAAAAGCACGAAAGTTCCGCGCGGGGTTGTAGACACCTTCACGCTTGAGGCCAGCGACGAAATTGTCGAGCTGCGCGTTCGCCATCTCAACGGTGACGCCTTGAGCGAGCCTAACGATTCCGTAAAAACCATGACTTCCGCCGTTCTGCTGCATTTCGGGGCCTGGGATGGCTCCTTCGTTTTCAGGCGTAGTTGCCATGGGAAAGTAGACCTGCGTCGTGCCATTTGCTGCGAAATCCAGCGGCATCCTGAAGCCGGGCGGCATCAGTCCCACCACAGTGGTTGCGATCCCGTTCAGCTGTATGGTTTGTCCAATCAGAGAAGCATCACCAGAAAAACGTCTCTGCCAGAGATCATAACTCAGGATTGCAACGTTCCCGCCACCTGGCCGGTCTTCGTCTTCGGTAAACTCCCGGCCAAGCAAGGGTGCGATACCTAACGTCTTAAACGTGTGGGCAACGACGCTGGCGGTACGGAGGCGTTCGGGTTCGTCTCCTTCGGTGAGATTGGCCGAGGAGTTGTAGAAGATGGCGATGTCTTCTATCGCGGGGATCTCGGTCTTCCATGCTTCGTATTCGTCGTACGAGAGCCAGGTCTGGGGGAACCCCGTCCAGGAGCTCCATATCTGGGCCAGAGTCTCAGTGCGGCCGTATGGAAGGGGCTCAAGCAGCACTCCTTTGGTCACGGCAAAGAGTGTAGTAGTCGCTCCAATGCCAAAGGCAAGGGTGAGCAGGACGAGAGTAGTAAAGCCCGCCTGACGCATTAGTGAACGCACGGCAAAGCTTGTGTCCTTGAGCCAGCTGTCGATTGACGACGCCCCTCGTTCGTCACGTGCGTCGTCGGTGTAGCGTGGGACGCTTCCAAAGTCGCGCTGTGCCCGACGTCTTGCTTCTCGTTCAGGGAGTCCCTTGCTCATGTTGTGTTCCGTCTCGAGTTCGATGTGGTATTTGAGCTCTTCGGCCAGGTCACGGTCCTCCTTGCGTCTAAGTAGCAGGTGCAGAAGTCTCGAGCGGATCTCAGTGTGCCAGGACATGAGTCAGAAGGGCGAGGTCGACGATGGCGACGAGGGCGACGATGACGAGGATGGCGAGGAGGGCGAGGATGGCGAGGATTGCGACGATAACGACGATAACGAGGATGACGAGGATGACGAGGATGGCGACGATGGCGAGGTGTTTCTGCGCTTCGACGGTTCAAAGCTTCGACGCTGCGCTTCTATGAGAGATGGACGGTTCATTGTCGTTCAGCCGTTTGAGAATCTCAGCACCCGATTGATCGCACCGGCCGCGCGCTCCCAGTCCGTAACCTCTTCGTTTAGTTGGCGCTTGCCCTGAGCAGTGATCGAGTAGTATCTGGCTCGACGGTTGTTGTCACTCACGCGCCACTCGGACTTGATCAGGCCTCGTCGTAGCATCCTCTGCAGAGCCGGATAGAGAGAGCCTTGGTTCACGTCAAAGACATCGTGCGAGATCTGTCGCAGCCTGTAGGAGAGGCCCCATCCATGCATCGGCTCCAGGCTCAGCAGTTTGAGCACGAGCATTTCGAGTGTGCCTTGGAGGATCTCTGTTCGGGTCCGTGTCATGCTCCTTTTGACCGCCAAAAGGAGTGAAAGGTTTTAAGGATGGCGATGAAGGCGAGGATGGCGAGGATGGCGAGGAGGGCAGTATGGCGATGAGGGCGAAGAACGAGACCCGGGCCAAAGGCGGGCAGGGTCTCACAACCTTCACAGTTGTCGTAGTCACCTGAAGCGCAATCAGGGGCTGTTGCCCCGGCACCTCGCCCTCCCGCGCGCTTCGCCCAGCCTATTGCTGTCGAAACCCTACAGAAGTATCTTGGCCTTACTGTCGGAACCCTACAGCACCCCGGGATCATCCATGCCCAGCCAGGAATCAGACGTACTCAGAGGTACTCTCGACCTCCTCATCCTCAAAACCCTTACCCTGGGCAGCATGCACGGGTGGGGCATCAGCCAGCGGATCCAGACCCATTCGCGCGGAGTACTCGACGTCAACCAGGGTTCACTGTATCCGGCGCTGCAACGCCTGGAGCAGCGGGACTTGATCAGGAGTGAATGGCAAGTAACAGAAAATAACAGACGCGCCAAGTACTACACACTAACAGCAGCAGGCAAGAGAGCCGTTGGTACCGAAACAGAGCAGTGGCGTCGCTATGTGAGCGCCGTCGAAAACATCCTTCAGACGGCGTGAGGCTCACATGTCAAAACGAGGAGTCTGGCTCAAGCTCAGGGCGCTCGCGCGCCGTCGCACCGTAGAAGCTGAACTGGGTGAAGAAATCGCATTCCATATAGAACGCGAAACCGAAAAGAACCTCCATAAGGGCATGACTCAGACCGAAGCCCGGCGAGCGGCCATGATTTCGTTTGGAGGTGTTGAAGCGGTAAAAGAAGAGTACCGCGATGGAAGAGGAGACCGACACTTCTCCGAACTGCAGAATGACCTGAGGCAAGCCTTCCGGCTCTGGAGGCGCAATCCTGCTTTGGTCTCCGCCGTCGTACTCACCCTGGCGCTTGGCATCGGCGCAAACGTCGCCATCTTCTCGGCGGTCAACGCGGTCATCCTGCGGCCACTACCCTTCGACCGCCCCGAGCGCCTCGCCATGCTCTGGGAAGACAACGCCGACAAAGGCTGGATACAGCAGTCGGCCGCTCCGGCAAACATGCTCGACTGGAAGGCCGAGGTAAGTGCGTTCGAGGATGTGGCCGCCTACCAGGATTTCGCTGAAGAAGCTTCAGTCGTGTTTCCCGATGGCCCGCGGCCAGTGAGCGCCATGGTGGTCACAGGCAACTTCTTCAAGGTGCTGGGGGTGAGCTCGCAGATCGGCCAGGTCTTTTCCGATGAAGACACATGGCAAACTGGTAAAAGCGAGGCAGTTCTCAGTGCCGGGCTCTGGCGCCGAGAGTTCGCGTCTGACTCATCGGTTATCGGGAAGATCATTTCCCTGGACGGACGTGAGGTGCGAGTGCTTGGTGTAATGCCTTCGAACTTCGCCTTCCCATCAAGCGACACCGACATCTGGTTGCCGACCGCCTGGCAGACTTCGTTCCGTACCCAGACGTTTTTCAGACGAGCTCATTGGATGCGGCCATTCGCACGCCTCAAGGACGGCGTGAGTTTTGACCAGGCCAGCGCCGAGTTGCGTGGAGTGATGTCGCGGTTGGAGGAACGTTTTCCTGAAACAAACACCAACATGAAGGCGGGGATGGGTCCGCTCCACGACTATCGTGTTCAGGCGTCGCGGGCACCGCTTCTCGTACTGCTTGGCGCGACTGGTCTGTTGATGCTCATTGCGTGCGCCAACGTCGCCAATCTCCTTCTGGTTCGCGCAGCTGCGAGGGAACGTGAAGTAGTTCTGCGGCGTGCACTTGGCGCCGGCAGCGGACGTGTAGCTCGGCAAACTCTCACTGAGAGTCTCGTTCTTTCGCTTGCAGGTGGCGTGGTGGGGCTCGCGTTAGGCTGGTGGGGCACAAAGGCGCTGGCTACGCTGCAGCCCGAGGGCCTGCTGCCCGTGAGTGAGGTGGCACCAGACATGCGCGTCTTTGTGTTCGTCCTCTTGCTCGCCTCACTCAACGCAGCACTCTTTGGTGTCGTGCCGGCGCTCTGGAGTGCGGCGCGCAACGCCGCGGATGTGCTCAAGGAAAGCGTCCGTACCAGCAGCCAGAGCCGCCGCTTGCGGCGCTTTGGCAATGGCCTTGTAGTCACAGAAGTCGCACTTGCACTCGTGCTCACGATTGGTGCAGCGCTCATGGCAAGGACACTCAGGAATCTCACGAGTGTGGATCCGGGATTTGATCCGAGCGGCGTGTTTGCCGCCACTCTCACGTTGCCATCATCCAGCTATACGCAGCTCGACGAGATCGTTGCCTTTGACACGAGACTCAGGGAGAGGGTCGCTGCATTACAGGGAGTGGAGTCGGTGGCGTTAGCATCTCAGATCCCGCTCGCGGACTACAACGCATGGACCAGCGGCATCGCTGTCAAAGGCAGGCCCGAAGCCGGAGCAACTGGAGAGATCGCACATCGCACCCTCACGCCCGGGTACTTCCGCACCATGAGAGTGCCGCTCATCGCTGGCAGGGACTTTGGCGAAGACGACCGCATTGGCGGCGAGCCGGTTGTGGTGGTCAACAAGGCGCTCGCCGATCGCTACCTCGGCGGCACTGACCCGATTGGCCAGATGATTGCTTTCGATCGGGAGCCAAGCGGTTCGAGCACCTGGTACAGGATAGTTGGAGTATCAGGGAACGAGGCGCAGGACGCACCAGGTCAGGAGTTCAGGAGCGAAGTATTTGCTCCGCTTGCGCAGGACCCGAGGAGGGGATGGCGGCTCCTGGTTCGAACGACGGGTGAGCCGCGTCTACTGGAGCGGCAGCTTGAAGCGGTGTTGCGGGAGATCGATCCGCGGCGCGCCTTTCTTTCGACGACGACAATGGAAGAGGCGCTGGCAGCATCCTTGTCGAAGGAGCGATTCATGGCTGTATTGCTCGTGGTATTCAGTTGTGTCGGAGTACTGCTGGCAATAGTTGGAGTATACGGCGTTGTTGCGCAGCTTGCCCTCAGGAGGACGGGGGAGATGGGTGTGAGGCTCGCTCTGGGTGCTCAGGCGTCGGATGTCAGGTGGCTGGTTGTGCGACACGGTCTGATTCTCGTAGGGGTTGGCGTGGTGGCCGGGGGCGCAGTTGCTGCGGCCGCGAGCGGAGTATTGCAGCGGATGCTTTATGGAGTTGGGACGCTCGACCCGCTCACCTTCATACTGGTTCCCGCCGGTATTCTGTTGACGGGTTTGGTGGCCTCGTGGGTACCTGCGCGGCGGGTGACGCGCACCGATCCGGCGATGGTGCTGCGCGAATAGGTTGGAGGAGGGCGCGGAAAGCAAAGAGGGCTGGGTGCGGGTCAGCGGGTCCTCGCCCTCCTGCCCTCCGTGCCATCCTGCCCTCCTTACCATCCTCTACCACCCCGGCTGCAACTGGAAGCCAAAGACCCAGTTCTTGCCTGGACGCTGGAAGGGACGAGCCCAGAAAAACTCACCCACGGCATAGCCAAGGATGTTCACACGTGCCGAGATGCCAGCGCTAAAGACCGGCACTCGGTCGGTGGTGTTGCGGTCAAAGCGAAGCTCGAACGAGTCGCCCTTGTTCCATGCGTACCCCATATCAAAGAATGGCGAGATCTCCGTAGGAAGAAAGCTCAGAGGAATCAAGCCAAACTGTTCTGTGCCGAAGAGCGGGATGCGGAGCTCCACGTTGGCAACCGCAATGCGGCTCCCGCCAAGCCTGGTGAATTGCGGGCAGTCGTCGGTTGTCCCCGGCGCCGCCTGGCACTCGGAGACATCAAAAGAGTTGGGATCATAGCCTCGGATCAGGTAAGGCTGTCCTACAAACAGCGGCTGCAACCTGTCGCTCTCTGCGTCGCTGCCGTAGCGGCCAAAATGCAGCCCTCTGAAGGCGAGCGTGACCGGATTGGCAAAGAGGTAGCGTCTGAAGTCGGCAAGCGCCGTGGTGTACGTTAGAGATCCAAAGTATGGAGCTGCTTCAAATCGGTAGCGTCCGCCAGCAACGGGCGAGGTAAAACCAAAGAAGGAGTAGTCGCCCACGTAGGCCGCGGAACCGGTACCAAAGTTGAGGCCGCTGCCGCTGGGCAGATCTCCACGTGTCTGGCGCACAACCTGGTTGGCAACGACATACAGTGAATCCACCTGGCGGTCAAAGCTCACGCGCTGAAAGCCGCCCGTGAACTCAAATCTGCGGGTTTGCGACAGGGGATACTGCGTTACGAGTTGTGCGTTGTCATAGAAAACGCGCTGGATCTCCTGTACGTAGATGATACCTGGTACCTGTTGGCCATTTGGCAGGGTAAACGTAGTGTTTGAATAGGTTGCAAAGGCGCCGGCAATCGGTATGTGGTATGCCTGTGCCCCCCAATTCCACCGCTGGCCGCGATTGAGGTAGAGCGCCTGGCCGCCCAGGTCTTTGAGTTCGCCCTGGGCTTGAACGACGGTCTGGAGGATGTTGTTGCCTAACTGGTCGGAGAAGCCAAAGGCGATGCCGCCAGCGAGTCCAGTTCCGTAGCCGCCTCCAAATGCAACGCCGATCTGCGGGCCTCCAATGAAATCGAGTTTGAGGGAGGCGTTGTAGGGAGTTGTCTGTACTGGTGAGGCGGCCGGCAGCCCGACGTCGGGGTCGGCAAGGTTGTTGGATACGATGCTGTTGGAGGGCGACGCCGGGGGCAGTATGCCTGCCACGGGAGCCGTGGCAACAACCGCCGGCTGGCCAGTCAGTTGATCTTCGCTCAATGAGCGGATGCTGTATCCCTGCTGGTCAAATACCGAAAACATCACCGTTCCGGTGTTTCGAGCCACCGAGATCGCCGGTGACATGCTCGTTATGCCGGAGATACCGGTCGCGACGTGGGTGAGTCTTTGCACTTCGCCACTAGCGAGGGTAAGCCTGTAAAGATCGCTGACGCCATCCTGATCGGACACAAAATAGAGGGCGCTGCCGTCACGTGAGAACTGGGGATTGATGTGCTTGCCACCGCCAAAGCGCTGCAGCAGTCTCACTTCCGACGAACCAACGTCCCAGAGAGCAAGTCTCATGGGTCCAAAGCTCATCGTGGCAAAGCTGGTCTCCTCTCCAGCGTCAGTGACAAACGCAATCGTACGCCCGTCTGGACTCCACGTTGGCTGAAACTGCGCCTCCCGGTCGTTTGTTACTTGTCTAGTGGCGTTAGTATTGAGGTTGTGGACGTAGAGATCAGAGATACCGCCTTTAAAGCCTGTAAAGGCCAGTTGCGCCCCATCTGGGCTCCAGGCTGGATCGGTGATTGCAGTAACGCCATCGATCTTTATGCGCCGCTCGACTCGCCTCGAGGCCACATTCATGACGTTGATCTCATTGTCGCCATCGGCAAAAACTACGAACGCCAGGCGCGTGCCGTCGGGCGACCACGTCCCTGCGGAACTGATAAAACTCAGAGCGTCGAAATGTGGATTGGTTGTGACCGAGGTGAGCTGCGAGATAACCTCGCCCGTAGTTGCATCTGCCAGGTAGAGGTCGATACCAAACAAGCCGCGGCTCGAGAAGTAGGCGACGTATCGTCCGTCGGGGCTGACCGCGGGTGAGATATTCTGTTCGCCGCGTCCTCCAGCCAGCGCTATTGCTGTCCCGACTCCGTCAGGAGCCACTCGGCCATTCATGTCGTTTGCGTATGCCGCTCGGATCTGTATGTGCCAGAGGGTGCTAAGGGAGTCGCTGTCCATTCCGAGCGCGTTCTCGAGTCCGCGTTCCCATCCGTGTGCCAGCGCCGATCGGAAGACATTGTTGACTTCTTCGTCGCCCCATGTGCCACCTATAAAAGCCCAGAAGGCCTGTCCGTAGCGGTAGGGAAAGTAGCGTGGATCCCTGGTTAGCTGCGTCAACGTAGGCAGGTCGTTGCGTCGCACGGCGTCGCGCAGCCACATTGCCGTGTTAGGGTCGTTCCTTCCCAGGCTTAGGTATTCGGCCATGCCTTCAATGAGCCATAGCGGAATGGTGCTGAGGTTGGCGAACCCTCTGTTGGTTGCTTCCGCTATCCGGTACTGGAATACGTGGACGAGTTCGTGTCCGAGCACGTGGTCAAAGTCTGCGTAGTTGCCGGTAAAGGGCATGATCACGCGTTCGCGCAAGCCTTCTGTAACGCCGCCGGTGCCCTGGTTGATCATTCCCTCGATCACGTTGGACTGCTGAAAGTCCGGGTGATCGGCGTAGAATATCAGCGGGTTGTCAGTAAACTCGTGTTTGAGCAGTTCGCGGTGCCGCACGTACCAGCGTTCCGCCATGCGGGCCGCGTCGGCGGTAGCCAGCGATTCTGCTGGATAGAAGTGTATTTTGAAGTGCTCAGTGGGGAGTATCCTGAAGTCGAACTTGTCGTACTGGACCTTGTTGCGACCGAAGTACTGCGCGTGGAGGGGGAGGGGGAGTAGGAATGATGCGAGTACTATGACCCCTGCGAGCGCGGCTGCCGTGTGCTTCAGCCGGATGCGATTTTTTGGCATAGTGTAAGTTTCCGTTTCTGCGCGCATCGAGCGCGCTTGCAGCATTACCCGTGAGATCGCCAGAGGTGCCCGGCTTGGCTCTTGTAGCAGTGACACGCGAGGTCCCGGAGACCATAACTTACTGCCAGCTCACACATATCGCGCGCGAACCTATAGACCTGGGTCGTGCCCGCGAGCAGCACGGGACTTACGAGAGAGCGCTCGCTGAGTGTGGCTACTCCGTCACCAGACTCGAGGAGGATCCCGGCTTTCCGGACTCAGTCTTTATTGAAGACACGGCGCTGGTGCTGGATGAAGTCGCGATCATTACACGTCCTGGCGCCGAAAGCAGACGTGGAGAGGTAGAGACAGTAGCGGATGTTATCGCCAGTTGGCGTAAGGTGGTACGCATGTCCGCCCCCGCCACTCTGGATGGTGGGGACGTCTTGCGGCTTGGCAAATCCTTGTACGTCGGAGTCAGCAGGCGCACCAACGCCGAGGGTGTCGCGCAATTAAGGCAACTTACGCGACAGTTCGGCTACTCGGTGCGCGCGGTTGAGATCTCCGACGCCCTGCATCTTAAGACAGCTGTGACGCAGCTTTCCCCCGACCATATTGTGGTGAATCCACGCTGGGTGGACGCGTCGTTATTCGAGGGCTACACCGCGATCGAGGTTGATCCGACCGAGCCGTTTGCGGCGAACGCGCTGATGGCTGGGCGAAGGGTGATCCTCTCGACCGCGTTCCCGCGCACAGCTGATAAGCTCGAGGGACGCGGGATTTCTGTATTAGGTATCGACGCCAGCGAGCTTGCCAAGGCTGAAGGCGGCGTCACCTGCTGCAGTGTGCTTTTCGAGGTGTGAGGATGGCGAGGATGGCAAGGATGGCCAGGATGCCCCTTCGCTTTCTTCGCCCTCATCGCCTTCTTCGCCCTCTTCCTGCCTACTGATACTGTATGTACACGGGCTTTGGAAAGAGGGCCAGGACGTCCGCGGGTTTCATCAGCGTCCAGCCCTGACGCCTAACGTCGTTCTTGTAGAAGATCTTGAGCCCGGTGAACTGAACCGGCTCGCTGTAGACGTAAGCTTCGTAGCTGTCGCGCTTGAGCTTGTGTGACCCCCAGCCGTCCATCTGGATCACGATCTGAACGCGTGGATCCAGCTTGATATTCTTGTAGTTGGTGACCATGCGCTGCGTAAAGCGGTGCACGACCAGAACCTTTGGCGGCAGATTATTTTTAGTCACGAGGTCCTGCAGAAACTCGCTCGCGAAGTTGATATCCTTGGCGTCCATCGTCCCTATGCGCTTGCCCGGAGCGTGGTTCGTCTTCATGGAGAACTCGGGATCAATGCCGAGATGGACGTTGGGCAGGGAAAGCCACTTGGCGAGGGGTGGTAGCTCCTTCTGCAGCGTGCTCTTGCCGACCTGAACGTCCAGAAACATCAGGGCTCCGTGGCGCTCGGCCCATCCGTAAACGCGCGAAATGAGTGAGTCAGACATGCGCGCGCGGTACATGCCGTCGGCGCCCGCCGCCGCCTGTGCGACAGTCACTATGAGGTGGAGCGCCGGGATTGCGGGTGTGGTGCTGTCAGCTCGCGTCCAGGCTGCCACTTCGCGGTCGAGGCGCTTGAGCATCTCGTCCGGCGCGATCTCGCCAAGGATCCCCATCCGCTTCGACATCGGGTTTCCATAGTAGGCGATGATTCTGTTGTTCGGCAGAATCGAGCCGGGAAGGGGATCAGGTCCAGCGACGGGCCAGACCGGCTTTGGCTTTGCCGGAGCACGCGGTTTGGTCGAGTCTGGTTTCAGCGTTGAATCCTGAGCACTGCCTGTTTTGCCAGACTGCTGAGCCACGCCAACGGCGGGCGCAGCGAACAGCAGCACGGCCAGCGCCTGCGCTCTGATCCCGAGGGTGTGATGACTCATGGCCGGAGCCTAACAACGACGGCCGACATGGCGCAAGCACATTCTTCCTACTTTGACTTCGAGGTGGGCAAACTCGGCCGCTTTTTTGGCGATACCAGCCCGGTATTTCGCGCGTCTTTTGAGCGTGAAACTGCTCGTTCTCAACTGGCACGAAGCCTGGGTCCATCAGCTTGGAGTACTTGGCGCTGAGCTCGACATTGTAAGCGGATTGTCAGGGCGGCAGGCTCGCGAATGGGACTCGCGCGTGCGCCCGACTCCCGATGGCACGCGGATAATCCCGCTCGACGACGCGTTGCGCTCGGGCGCACGCTACGACTGCGTGATCAGTCACAGTATTGCAGACCTTCTCGATACGCGCGAGATCGACGCTGCCAAGCTTCTGGTCCTTCACGACACTCTCGACGGTTGGATGCGGCAGCAGCGTAGCAACAGCGATGCGCGTGAGATGCGGGCACAGTTAAACACTTTGCTGGCGTCAGTTGGAGGGCATGCCATTGCCACGTCGCGAAACAAGGCCAAGTCGTGGGGGGTTACGCACACGGTAGTGCACGACAGCGCCGATCCGTCAGCATATCATGCTCACATTGGCGACCTGGCGTGCGGAATCAGACTTTCCAATCATATTTCAGCTAAACGTCCATTGCTTGCGTGGGATTTTCACGTGGCCGCGATGGATGGCTTGCCGCTACGGATCGTTGGCGACAATCCTGACATGCAGGGCGTGAGTCCGCCGCAGGACTGGGATCACCTCAAACGGATGCTGGCGTCGCACAGGTTTCTCGTGCATACCGCAGATCCGCGGCTGGAAGATGGCTACAACATGGGAGTGCTCGAAGGGATGGCGGCTGGACTTCCGGTGCTGACTAATGCCCACCCAACGAGCCTCGTACTGCACGGAGTAACCGGCTTTGTAGCGTCGACTCCCTCGGAGATGAACGGGTTTGCGAAGCAGCTGCTCGAAGACGAGGAATTGGCGCACAAGATGGGGCAGCAGGCCCGTGCCTATGTGGCGCGCAATTTCGCCCCTGACCGCTTTGGGGCGGATTTCTCTCGGGCGATCCAGGAGGCTCGCAAGAAGTGGGAGCGTAGAGCAGCGCTCCGCTAGCTCACCTATGGGTGTTGGTTTCCACCAAGGGGGTTCATGGGTATAATTCCAGGAATGAGCCCCTTTCTTGAGTCGCTTCGTGGTAGAGTTGAGATTCCGATGCGCCAGCACGGGGTCGTCAAAGCCTCCGTGTTCGGATCTGTTGCGCGCGGCGAAGAAACGGCAGCGAGTGACATCGATTTCCTGGTGGAGTTTGAACGCGGACGGAGCTTGCTTGACTTAGCTGCGTTGCGCATCGCTCTGAGAGATGTCTTGGCGCGCGATGTTGACGTCGCAACCAAGGGTTCACTGCATCCAAGACTTCGAGAGCGCATTCTCCGGGAACTCGTTCCTCTTTTGTGACTCGCGCGATCTCGCTTCTCCTCGAGGAGATCCTCGAAGCGATTTCACTGATTCAACAGTACGTTGAAGGTTCTCGCTTCGAAGACTTTGTTAGGAATACAGAAAAGCAGGATGCGGTCGTAAGGCGGCTCGTGATAATCGGCGAAGCCGTAAAGGGACTGCCTGACGACTTTCGCATCCGCCATGCTGCGGTTCCATGGCGGCAAATCGCAGGGGCACGAGATCTCCTCATCCATGAGTATTTTCGTGTGGACCTTGAGCTAGCCTGGGCGATGGTTCAAGACGACCTACCTTCGCTAGCGACGGAAGTTCAGGCGATTCTGAAAGAAGGCTGACGGCCCGGAACAGCGCGCGGCTCACCTTCGGCCCCTCACGCCCCTGTGGCGGGCACCAGTCACTGACCCCCGCGCCCTATCAGCTCCCCGTGTTCGCACCTGCGTGACGCCCGCGTGACACCAGGGCTCAGATTGGCTCCCGGTCTTCCGATGTTATGGGCGTCACTCCCGCGGCACTGAATGTCTCACCACAGGAGCGTGGCGATTACCGGATGAGGCCGCCGGTCGTCAACCTCCGGATGAATACCCAATCGAGAGCCGGACTCGCATTCCTCATTCTCGCCGCGCTCGCGTGCTCATCAACCAGCCCGCGCAGCACGCCGGCTGTGCCGGAGCCTGCGTACGACCGCGAATTGGGTCTGGCTTCCTTCGACTCGGCGTGGTCGCGTATCAGCGCCACCTACTACGACACCACGTTTCGCGGTCTCGACTGGAAGGCTCTGCGCGACTCCCTGCGGCCGCAGGCAAAATCAGCAAACTCCATGAAGGAGCTGAGAGGTGTCGTCCGTTCCATCTTCACTCGGCTCGGCGAATCCCATTTTGTGCTGGTTCCCGGCGAAGTGGCGTCGAGCCTTCGAGATGATGAGGACACAAACTCAGTCGCGCAGCCCGGCTACGCGGGAATAGAACTGCGTGTTTCTAAAGACCAGCTGCTTATAACTCGTATCGAACGCGGATCTGCAGCAGAGGAGGCGGGTCTCAAGGCAGGATGGCAATTGGTCAGGCTGGGAGACGTCGATGCCAATGCTCTTGTCAAGTCTGCGCTGATGTCAGACGATGCTCGCGTGCGGCGTGCGGCAGAAGTACAGGCCAGCATGCGCGCCGAGGCTGCAGGCTTTGGAGCATTAGGCGAAGATGTCACAGTGGTAGCAAGGGATGAATCAGGCAAAACGCGCGAGCTGCACCTGAAGCTCGGTGCCTGGGATGGCGAGATCGTTCGCTACGGCCCGCTTCCACCTCAATACTTCACCTTCGATTCCCAGCGCTTTACCGATAGCGAAGGCTGCACGGGCGTAGTAAGGTTTTCTGACTGGATGCCGCCGCTCCTACCACGTCTCGAACGCGCCATGGAAGAGCTCCGTGCCTGCCGGGGAGTCGTGCTGGATCTGAGGGGCAACAGCGGCGGTGTGGCTGCCATGGTCATGGGGGTCTCTGGATTTTTTCTCGACAAACCAGACACGTTAGGCACCATGACCACGCGGGTCGGCACGCTCCGGTACATCGCGAACCCGCGCTTCTCCAACAGGAAGGGCGAGTCCGTTACACCATACAGCGGTGCACTGGCCATCCTGCTCGATCAAGTCTCTGCCAGCACCACCGAGATTTTTGCCAAGGCTATGCACGACCTCGGCCGAGCCCGCCTTTTTGGGGACACTACTGCGGGGCAGGCCCTGCCGGCGACGATGACCAAGCTTCCCAATGCTGACCTCCTCGTTCACGTAATTGCTGACTTCCATTCGCCGAGTGGTGCACGTGTTGAGGCCCACGGCGTGGTCCCCGACTCAGTCATCCCCGTGAGGCCTTCGGATCTACTGGCTCGTGTTGACGCTCCCCTGGCGGCCGCACTCAGCTGGGTGGCTAGCTCCGCAGCCAGTCGGCGCACTGCCTCCGGA
Organism: uncultured Gemmatimonadaceae bacterium; assembly: GCA_964649855.1. Classification (GTDB taxonomy): domain Bacteria; phylum Gemmatimonadota; class Gemmatimonadetes; order Gemmatimonadales; family Gemmatimonadaceae; genus CAZYTS01. Next base: position 17,243 of record CAZYTS010000031.1, read on the forward strand.
ACAACTCTAGTCCCTCGACCGTAGTTGAGAGTTCTTTCCCGGTCATATCCGGTCGGAACCAGATCGATTAGGCTTAAGCGCGGCTTGGCCGCAATCTTCCAAATAATGGAGAACCCGATGAAAGTGCTTTTCTCGCTGCCCAGGGCGACTGCCGCGTTTACGCTGATGGCGGTTACAGCTGGTACGGTGCAGGCTCAGTCGCTTCCCGCGGCCAAAGACCTTATACAGAAGTGGGCGGCTGCGTCCAACGCTGGTGGCTGGAAGTCTCATAAATCGGCCCGCACCAAGGCGGCATTTGACATGCCGGCTATGGGTATGAGCGCCAAAATGGAGACAGCATCATACTTTGCGCCCGTGATGTCGGTTTCAAAGATCGAGATCCCCGGCATGGGTGAGATGCGTCAGGGCTTTGACGGCAAAGTTGCGTGGACCACCAACCCGATGCAGGGCCCAACGATCTTGAGCGGAGCCCAGTTCGAAGCGCAGCTAGAAGAGGCCAACCCCGACAACTATTCGCGTCTCACGCCGTCGATTGTTTCGTCGGAGACGGTAGAGAAGACGAGCCTCAACAACACAGAGTGCTTTAAGGTCAAGCACACATGGAAGAGCGGCCGAGTCTCTCACGATTGCTTCTCCGCGGCAGATGGGCTGCTTGTCTGGTCCCATACGACGGCGACTACTCAGATGGGCGAGATCGAAGTGACGACGACCTTTGGCGGTTACAAGGACTTTGGTGGGGTAAAGAGGGCCACTACGACGACTATAGATCAGGGTGGGAGTCAGATCATTATCACGCTCGAAGCCTGGGAGTGGGACAGTGTTGATCCCAAGGAATTTGAGCTTCCTCCCGAGATCAAGGCGCTGGCAGAAAAGAAACCCTGATTGCGGCGCTGGGGTCTATACAGAATGGTGGACTGAGGCGCATTCTAGCCCGGTTCACCATTTCTCTATCCGCGCCGGAATTGTCTCGATAACACCTGTCGTCGTCAAACCTTGCTGGTACCTAAAGCTCGATTCTTCTGGCCGTTAGCATTTCTCCTGCTCTTCACTGATTGCGGTACCAAGCAATTGGCGGTGGAGGAACTTGGCGTGGAGCACGTACCTCGCGAAGTGATAGGAGATGCCCTTCGTTTTACGCTGATCTACAATCCTGGGGCAGCATTCTCGTTCTCGTTAGGCGAGCACTCGCGGGTGATCTTCTCCATATTGGCGATCCTGGTGGTTCTTGTTCTCTGGCAGATGTACCTGAAGGCTGAGAGCCACGACCGAGGGCTTGGCGCGGCGCTTGGGCTCATAACCGGCGGCGCACTGGGGAACCTGGCCGATCGGCTACGCTCTCCGCGCGGGGTGGTCGACTTTATCGATATGGGTGTTGGCGACTATCGCTTTTACACCTTCAACGTGGCCGACGTAGGCGTCACGTGTGGCGCGATCCTCCTTTTGTACATATTGTATCGGCGTTCCCGTGAGGAGGAATCGCAGGCCACATGATCGAGCTACTTGTTTTGACCTTGGCAGGTACAGCGGCGTGTGTCGCTCCTGAAGTACCGGTGGTAGAGCGTGCCGTGGCCGACTCGGCGCTGGAGCGCACTTATAACAGCGGCATTGCCTTTGCTTCGTTCCTGGAAAACGCGAAGCAGCGTGCGGAGCAGTGGCGCTCCAACTATGAAAAGGCAGTAGTGCCGGATGCGCTACTCGCGCGGGCCCGCGCTGCCGGAGGTTCCTGGAAGCTCCTGATAGTTGCGGTAGATGGATGCTCGGACTCGGTGAATACGGTTCCTTACGTGGCCAGACTGGTCGAAGAGCTCGAAGGAGTGGAACTGAGGGTCGTGGACAACGAAGTCGGCAAGGCGATCATGGAGTCTCACCGGACTCCCGATGGTCGCGCGGCTACGCCAACGATTCTCCTTCTGGACGCTAACTACGCGGAGCGAGGGTGCTTCATAGAGCGTCCAGCCGAGCTTCGCAGCTGGATGTCTGGCGAAAAGTCGCGCTCGGGAGACAGCGGGCTTTTTGCGGGCAAGATGAAGTGGTACGATGACGACAAGGGTGTGCACACGATGGAAGAGATCGTGGCTGCCATGGAGGCGGCTGCGCGCGGCGAAGCTGTCTGTCGTTAGAGAGCTAAAGACTCTGGGCTCCTGCCTTCGCAGGAGCCGCGGTTAACCTCGACGCCCGGGGTCCAGCGTCGTTTTGCAGGCGGAGTACCCTACGTCGTCCCGCCTCCTCCCGCGAGGAAGTCCAGCGCGAGCCCGCCCAGTGCTTTCATTCCGGGGACCAATGCACTCTCGTCTGCAAAGAATCTCGGTGAGTGGTTGGGTGCGGCCTGCAAAGGGTCTTGTCCTTTCGGCGTAATACCAAGAAAGAAAAACATTCCTGGAATCTTTTCCTGGTAGCGCGAGAAGTCTTCGGCTGTGGTGGTCATGCGGCCCTCGCTCACGGCGTCGTTGCCGAGTGAGCGACGCAGCGATGGGACCATGCGCTGGACGAGGGCGGGGTCGTTGTAGGTGACGGGGTTGCCGCGGTCGATCCGGACTTCGGCGGTTGCTCCGTTGGCTGTGGCGAGGTTGTTGGCGAGTCGCGTTAGGCGCGCGTGGATCGAGTCCCTTGTAGCCGGGTCAAAGGTGCGGATAGTGCCGCCCATCGCGACTGAGTCGGGGATGATGTTTGTGCGCACGCCGCCGCGTACAAATCCGGTGGTAAGGATTGCGGGCGTGAGTGTGAGGTCAGTCTGTCGGCTGATAATGGACTGCATAGTTGTTATGAACTGTGCAGCGATGGTGATGGGGTCAATGCCTGCCCAAGGGACGGCACCATGTGTTTGTCGTCCGTGGAATACCACGTGCCAGTTGTCGCTGGAGGCCATGACGCCACCAGCGCGCCACTGAACTTTTCCTGCGTCAAATGGAAAGACGTGGAGCCCAAAGATGGCATCGACCTTTGGGTTTTCGAGTACTCCCTGGTCGACCATCATCTTGGCGCCGCCGGTTTCGCCGGCAGGCACGCCCTCCTCGGCGGGCTGGAAGATGAACTTGACGGTGCCGGGTATCTGGGCCTTCATGCCTGCAAAGATCTCCGCGATACCCATGAGAATGGCCATGTGGTTGTCGTGGCCACAGGCGTGCATGACGCCGACTTCCTGTCCGTTGTAGGTAGAGCGAGCGACGGATTTAAAGGGGAGGTCTACTTCTTCGGTGACAGGGAGTGCGTCCATGTCAGCGCGCAGAGCGACGACGGGTCCCGGACGTCCGCCGCGAAGGATTCCGACTACTCCGGTGTGCGCAATCCCCATTTGGACTTCGATGCCGAGCTTCTTGAGATGTTCGGCGATGATACCGGAGGTGCGCGTTTCGCGATTTGAGAGTTCCGGGTGCTGGTGGAAGTCTCGTCTCCACGCCACGACTTTGGCTTCGATTTCTTTGGCGCGCTGGTCGAGGAGGGTGGTGAGCTGCGAGGCCTGGGAACTGGCCGAGGCTGGGAAGAGGAGGGCGCTGAGTAACAGGGCGCCGAGCAGGGCAGGTGTGCGAGGAACGGCGAGATCGCGGACTGACGTCATTTTTGGGATGCCTTGGCGGAGCGGAAAGCAGGGGGAATCGGGTCGCTCGGCGGATTGTCGCCGCGGGGGGAAAGGGGCGCAAGGCCATGACACGCCGACTCAGGGACTGCGAATGCGAAAGGAGTTTGAAACGGTGCTTGCGGGAGGTAGGGGCAACAGGCTCTTGCCGTCCTCGGAGATGGAGAAGAGGCCGAGGCCGACGCGGTAAGTCCCTGCGATCGAGTCGATAACTGTAAAGGCAGGACCTGAAGATCCGTCGATAAAGCCACCCAAGGTCACGTTCTGCTCGATTCGTCTCCCCGCAGGAATGGTGTGTGGTGAATCGGCGAGGCACGAGTCTACCCAAACCTGGCGCCAGGCACCGCCTACCAGCTTCTCCGCGGCAACCGGACAGAGACGCAACAAAATGGGTTTGTGCCCTGAATTGTTAATTGTGACTCGCACCTCAAAGGAGACGGCGCCGGCATGCTGGCGGTAGGTCGTCACGCTATCGCCAGTGGTTATCTCCACGCCGACAACCGGAAGTGATCTTCCTGTTCCTATGCAACTGACAAAGAGGCAATTGCCAAAAACCAGCGCTAAGTATTTCATGTCTTGGGAAGATGGAGTGCCGGGTCCCTTGCAGTTTCCTCGGGCAAACGACACTGGCCCCCTGCCTTCGCAGGGGAAGCGATTGGCGTGTTGCTTGAGTACTTCTGCAGCAAATTGCTCTTTGCAGTTTCCGCGGCAAACGACACTGGCCCCCTGCCTTCGCAGGGGACGCGATTGGTTGGGTTTCCGCGGTAAACCACGCCTGGCCCCGGGACGCGGTGGGTTGATGTCAAGCCGGCGTAGCGGCGGCCACCACAGGTTCAACCGCGGCCTTGCGCCGCTTTCCCCTTAACATCGCTGGCACTATGAACATCGCCCCTAGCGTGCCGGCGATCGTGCCACCGGCAGTCGCCAAAGCAATCGCACCAAACAGCGACGTCGTCTCTGTCCCAATGGCCAGCGGCAACAACGACGCCAGCGACGTCAGCGTCACCAGTACTACCATCCCCGAACGGTCGAGCGCGGATCGAACCACCTGACCGCGGTCCAGTCCCAGCGGCTTGCCCGCCGCCATTCTGCGGCGACGACGCTCAAGTGCGGCATCGACTACCAGAATCGCCTGGTTAGCGGAATGCCCGATGACAAGTATCACCCCCACCGCGGCCTCACGCGTAAACGCCGCCCCTGCAATCCAGAACGCAAACATCACTCCGCCTAACGCGAGCGGCAGTGAAAGAAACACTATGCCCGATCCCCAAGACGAATCAAATACCATCGCCACCGCCAGAATCACCAGGATTATTCCAATAGCAAACACCAGCCAGAGTCCCTTCTCGCTCTCGTCAGGCTGGAAGAATCCAAATCCGGCGTCCGCAACCGAGTAACCCGCAGGCACCGAGATGGACTTCATGAAAGCGTCGTGCGTGCGCTGCGCCAGACGATTTGGTCCGCGGAACTCATACGCCACAAACCTTACATATTGCTGATCTTCCCTGCTTATGGTGCTTAGCCCCTGACGTTCACTCACCGTCGACAACGCACTGAGCCGTACTGGCGTCCCCGATGGAGAAGGAACGAGTGCGTCCTTGAGTTCATCGAGAGAGCGTTCGTTGGCACCTTCTACCTGCACATTCACCGGCAGCTCTTCGTCGCCTATCTCAAGGCGAATCGAGCCTGACTGACTCCGCATCTCCCGCGCGGCGGCTATGCCAAAGGCCTGCGAGGTAATCCCAAATCGCGCCAGAGCCTCTCGATCAGGTTCGATCACAACCTCGCTCGCCTTATCCCTGCCAAAAAACGACGATGTGTTGATGTCCACGTCGCGCACACGAGGAATCCGCTCCAGACGCTCCTTCAGGTCCATCGCCAGCCGCTCCACGCCGGCAAATGAAAAACCCAGCACCCTGATTCTGAACGTGGCGATGCTCCCGCCCCCCATGCCCGACGCAAAGCCGGGCCCCTGTCCACGCACGGAAACCGATGCGCCACCTATATAAACCGCGCGCTGTGTCAGCTCCTCCTCCAGCTGCAGCGGCAAAGACGTCAGTTCGTCCTCGCGACTGTACAGCACCTGCATGCCAGCCCCAAACTGTCCATAGCTTCTCGCCGTAACGCGCTCCACTCCTGGCTTGCCAACGGCCACGTTCTCGAGTTCACGCATCGCGGCGTCCAGCGTGGCGGGATCGGACCCACGTGGAAATGAAATGAACGCCTGGATGTACGTGCGCTGGCCACTACCAAAGCCTCCAAACGCAAAGCGCGGCACCTTTTTGATGAACACATATGTCATCGCTCCCAGGGCCGCAGTAGCAAGGATCAGCGTCACCCAGCGAAAGCGCACCAAAGGCCGGATCATCCGCACGTAGGTTCGTCGAGCCCTGGGCCACGTGGCTTCGTGAATCCTGTGGCCCGTGGCCAGCGCCGGAATCATTACCACGCCAGTAACGATCGACCAACCTAACGCCATTATGAATGCGGCCGCAAAGGGCACAAATGCCGCCCGCGCGTCTCCCTGCAGGTAAAGAAACGGAAAGAGCACCACCGCTGTTGTCAGCGTGGCTCCAATAACTGCCGGGGCAATTCGGCGAGCAGCCGCGGCGCGACCCTCGGGAGTGTCGCGCACGGTCCCAAGCCGCTCCGCGACTATTAAGCCATTCTGCACCAGGATCCCTACTCCCATCGCCAACCCTGCCAGAGTCAGCATATTGGCCGGAATCTCAAACACATAAAGACCCAAAGCAGTACCGGCGATTGCCAGTAATGCGCTCAGCATCACAAGGCCCGTGGCCTTTACATCCCGCAAGAAGAAGAGCAGCACAAGTATCACCGCGACAAAGGCAATGGCACCGCGGATCAGGAGATCCTGCAACTGCTCCTTGAGGTCCTGGGACTCGTCGGATGCAACACGCAAGCCGACTCCCAAGGGTAGCGTCGGTCTGATCTCGTCCAGCGCGGCTCTGATGGCTGCCGCTGTCTTGATAGCGTCGGCGTCGGGGAGGCGCGTTATAGAAATCGAAATTGCGGGCTGACCGTCGATTCTGTAAAAGCGTCCTCGCTGATCCTCCTGTGGTCTAACAGAGGCGAGTTCCGAGATCCGGAACACCCTTCCTCCGGGTCCGGGAACGGGAAGATCACCGAGCTGCTCGACCAATGTAGGCTGGTCGCGTAGCGAAACGGGCCGTTCGGTGGCGCCGAGTGCTTCTTTGCCAAGCGACTGGACAGCGCGCGCACGGGTTATCGATTGGCCGATAACCGTGGCATCGATTCCCAGCTGCCTCAGCTTCTTGGGGTCGTACGAAATCGAAACGCCAAACTCCGCACCGCCTTCGACCGAGTATCCTGCAACGCCAGGCACCGCTGATACTCGCGGGCCGAGAACCTCATCGGCAAGCTTCTGTAGTGCACCCGGTGTGTAGGGACCACCGAGGGTTATGAGAAGCAGAGGTTCCTCCGAAAGTGCTTCAGGCACAAAGTTAGAAACCCTTGGCGGTGTGACCCCGGGAGGAAAGTCTCGGCGCACCAGTTCGAGCCTTTCAAGAATGGAAAGCCTTGCCAGCTGCACATCGGTGACGGGGTCGAGCTCGATGGTGAGCGACACTCCGTCACTACTGGATTCCGATCTGGTGCGCCGCACACCGCGCACGCCCTGGATTGCTGCTTCGATAGGAGAGGCGACGTACATCTCGTTTAGCTCCGCCGACGCCCCCGGCCAGCTCGCCCTCACCTGGAGCCTGGGTAGCTCCACAGTTGTGCGTGTCGCGAGCGCCAGCCGCGTAAAGGCCATGGCTCCTGCCAGTAGTAGCGCAACGCTGGCGGCCCAGACCACCGCGGGACGAGAGACGGCCCAGCGGATCATTTGGAGTTCCTTCTCTCCATAACGGCGTATGCTGTCGGTAGAAGGAAGAAGGTCACCAGCAGCGCAGAAATCGACCCGCCGATGACGCCTGCTGCCAATGGTTGGTATAGCGCACCGCCGCTACCCCAACCAAATACGAGTGGTAGAACGCCCGTGATCGTAGTGAGGTTTGTCATGGCGATGGCACGGAGGCGCTGATGTCCGCCCAGTACAATTGCATCGTCAACCGAGTGGCCGGCCTCACGGAAGCGCCGGATAGCGTCGAGCTTTACTACGGCTTCGTTGTCTGCCATTCCAATCATCACCACGATTCCTATAAGCGAAACCGCGTTGATCGTCTGGCCAGTCATCCAGAGGAAAATTATTCCACCAGCCGCTGCGAGCGGAACGGTGAGCATAACTACCAGCGGAATCCTGAACGATCCGAACTCGCCCGCCAGTACGAGGAACACGAGCGCTACAGACAAGAGTCCAACCAGCGAAAGTTCTCGCGTTGTGCGTCGTTGCTCCGTGTCGGCACCCGTCACGGCCCAGCTTACCCCAGGTGGAAACGTCATCTGACCCATGGTTTCCGTTACATCCTCCGTCGCGCCGCTCGTGCCGCCTTCCTGTACAAGTCCTTCCACGGCAACTACGGGTCGTTGTCCCACCCTTACAACCTCCACCGGTGCCGTCGTGTCGTTAGGCGTAACGAACTCACCCACCGGTGTCTTGCTCACAACGGTAGCGAGTGCGGTACCCAGATCTTCATTCGCGTCCCCTGAGTACCTGACTGAGATCGGAGTCCGCCTGTCGGTCTCGCGCAGTTCCGACGCCTCAACACCCCCAAGGCCGCCAGCCAGCGCGTTTGACACCTGATCGATCGTGACACCACGCTCCGCCATACGCAGCCGTTCCAGCGCCACTTCTACAACTGGCTGCGCTCCCTGCTGCGCGCTGCGTACGTCGGTCAGAGACGACAATCCCGTAAGTACTGTCTTAACCGAATCGGACCAACGCGCTGCTTCGGCAAGCGTACGTGCGCTGATCTCTACACGCACCGTGCGGCCCTCACGTCCGATCAGCGATCCGAACTCCGATTGGCCAGCCAGATCTATTGCCAGCGCCCCTTCTGCCAGGTCCGGTACTCCCTCTCGCAAGTGCTCGGCAAACTCCCGAGCGTTAGTCGAGCCGGGTACTGGGATGATCAATTGCGCTGTTGCCGAGGTTCCAGGATCTGCGCCGGCAAGCACTTCTTCGTCTGTGGCAATACCTACACGGCTATAGACGTTCGTGGATCCCAGTGAATTAGCGAGGGCTTCGATGCGTCCAACCTG
>CAZYTS010000032.1:0-19817 GCA_964649855.1 uncultured Gemmatimonadaceae bacterium
ATCGCGAAAGAAGACGGGCTCCCGATTCCCAATGTCAAAGCCACCATCTACGGCAAGGTCGATCGCGGCAATCCGGTGCGCAGCGACTTCACCGTCTTCAACGAAATCCACCTGACCTTTGCCATGACCAACGTCTCCAACGACGTCGCCAGGTCACTCGTGGAGCGCTTCCAGCGCCGTTGTCCGCTCTTTGGAACCGTCGCCGTTGCCACGCCGACGGTGAAAGTCGATGTGAGTGGCAGCGAGAAGTAAAAAAAGCTTGGCCAGGCGATGCCCCGTTTCTAGGTTGTCACGCTTCGCGCGCTCACCTTGATCGATCCTGGTGGTGCGTCGCGCAATGAAGTGGGAATCCCACTCCGTTTATGGCGTAATTGAGAGTGTTTCCGTTTGCGTCATTTGCGGTGGGCCGGATCTTGCTTCGCACTTCACCCGCAACTCGTGACGGTATCGTGGCGCAAACACAAAACGGAATCTCAAAACAATCGGAGGCATCTCGGATGGTTCGAATCAGTCGAGGAATAAAGGGACGAGCCTGGGCCGGCGTTCTTGCGTCGGCACTAGTGCTGGCATGTGGTGGAGGTGGTGACGACGGGCCAAGTGGTCCCACGGGAAACATCCAGGTCTCCATCAATCCGGCAACACTCACCGTCCAGCAGGGTGGCACTGGAAGCGTAACCGCGACTCTCACCCGAGGTGGCGGCTTTGATGGCGCGGTAACCCTCGCCATCACCGGCCTTCCGGCAGGCGTCACCACCACGATCAACCCTGCCCAACTCACGGGCGCGACCACGTCCGCCACCGTGGACGTTGCAGTAGCAGCTTCGGTCGCACCTGGCACCTATACCGCCACCGTCAACGCGACCGCTCAGGGGATAGGCTCAGCATCCACCACCTACCAGCTCACGGTCACGGGAACGCCTAACTACGCACTGACAATGGCGCCGACGCAGCTGAGCGTCGAGCAGGGCAAGTCGAATACGGCCACGGTCAACATCAATCGCACGAACTTTACCGGTGCAGTGGCACTGTCGCTGGTCAATCCGCCAGCGGGTATCACTGGGACCTTCAACCCCGCTTCGTCGACTACGAACGCTTCGACCTTGACCGTCGCCGTCGACGCCGCCGTTGCTCCCGGCAACCACACCCTAACGATTCAGGGTGATGCAACCGGTCCGGGCACCAAGACGACGACACTCGCACTTACAGTCACGGCTCCAGCGCCGCCGTCGTACACGCTCACTCTTGACCCGACGACCATTTCCATCGCCACGGGTGCGAGCGGATCGGTAGACGTCGTACTTGGGCGCACCAACTTTGCCGAAGCCATCGCGCTCACCGTCGAAGGCGCTCCGCAGGGCATAACGGCAGCAGTCGCACCCGCCAGCGCTACCGGCAACGCAGCAGTCGTCAATATCACGGTCGCAGCTGACGCTGCCCCTGGGAACCACCAGCTCACGGTGCGCGGCACCGCCAACGGTCTCACGGATCGCACGGCCTCTCTCACCGTTACAGTGACGGCGCCGAGTTCGATCGCGCTGACGCTGGCACCACAGACGGTGAGCATCCAGCAGGGTCAGAACGCTAACGTCACGGTGAACATCGCACGCACGAACTTCACCGGAAACGTCACGCTTGCCGCGTCCGCGGGAGCCGGACTCACGTACACGTTCAATCCCAACAACACCAACACCAACTCCTCGACGCTCAACATTGCGGTCGCGGGCAACGCTACAGCTGGCGTGCAACAGATCACGGTCACTGGTACAGGAACGGGTGTCACCAACGCGACCGCACAGCTTTCGGTGAACGTCTCGGTGCCGGGATCAGGCGGCAACTCGGAGTATGAGTTCTGCAGTGCTTCTGAGACTCCGATCTTCTTTGCCGTACAAGACGGCACGGGTCCCTGGCAGGCCGTCACAGGCACGACCGTGGGAACGACAACGAAGTTTGCCTTCAACATCACGGCCAACCGTGGTGGCGTGATGTATGTCTTCAGGACGCAGTCCTCGCTTGTGGCTGATGCGAGCTCCGTCTCACACAGCGGGAACCGGCTCCTGGAGGCAAAGAGACTGATGGATCAGAATCGGCGCGCGCAGGAGCGTGCGCGTGATGCTGGTCGGGGCCGTTCGTTTGCGCGGTCATCGATGATCGATCTCTACCAGACCCACGTGTTGTACGGAACCGCAGCCGAACTCAAGCAGCTCGGAACCGACAACTGCTTCCTCACATCAGGCAGCAAGTCTGTCAACGGAACCGTGGCCGGCGTGGGAGCGGGTCAGTCGGCGGTCATTTCCATGGACGAGTCCGTCGTCACGTTCCTCGGCGGATTCTCGACCAACCCTGTGACGTTCGAGGGTGTGCCTAACCGCACCGTTGATCTCGTAGGGACGCGCTCACCGCAAATCTTTGGAGCGCCTGACAAGCTCGTTCTCTTCAGGAACCTCAACGTTCCTGACGGCGGTACGCTGCCTTCGACGATCGACTTTGACGGTCCGGCCTCGTCGGTTCCTGCAACGGCGGCCCTGACTCTCGCCAACACCGGCGGACTCGACGTAGTCATGACGTCGCAGTTGCTGACCGCCAACGGATCCACAATGAGCCTCTACTACGACATCGGCGGTTCCGGAACGACACGCACCTGGTCAGGTCTGGATCAGTCGCGCATGATCGCGGGGGACATTCATGGCCTGTATGCATTTGCAATACCGACTGCCAACCCAACGAGCGAGAGCAAGGCGCTCTTCCAGTACGTTGGACCTGTTGCCGCGCAGACGCTCACGTTCGGACCGAGCATGCCTAACGCCACGATAACCGCGGTGAGTGGCGCGCCGTACCCGAGATACCGGGTGCAGGGCACACTGCCTACCGAGTATCCGCAGGGCGTGTCGTTGACCCTGGTCAACATGGCGGGTGCAGGAAATCTGTTCAGCATCACCGCAACGGCGGCCTACCTGGCCGCCGCGGGAAGCGCGAGCGCCTATGACGTGACAATGCCTGATGTGGCCGGACTTGCAGGATTCCCAGCTGCATCTCGTTTGAACGCAGGGCAAACGCTCGTTACGTACACCGGCTATGGTTGGACCGGCAGTGGTATCATGTTCCTGGAGCCAACTATCGGTGACAAGATGCAGATGGCGTCGAAGGGTGCAACGATCAACGTTCCGTAACAGCAGGAAAGGCGCGCTCCTGGAACGGGGCGCGCCTCGCAGTAACCACATCATCAACAGAAAGCGGCGCGGACATTGAGTTGTCCGCGCCGCAATTCTTATGTCACCCTGGCCGGGTGTTGGCGCGCCCGGGAGAACAAGCCCGGCTACCCGGCACAAAAGCTGCCCTTCCGCGCGCCTTGGCCCCTACACCCTCACGTTCACCCTCACTCACCATCATCCTCCCCCACCCATCGGCACCAACCTCCCGACCCCATCCACTTCGTCCCGCCGCCACCCACATACACAGTCGTGCTCGGCGCCCGGTTTGAACACTGTGGGAACCCCTAGGTCGGTCCGGGGGGCCAAAAATGGAGGGAAATACTGCCCTAACTTGTTGGGGCTTAACTACTTAGCAGACGCGACACTGGGCCGTTCGGGGCCCACAGGCTTGTCGATGTCGAGCCTGGCCCACCCGCTGGCCTGCGCCCGGACGAGTAAAGCGCGCCTTGTGGCCCTCACGTTTATGGCCCGGGCACGGTCCAGATTGGCGACCAGGGTGACCCCTTTGGTCAGATCACGGTTCATCCCGTTTTCGGCGAGCTGCCGCAGGCGGTCTAGCTGTTCGTCCACGGGGAAGCGCGCCCGTTCGCGCAGAAAATCGCGGATGGCGTCGTCCTTGAGCCACGCTACGCCACGCACGAGCAGGTCGTTGGTGTGCAGATCGTAGGCGAGATCGGGAACGAGGAGCTGATCCGATTGGGAGTCGTACTGCGGCGTGCCGGTGAGATACACTATCCCTTTAGCGCTTCCGTCAAAGCGCACGCCAAGTGCGACTCTGCCGCCGCCGATCCCGGCGAGGTTTACGCTCTTGATCTGGATTGAGCGGTCACCGATATCGATGCTGCGTCCTGCAATCGCCTTGTTGAGAAGGCCGTTGGCGACATCGTAGCCAAGTTCACCGTCCAGCGTTACCCGCAATCCTCTGCCTACCGAGTCTCCGCGTTCAAGTCGTGGAAGCGGAGTAAAGAGATCAAAGTCGTTGGGACGGTTGCCTGTTTCGATCCGCGGCCGCACCTCAAGGCGCAATCGCGCTACAACAGATCCGCTATCGTACCTGACGCCGCCGAGTTTTACGTCAGAAGGATTGATCGTAAACCAGATGCTGTCGGCAAGGCGCACGGGTCGGGACATGGAACGCCACCACTGCTCAAAGCGTTCTCTCGTGTTCACTCTTGCGATGTTACGATCGAGGTTGCGAAGCTGTTCTTCGAGCACACCGCGGGTAGCACGCATCACTCTATCCGTCACGTCGATGCGAAACGGAGTCACTCGGCAATAGTCGCGCGACGCTCCGCTGAAGCGTTCGACCTTTCGTACACGTGACTCCGAATGGAGCGACCACTCCGGAGTGAGAGTAACGGTGCTTGTGAGTTCTACTGCAGCGCGTGGTTTGGGAACGTCACCAGTTCCGCACGCCGCACTGATGGTCGGTCCAATGAACGGACGGTACCACCCTCGACCCTCGTATTCCATTGTCCCCGATATGTTGACGCGCTGACCTTTGACCTGGATCTGGAAGGGTGAGCGCGTCGCTTCAAAGGCAAAGTGTGCTCGTGAGTTGTTTCCGGCCTGGATTCTCTGTTCGATGTCGCCAAAGGTTTTGGGTACGGCCAGTTCGAGCGAAGCAATGGCAGGGCCGAGTTCGTAGCGGACTTCGGACTCGACGATGGATGGTTCGATGGCTGGCAACGAGTCTACGGCGTCTTCTACGACCATAGGAGGCCGCGGCTCCACGTTGTCCTGACCGCAGCCCAAGGCGATCGCCAGCAGCAGTACAGGTGCTGAGGGCGAAATCCGCGCGATACGGGTGGCTCCGCGACGCATCGACATCACTTCATTCTGGCATTGCGGACAGCGCTGTCCAGAGGCAATAGCTCGACTTGGCGCGGTCCGTTAGACATGGTTCCGCCCAGGAAACGACGGACACCGGATTGAACAGAATCGGCACAGGAAACAGTTGAGCTTAGTCACAAGAGCATTGAGATCAGGAGAGCTGTGGCGAGGCATAGCCGCTGTTGTTACTGCAACGGTCTTGCCACTGGTTACGGCCGCCCAGCGCCCGGAGCACTGGGATGTTTCGCGCTGTCCGCGCGAAATTGCGCCATTTGCAACGCCATTTTGCGCCGAGCTGGTTCCGACTCCCGACCTGAGGATACGGAGCGGAATGCTGGAATTGCGCTGGATACAATCTCCTTTTGGAGTTGCGGTGCACCCCGACGGTCAGCTGAGACACTACCTCGTTGCCCGCCTCGAAGATTTGCCGAGCCCTGGGTCGTTAGGCAGCTACACAGCGTTTGTAGCATGGGGTTATGACCTGACCATGGGACAGGAGACGAAACTCGGGGAAGTGAGGAACGGGATGAATGCTCTGGGTGAGTTACCCTATGAACACTTCAGGGTTCTCATCTCTGCAGAAGAGTCTGCCAGCGTTGTCACAAGACGCGGACGACTCGTTATGCGAGCCACGAGTCCGGGGAGCCTGATGCTGGCGCACCGCGACGCCATGGCACCAATGATGGGCGCTGCCGCTGCGGCAGGTGAGCACGCGGGCCATCACGCCGCATGGCCGATGCCACCAGAAGATCCGCGCATTGCTCCAATGGCTATGGGTCATTCAGCGCCGACCACTGCTCCATGGCTGCCATCAGTCAAGGATTCGTCGGCCGTAAAAAATGCTCGGCCCCGCGAGGTGATCGAACTCGCCGACGGCGACACCCTTGTGCTGGAAGCAACGATCGTTAGGCGCACTATCGGGAATCGCACTTTTCTCATGTACGGATACAATGGACAGTATCCTGGTCCACTGATCCGTACGCGGCAGGACGCCAGAGTCACTGTTCACTTTAAAAACTCCATTGACCTGCCAACAACGGTGCACTGGCATGGGCTGCGACTCGACAACCGCTTTGACGGTGTGCCGGAGATAACGCAGGACCCCGTGGCTCCTGGCGAATCGTTCACATATGAGCTGCGTTTTCCAGACGCTGGGATCTACTGGTACCATCCACATGTACGCGAAGACATCCAGCAGGACATGGGACTCTACGGCAATATTCTTGTAGCCAGACGTGCGCGGGCTCGGGTGCCAATCAATAGAGAAGAAGTACTCGCACTCGACGATTTCTCGCTGACAGAAAGCGGGCCAATGCCGTTTGGAGCCGACACGGTGTCGCACGCCCTCATGGGACGCTTTGGCAATGTACTCCTCGTCAACGGAGAGCCAAACTGGACGACGTCTGCAAATAGCGGCGACGTTGTGCGCTTCTATCTGACTAACGTCGCCAACGCGCGGATCTTTAACCTGAGGATTCCCGGGGCACGCATCAAACTTGTAGGCTCAGACCTGAGCGACTACGAGCGCGAAGAATGGGTCGAGTCGATCGTTATTGCCCCCGCCGAGCGGTACATAGTGGAGGCGAGGTTCGACAAACCGGGGACGTATGCGTTGGTCAACTCGGTGCGCTGGCTCGACCATATGCGCGGCACCTCGCAGCCAGTGTCTGACACCATGGGGACGATAGTCGTGAGCGCCGATCGCGCCTCTCCCGACCATGCAGCGAGCTTCGACTCGCTCAGGGTGAATAGCGAAGTGGTCTCTGATGTAGAGCGCTACAAAGCCATGTTCGATGCGCCGCTGGCGCACACCCTCACACTGGGAATGAAACTCCAGGGAGTGACGCCGAGTATGGTTGCGATGCTGACAGGGATGGCGATTCCTATTGATTGGAATGACGCCATGCCGTCAATGAACTGGCATCTCACGGGACGTGAGGTCACCTGGATCCTGCGGGATGAAAAGGGTCAGGAGAACATGGACATCCACTGGCAGTTCCGCGTGGGCGACGTGGTAAAGGTGAGGCTGGAGAACGATCCCACGGTCACTCACGCTATGGCACACCCCATTCATATCCATGGGCAGCGCTTTCTGGTGGTGTCCCGCAACGGCGAGCGGAACACAAATCTCGCCTGGAAAGACACGGCGGTACTTCCGGCGGGCGAATCCATGGACATTCTTCTTGAGCTCACAAACCCGGGACACTGGATGATGCATTGTCATGTCGCCGAGCATCTGGGGACTGGGATGATGGGCATGTTTTCCGTTCAACCCTGAGCCACTTATGCGCCTACTCATCGCTTCGCTTCTCACAGCAACAACCGCGTTTGCGCAGGAGCGCCAACTCTCGCAGCAGGTCCGGACCTACGCATCGGTAACAGCTCCGGTCGTGGCTCTCACCAATGTCAGACTCGTAGACGGCACGGGGACCAGTGCGCGCGAGGGACAGACAATAGTCATCGAGGGCGAGACCATTCGCGCTGTAGGTGCGGCGGGACAGGTGAGCGTGCCGCAGGGAGCGCAGGTCATAGATCTCGCCGGCCATACCGTAATCCCCGGCATCGTTGGGCTCCACGACCACATGTACTACAGCTCGGCAGCGGGCGGATCCATGAAGATGATGCTGTCGAGCTATCCTCGGCTCTTTCTGGGCGCTGGTGTAACGACGATACGTACGGCCGGTAGCACCGATTCGTATCAGGAGCTGAATCTTCGCGGCGCAATCGAGCGCGGACTTTTGGTGGGTCCCGAACTGTTCGTTACCGGGCCGTATCTGCAGGGTGGTGGCCCCGGACCCGGCGCCATGCACGCCCTCGAAGGACCCGACGACGCAAGACGTATGGTGCGCTACTGGTCCGAAGAAGGGGTGACCTGGTTCAAGGCCTACACGCAGATCTCGCGCGCTGCTCTGGGTGCTGCTATCGACGAAGCACATAAGCACGGCGTTAAAGTGACGGCGCACCTCTGCTCCGTTGGGTATCGCGAGGCCGTCAATCTCAAGATCGACAACCTGGAGCACGGTCTTTTTGCCAACACCGAGTTTTATCGCGACAAGCAACCCGACGTTTGTCCCACCGCTGGTGACTCGGCGATCTTTGCCACGGCTGACACGGCAAACGCTGACGTAAAGCGCACGATCCAGGAGATGATCAAGAACAACGTCTCGCTTACGTCGACTCTGGCTGTTTACGAGACTGGAACTCCGACGCGGGTTGCCAAGGATCAGCGCGTGCTCGACGCACTCATGCCCGAGGCAGCGGCAGTGATCGAGCGTTGGTACGACAATGGAAAGAACGCCAATGACGCGGTAGCGAGGCAGGTGCTCAAGAAGACAATGGCCTTTGAGTACGCCTTCTTTAAGGCCGGTGGCTTG
Source organism: uncultured Gemmatimonadaceae bacterium (assembly GCA_964649855.1). Lineage (GTDB taxonomy): Bacteria > Gemmatimonadota > Gemmatimonadetes > Gemmatimonadales > Gemmatimonadaceae > CAZYTS01. The sequence continues at coordinate 8,417 of CAZYTS010000032.1, forward strand.
TTAGGCGCAGGGTCGGACCCCTGCTGCCTGCACGTGATCGCGGGATACGGCGACCAGCGCAACTATGAGCTCCTGGTCGAAGCCGGCTTCACCCCCGAAGAAGCGATTCAGGTGATGACGCTCAACAGCGCCCGCATACTCGGCGCCGACAAGCGCATCGGCAGCATTGCCGCTGGCAAGCAGGCGGACCTGGTTGTCATCCGCGGGAATCCTGTGGGTACTCCAGCGGAGATCAGGAACATCGTGACGGTCTTCAGGAAGGGGATCGGCTTTGACTCGGCAAAGCTGATCGGGTCGGTGAAGGGGCAGATAGGGATCAAGTAACGGGTTGGAAGCGGACCCAAAACGTTGGGAAGTTGGGATGTTGGGACGCACGCAATCGCGTGTAGTAGGGCTCGGCGTTCGTCCCAGCTTCCCAACGTCACCGCTTCCCAACGTGTATCGTCCCAACGTTCCCGCCTCCCAACGTTCTATCGCCCCCTCGCCTCCCTAATGAGAACCCATTATCAATAATGGGTGCAAAGATCCACGCGACAGCGTGCCGCCATCAAAGCGGCACTTGAGGCTGCTGAACGGCCGCTGACTACTGGCGGTATCCTGGAACGGGCCCGTGAAACGGTCCCAACTCTAGGTGCTGCAACGGTTTACAGGACCGTTCGCAATCTGGTTGAAGGGGGGGAGATCACCGCGGTCCACCTCCCGGGTGAGGCGCCCCGCTACGAGCTCGCACACCTTGGGCACCATCATCATTTCCGTTGCCGAGCCTGCGATGAGGTCTTTGAGATCGATGCCTGTCCAGGCGATCTCGATCAACTCGCGCCGCGCGGTTTTCACGTTGAAGCACACGAGGTCGTGCTGTTTGGCCGCTGCGCCGACTGCACTCAGCCGGCAAAGTGAGTCCAGGGGAGCAGGGGGTTCTGGCCGTAGCGGTAGCGAGTGGAATCACGGTGCTCGCGGTTCTTCTCTTTGCTGCGGGAGCGCGCCGGTTTGTTCAATTCATTCCGCGTTTAGTCCCATTTGCGGTCGGAGCCATGCTCGGCGCGGCAGTGTTTCACCTCCTGCCGCTGGCGTTGTCGCGCACGAATGACAACCTCTCGGTGATCTTGCTGGCGGCGTCTGGAGTAGCTGCCTTTGCGCTGGTGGACTTTCTGGCGTCCAGAGCTTCGGTGCGCTCTGGCGGAGCAGTTGTGGCGGCAGGCATGGGGTCGTTTGCCGGAGGTACGATTCAGGCCCGTCGCCTAACGCTTACGATTGCGAGCGACGCGCTGCACAACTTTATCGACGGGATTCTCATTGCGACGTCGTTTCTGGCTCAGCCCACACTTGGGGTTATAACGGCCGCGGCCGTTGCGCTGCACGAGGTGCCGCGCGAACTGGGGACCTTTGCCCTTTGTGTCTCGTCGGGGCTAACGGTCAGGCGGGCGCTTGCGATTGCGGCGCTTACCGGAGTCCTCGCCATCATGGGGGCAATGCTGGTGGTGACGCTGGGGCCCTCGGTTACGGCCATAGGCTACGCCCTCGTGCCTTTTGCTGCGGGGAACTTCATCTTTCTGGCCGGGTCGATCGTGTGGGAGTCGTGGGCAGAAACGCGATCCAACCATGACGCCCCCTTGTTCGTTCTACTGGTTGTGGCTGGCATCCTCGTCACCCTCCTGGCAGCTCATTAAGCATGGCTGAACAGTCCAGACAGATCAGCGGCAAAAAGTTGTTGCGGAAGACGGGCAGCGCGCTCGCTTTCGTGTTGCAGCTTTTTGTTGTTGGGCTAGTCCCGGTTCTCGATGCGCGTCAGGAAGCGGCAGGTCTGGCGTCCTACTCCCACGTCGAGGAGCCTGGCAATAGCGGGTGCGTGCCAACGCACGATCCCTTCAATTGTCAGCTGTGCCGAGTACTCACGACGCCCGAGTCACCTGCACAAGCCACGCGCGTTGTTGTAATTGAAAAGGGCACGCAGCTCCCACCTTTGGCAGTGGAGCTCGACGTTGCTCGGGTCACCTGGCGCGGGACCGTTTCCACGAGGGGACCACCCCAAAACATCTGATGGAGTACGCGGCGACGGATCAACCGATCCGCGCCGTTGTTCAACAACTCCCGCTGGCAACGACAGCAATGCGCATCGGGCCCTCCCGAGTCGCGCATTGATTGCGCTGGCGGGCTCACTCACAGCCATCAGGTAAAATGTCCAACTATAGAACCGTTGCACGGCGCGCCGGAGGCGCAGCCGCATTGTTGCTCGCAGTAGCCTTTACCGCCTGCCGTGAATCCACCGACCCGGGTGATCCGGAGCCCGAGGTTGCCACGATCCGCCTAACGGTCGGCGCGAATGTGGTATCGATAGCTGAAAACGGGGCGGTCACGGGTGGTCCCCTGAGGATCACCACCACCGACCAGGTGCTGACGGCCGACTTCCTCCGCGCCGACGGTACACCGGATCCGCTGGTTACATCTGTAGCGCACAGGCTGGATCTCGCGGCCTCCGCGGGCATTACATTCACGCCCACGTCCGCGTTCATGGGTTCGATTCGTGGTGCTACGGCAGGGACCACCGGTACGATCCAGGTCTCACTGTTCCACGTCGAAGAGGGCCACGCTGATCTCGGACCGTTCCCTGTACCCGTTCAGGTGGACTGACCAGAGTAACTGACAGCAATCGTTGAAGCTCTTCGTAATAACCAACGACTTTCCGCCAAGGGTCGGCGGCATCAACTACTTTGTGGATCAGTTGATGCGCCGGCTCCCGGCGGATTGGTCAGCAACAATTGCATCGTCAACCTACAGCGGCGCTGAGGAGTTCGACCGGAGTTATCCTCACGAGGTAGTCCGGTTCTCCACCGAGATGCTCCTTCCTACGCCAGCCGTACGGCGCCAGATGCATTCTCTCATCAGGGAGCGCAAACCAGACCTTGTTCTATTCGGCGCTCTCTGGCCGCTGGGTCATATGGGTCCAGGGATTCGGCAAAAGCTTGGAGTACCATATGGAGGATTCACACACGGGCTCGAGTTGACCGCCGCGCTCGTGCCGGGGCTGATGCGTGGCATCGGTCGCAACTCCTCGATGCTGACTGCACCCAGCGCCTGGTCGCGTGGCAAGCTCGAAGGCGCACTGGGCTGGAAGGGCCGAATGGCCGTTCTCCCCTCGGGAATTGACGCCGAGGGATTTCATCCGGGAGTCTCCGATGCTTTAGTCCGCGAGCGCCACGTGCTAGGAGACGACCCCGTAATCTGTTGCGTCTCTCGGCTCGTCGCTCGAAAAGGGCAGGACACTCTGATACGGGCGATGCCTCTCATAACGTCGGCTGTGCCCAATGCGCGGTTACTGATAGTTGGCAGCGGCCCGTACGACGGTGAGCTCAAGGCGCTGGCGGCGCGGACGCACGTCCAGAACAGAGTGATCTTTGCTGGCAAGGTCAGCTACAAAGAACTGCCGCTCTACTTCAGGGCAGGGAACGTATTCGCCATGCCTTGTCGCTCTCGAGGGTTTGGGCTGGATATCGAGGCGCTGGGTGCAGTGTTTCTGCAGGGCGCAGCAGTGGGGCGCGCTGTAATCGCCGGCAACACCGGTGGAGCGCCCGAAGCTGTTAAGGATGGCGTTACAGGACTGGTCGTAGACCCTGAGTCAGTTACCAAAGTGGCGGAAGCGTGTGTAAAGCTCTTAAACGACCGAGGGCTCGCCGAGTCTATGGGAGCCGCGGGAGCCACCTGGGTTCACCGCGACTACACATGGGAAGCCATTGCACAGCAAATGGCTCTTCTTGCCACAAAAGCCGTCAGTTAGACGCGATTGCTGGCCTGGCGTCGCCGTCACGAACGGCGCCCACTGCGGCTCCATCTTCTGTAACACGGGTGAGTGGACGCACGACTTCGGTGAGTTCGGCGCGGCGTGCTGGATCGAGCAGGCCGTCGTAGACGACTTCGAGCCGGTCGATGATCCGGTCCCAGGCAAAAGCGTGCGAGCGACGCGAACCATTGGCGCTCAACCTGGCTGCAAACGCGGGGTTGTCGAGCAGTCGCCGGACTCCGGCAGCGAGTGCCGCAGGATCAGAAGGTTGCACGAGAAGCCCTTCGGACTCGTGCCGAGCCACTTCGCGGTAGCCTGCAATGTCACTTGCGACGAGCGGAAGCCCCGCCGCCATTGCTTCTACCAGAACAATTCCAAAGCTTTCGCTGCCAGTAGCAGGACTTACAAAAACATCTGAAGCACGGTGATACGTGGGCAGCGCTTCGTATGAGACCTTGCCCAGCATCCTCACGCGTTGCCTGACCTGAGGTGGCAGCGCGTCTATGGCGTTGCGTTCCTCGCCGTCGCCAACAACTACGAGTTGCAGATCGGGATATTGAGGCGCGAGTTCGGCAAATGCCTTGACGGCCACCGGGAATCCCTTGCGCGGCTCGAGCCTGCCTACAAAGAGTAGGCGTCTGCCTGGGGATAGATCCTGCGCTGGTGCGGCATTCGCAAAGATCTGAATGTCTGCGCCGTTAGGCACGATTTCGACCGGAGCGTCGCCCATTCGTGAGCAGACCGAGTACCGCGCTGCTTCACTTACCGCCAGCCTGCGCTTGACGCGCTTCCAGACCGGCCGCAGGAGAGGCGCAATCGCTGTGTAGATTTTTCCTTCAAAGTGATCGCGCGCAAAGTACGAGTGGAACGTGGCAACCACCGGTGCATTCGCGTGCAGCACGCCCAGCATCGCAGTACTCGGCGTCAGCGGGTCGTGCACGTGGATTATGTCGGGGCGAAACGTCTCGAGCGCCTTGCGCACAACACGAGAGGAACGCCTGGAAAAACAGAGACGAGCTACGGATCCGTTTACGTGGACCGCGTACGGTCGCCCGACTACGCGAGCATCCTCGCGAAAGCCTGGTCGGTCTCCGGGGGCGAGTACGACTACGTCGTGCCCGCGCTCGCGCAGGTGGTGCGAAAGCTGCCCGACGTGGACCTGAACCCCGCCCGGAGCATCCCAGCTATATGGCGAAATCTGAACGATCCGCATGCCGTCAGCTCAAGCCTGGTGAATTGAGGAAGGCTTCTCCGCATCCGCGTCGTCCCCCGACTGAAGCCCGCGACGTTGTACAGCAACCTGTCCAACTACAGCAGCCACCGTGATTAAGCCTCCCACGATCACCAGCGCGAGGCGGTACGGCTCTTGTACACCGACCAGATCCAAAAGGTAGACACTTCCGCCAACCACAAAGGCAGCGCATGCAAAAACAGCTGCAACTACGAGATCCTTGGTCGAAAAGAGCAGCCCTCGGGCATCGTCTGGCGCAAACTCGTGCACCATCGTGTCCTGGGCCACCATGACTGGCGCCAGCAACGCGCCACCCACAAATGCCACCGGTACGAACATCTCAAATGAAAAGAACCACCCCGCAAGAACCATCAGGAAACCGATTACACCGGTACCCCAATTGATGAGTTGCTCACGCCTGAGCCGGTGACCCAGCGCCCCCACCAGAAAGGAACCCAGTACCATGCCTGCCGCCAGTATCCCACCGAGATAGCCGACGCCGATGGTTCCTTTGCCCATCAACGTCTGTACTGCAACGGTCATTACTACGTAGACAGTGGCAGCAAAGAGTGCGAGCAACACTAGAGATCCAAAGACAAAGCGCAGCCCCGGCGTCTTCATCGACACGCGCAATGTGGCGTTCAGATCCTTGACGAGCCCGCTCATCGAGCGCTTGACTATCGCATGCGTCGAGTTTGACGCGCTCCTTGCGTGTTCGGTCTCATGGCCGCGCCACATCAAGAGCACGATTCCAATGAGACAAAGCACCGAAATAACATACGACGCGGCGTCGAGATAGAAACCTGCCGAGTAGTCGGTCCAGCCGATTTCTGCCCAGAGGGGCCAGGCCATGATCACTCCGCCTCCAACAATTCCGCCCACTGTTGCCACACGTCCCACAAAAGTCATGGCTGCGTTAGCTGGGAGGAGTTCGCGGCGCGGCACAAGATCCGGAATCAGCGACATCTTGGCGGCGTTAAAGAAAATCCCCAGCAGAAAGACTACAAACGAAATGGCGTAGACGGGCCAGAGTCGTCCGCTCATGTGGTAGATCGCGGGAATGCTGGCCACGAGCAGTGCGCGCAGCGCGTCGCAGACAATCATTGTCATGCGCCGATTCCAGCGATCCACGAGCGCGCCGGCGAGCGGGCCAAAGAGCACAACCGGAGCAGTGAATACAACGGAGAGTTTGGCCAGTTCGAGGCCGCCGGTGCCCGCGGTTGCAGTGGCGCCGACCAGGGCAATCAGCGCCATGTGCTGGAGCTTGTCTCCAAACTGGGAGACGGTCTGTCCGGCCACCAACAGAGAAAAGTTCGGACGCCGGAGCGCCGAACCCATCGTTGCCGTTTCGGATTCTCGCTCTTCGGTTCCCGAAGCTGTATCGGTTACGACAGGCGAGTCGAGGGTCGCGTCAGGAGCTTGATTCACTCGGCCGCCAGTCGGGCTGAAACACGTACCATTGATCTGGGTGCTGGCACACCGCGTCAGCCATTTTGGCCGCCACGTCGCGCGTTAGGTCGTCGCGGCTACCTTGCGCGACAATTGGGGCGTCGAGGTGAAGAAAATAGCGAGTCGACCCTGGGGAACGGCGTCGAACTATATATCCGGGGACAATCGGGGCTCCGGTAGCCAGGGCAAAGGCCGCTGGGCCCGTCGGGACTGGTCGGATTCCGGCGCCCCAGGGCACCGAGAGGCCTTCGGTTCCTTCACCGACCACGCGGTCCGCGACCAAGAGCACGATCTGACCCTCCTTGAGGACGCGGTACATCTGCCTGAGTCCTCTGGTTCTGGAAATGAGCTTCATACCTGCAGCCTCCCGGTACGAGGCCAGCGCGGCATTTGTTGCGGGATCGATCTCCTCGACCATTCCATAGACGGTTAAACCGAGTCCAGCGACGTAGGCAGCGCCAAGCTCGTATGGCCCCAGGTGCGGGGTTACAACGATTACCCCGCGCCCGAGTTCAAGGGCCTTTTTGAGGTGGTCTATGCCCTCGGCGGTGATCTGATCCAGGATCTGGCGCGGCGTCAGCGAGGGGATCCGGAAAAGGTCCGAGGCAGCTTCAAAGAAGTTGGCAAAAGTGCGGCGTGCAGCGCGCCGGCGTTCTTTGGGCGATAGCTCGGGAGCCAGCTTGCCAAGATTTTCCTGGAGCGTGCGCAGGCGTTCTGGTGCAACCAGCGGTGCTAACCATCCAATGCAGCGGGCGAAGCCGTGCCAGAGGGGCGCGGGCGTTACGCGCGCCATGGCAATGGCCGTTCTGATGAGAGGGGCGGAGGGGAGCAGAGGGAGCCGTCCGCTGTTACAGGTGGCTCAGGCTATATCTGCTTTACGTTCCGCCAACAACTCACGCAGGACGGAGCGGTGGCAGCGTGCTTCGTTCTCGCAATAGCATCCTATGGCAAAGTGCGTGGTATGCGAGAGAGTGGCAAAGAGATCGAGCAGGTGCGCTGCATCGGGTTTGTTCATCTCCGCTCTGAACCGTTTTACAAACGTATTCCACTGTGCCTGTGACTCAGCCGTTAGTGCGAGTTTGACTAGTTCGGGACTTGGTGACAGCGCAGGCAGCCACGTGTCGTACCAATCGTCTGCAGCATAGCGCGCCTTGGGGACACCTCTGGGTGGCCGACGCACGGTTCCAATGCGAAGGCCTTCGCCACGAGCACGAGGAGTGCCGAGTCTGACGATTCTCACAGGCATGTCAGTGTCAGCTAGGAGTTGGGCACCGGAGAACCCGGTGGTGGCGTTATGGAGCGCGGCGTGAAGCGTGGTGGCGTACGGCGCCCGGCTGCTGCATGCCTGATCGACGTAGCAAAGCGCCGCGGTGCTGAGGGATGCTGCGAGAGAAAAAGACTCGGCTCGATCAATTCCACTTCGGTTATGAGCAGCGTTCCCTCTCGTTCAAAACCGTCGACGCGGGCGTAGAGCCACCCTTCTGGCAGCACGTCCACTACTGATTCGGCCTGGCGGATGATCACTCCGCGCGGCTGATCCGAGACTACGCTTCCGCCGTGTTCGTGCTGAACTCTAAACTCCCCCTGCGCCGCGACCTTGCGTACGGTGTGGCTGTACTGGCCCGACATGAAGACAAACGACCACTCTCCCTGCTCGACTATCTCGTCAAAGAAAGGCTGAATGATGAGGTCTCCGGCTCCGTGCACTCGTTTAAACCACTCAGCGTGCGCGGCCGCAGTGTTTCTTGTTACACGCTCGGTTTCGTGACCACTCGCCGAGATGGTTGGTTTGATGACAACGTCCTTCCACGTGAGTTCGGCAAAGACCTGGTCTAAAGTCGATGTGCCTTGGTCCAGGAACATCGTGGGGGCAATCGAGATGCCGCGCGCAGCCAGGTCGTCGAGGTAGTGCTTATCGCTGTTCCAGCGAACGAGAGAGGTGGGGTTGAAGACGCGTGCACCAACTGAGTCCAGCTGCGCGAGCCAGGCTTCGAACTCCTGGGGCCGCAAGTGATAGTCCCACATCGAGCGCAGAATTACGGCGTCGTATCGCGTCCAATCGATGAGTGGTGAATCCCAGACCGCGCTTTCGACCATTGCGCCCTGCGACTGCAGCTCATTGACCGCGAGGCGGTCATCTTCGCTGAGTTGCGGCAATCCGCGATAAGTCGCAAAGGCCAGGAGCATTAGTCTCTATGACGTGATCTATTGTCGCTGAGCTGGTGGTGGAGCCAGCCGTCCACCTTCGGCTTCGTCTTCGAGCTGCATTGCCAGGTCCCCCGACGCCAATTCCACGTCAGCGGCAAATTCTCTGGCTCTGAGCCGGTCTTCGCGTCTGATATTGAGGATGAGTTCTGCAGGGTGGGCCAGGCTCAGGCCACCGGAGCCAGCTAGTTCCTCAAAGGCTGTGAGGTCGGCGGCCGTGAGCACGAGGCGCGGCTGCCGCTCCCACCAGGCCCTTCTGAGGCTCGCATTTGCGATTCTGATCAGCGGCACGGCGACCTCGCGGACCGCTTCGACCTCCATGTCGGAGCGGACTTCGGTTCCATAGCGGTCGGTTGATCTCTGCACACGCCACTGGATCACGAGGTCGTCGCCTTGGAGTCGCAGGAGCCCATGCACGGTTTCTGTGGTGGACGAGTACTCCGCAGCGCCGAACACGTCACTCGTTCGCTTGAGTGTGAAGGGAAGGGCAATAACGTTGGGAGTTGTCAACACCAACCTCCTCGGCGAGTCGCGTATATAGGTATTATAGCCTAGGGCGGAGCACTCAAGGAACTCGCGCCTTCGCAAATAGAGGGGAGTACCGATGACAGTTTTTGTCCCGAACCTTCTAGCTGGCAAGACCGCGTTTGTGGCGGGTGGAACCAGCGGGATCAATCTTGATATTGCACGGGCGTTTACGCGCTATGGTGCGCGTGTCGCAGTGCTGAGCCGCAAGCAGGAAAAGGTGGATGCGGCGGTAGCGGAGTTGTCTTTGCTTGGCGAGCAAGCGATTGGTTTTGCGGCCGATGTGCGGAACTACGAGGCTGTTGACGTGGCACTCGACGCAACCTTTAAGAAGTTAGGGACAATAGACGTGGTGCTTTCTGGGGCGGCCGGAAACTTTATTGCGCCGGCCGCGGAGCTGTCGCCTAACGGTTTCAAGGCCGTGGTCGACATTGACCTGCTTGGTACGTTCAACGTGTTACGGGCCGCGTATCAGCGCTTAACGCGTCCCGGAGCGTCAATAATCAACATTTCGGCTCCCCAGGCCACGGCGACTTACTGGGGGCAGTCGCACGTGAGTGCGGCCAAGGCCGGTGTGGATATGCTGACAAAGTCGCTCGCTCTGGAGTGGGGGAGAGAGGGAGTACGGGTGAACGCCATCGTGCCGGGTCCGATAATCGGGACTGAGGGGATGGCGCGGCTTGCACCAACTGAAGAAATCCGACAGCAGTGGATAGCTGCCAATCCGCTGCGCCGATTTGGGACAGGCGAGGACGTAGCGAACATGGCGCTATTTCTCGTGAGTGATGCGGCGTCTTACGTGAACGGAGCGGTGCTGCATTGCGATGGTGGTCAGATTCTGGGTGGAGGGCGCGATTTCGAGCCGCCGACTCGTTAGGAGCCGCTGTTGCGTTAGAGTTGCGGCGGTCGTCGCCTGTGGCGCCCCCTTCCCAAATCCGGTTTAGTGTGGAGTTTGTTGGTGGTCGACGGCTCCTTCAGAATCCGCGCTCACGGATGAGGGCGTTTGGTGACGCAGTTGACAGCGCGATCGCGCGCCAAAGAGTAGTTCGTCTGTCCTCCTCAACCCGAATCCGCCATGGCTCTCTGGAAAGAACAAACCTCACCCAGGAAAGACGCCCCGCCGGCGCCGCAGTCCGTCGCCGTCCGCGACACGGACTCCCGACCCGAACCAGTCTCAACCCACCACGAGGCCCCCGCTGCGGTGCGCCGCTCCTCTATGCACGACAACAAGGAATCTCTTATCTCCGCGAACCTCGTTATCGAGGGCAAAATCGAGGGCGCAGGTGATGTAAGGATCGCCGGCCGCTTCAAGGGCGACGTTCACGTCCAGGGCAACCTTACGATTGAGGACGGGGCCAAGCTTACGGGGGGAGTGCGCGCCAACACGGTGGTTATTGCTGGCGAGCTCGAGGGTAACATCGAAGACGCGGCTCGCGTCGAGGTACTGAACACAGGAATGATCAACGGTGACGTAAAGGCTGGCTCGTTGAGTGTGGCCGCGGGTTCGCGCATGCGTGGCCGAGTGGAGTTTGGCTGGGAAGGCGGCAGCAAGCCGGAGCTCAAGGTGGAGAGCGGCGGCGAGAGATGAGCAGCCTGCGCCAGGCCGCGCCAGGGACGACACGTACCTGTCCGCATTGTCGCACAGTAATTCTCGACAGCGCGACGGTATGTCCAAAGTGCAAGCATCATTTGCGCTTCGATCCTGGTGCGGCCGCGCGTGCCAAGCCTGCTTTCACTCCACTTAAGGTCGAAGGAACGATTCGCCACCCGGCCTCGGGCGAGGCTTGGGAATACAGCGTTCTTCTTACGATCAGGAACGACAAGGGCGAAGAGATTGCGCGTCAGGTAGTTGGCGTGGGCGCGCTGCATGCCAACGAGGGTCGGACTTTTACGTTGGCGGTCGACGTCTTTTCGCCGAGTGCCGCTAACACGCCGCAGTCGTCTCCGGCGCAGAGCACGACTACGAGGAATCCGACTCTGGCCGCGGACTCAGCACGGCGGCGCTAGGTACCGCGGAGCAACTACAATTGGCCGCGGAAGACGGTGGATAACTACATTTTGGCCGCGGAAGTGTGCAGACGAACTACAATTTGCCGCGGAAGTACGCGGAATAACGCGGAAGTACGCGGAAACTGCTCGATCTCCCAGGGTGTGGTGGGCTTAACACTGCACACACAGCACCGTTTGGGACGCACGCTGCGGCTTAAGTGCGCTCG
>CAZYTS010000032.1:19917-24348 GCA_964649855.1 uncultured Gemmatimonadaceae bacterium
CACAGCACCGTTTGGGACGCACGCTGCGGCTTAAGTGCGCTCGGTTCAACTCCGCGTTCATCCGCGGCTGACTTGCTTTTTTGCCGTGGAAGTACGCGGAATAATGCGGAAACTGCTAAGAAGATTCGGAGCAACAACGAAGCGCCGAAGCGGCGCAGCGTTGAAGCGCAACTAAAGCACCGGATGCCTCGAATGGAAATTCGTGGCACCCTGAAACTGATGCGCAACCGAGAGAAGCTTGTCGTCGTTGTACAGTGCACCAACTATTACGGCACAGATGGGCTGAGCCTTTAGGTCAAGACGCGGCTGCTGCTGGTTACCACCCCCCTGCCGCTGCTCCGGAACATCAAACTTGTAAGGCAACACCACGCAAGGGTGACCAGTCTGAGCGTTGGCGCCAATGTCCGCAGTCGGCGACCCAATAAACATGTCCAGATCCTTCATAAACTCGGCCCAGCGTGAAATCATGACGTAGCGGCGGCGCTGGCTCTGCACAAAGTCAAAACCACGGGCACGGCGCCCGTTTACAAAGCGCGGATTCCAGTCGGCTGGCGCCATTGGGTTCGTCGGAGTGCCCGGCGGTGTTGCCGGCCTCGTGCCCGGAGCAGGCGGCTCCGGCAGGTTGTTGAGGTCGAGCCCGGTCTCGCGCGCCTTTCGCTGTACGTATTCGTCAAAGGCGGCCGCGCCCTCTACTCCAAGCCCGCTCTGCAGCCCAGGAACCGAAGGCCTGGCACCAATCTCACGCGGCCGCATCCCCAGTTCCCGCAACTTGTCCACAAACTCTTTTGGAGCATTCGGGTCCACGCCGACCCTAACCGTTGACAGATTGAGCGAGCGATTGAACTCAAAGGCCATGGTGAGCGTCGAAGGATCCTTCTCATCTGCACCATGAATGACGCTGAATACCATGGCGCAATCCTCGCTTGTTCTGCACATCGGCCCAACGCGGTCCATTGACCACGCAAGAACCATACCACCGTTGCGGCTCACTCTACCAAAAGTTGGGCGCAGCGAACTTACTCCGCAACGCAGCGAAGGCGACACGATCGAACCCTGAGTCTCTGTACCTATACTGAAAGCTACGCATCCCGCCACAGTCGCTGAGGCCGGTCCTGCTGATGAACCACTCGAACCCTGAACTAGATTCCACGGATTGTTAGTCCGTCCGCGAAACCATTGATCGTTCTGCGCAAAAAGCCCGGTCGAGAGCTTGGCAAGCAAAACCGCACCGGCCTCACGCAGCCTAACGACCACTTCAGCGTCTTCATCTATAATGCGGTTCTCAAAATCCCTGGCTCCCCAGGTCGTTGGCACTCCACGCGTAGAAAAGAGGTCCTTGAGTCCATACGGCAGTCCGTGCAATGGTCCGCGATACCGTCCAGCTGCAATCTCCTGGTCCGCACGAGCAGCTTCGGCACGGGCCTGTTGCTCCATGATCGTCACAGCGCAGAGAAGCGTAGGGTTGAGACGCTTGAGCCTTTCAAGATAGATGTCGGTGAGTCGCGCAGAAGTGAGCCTCCTTTCCTTGATTAGTGCGGAAAGTCTGTGCGCAGGGAGAAACACAATGTCATCTGCCGATGTTGGTACCGCTCCACTCCATGGCTCAACGACAAACTCGCTGCGGTTAAAGGCAGCTCCTCCGCGCTCGCGCACGAGATTCTGCATGAGCGCTCCGGTGCCCCCTGGATAAGGCTGAAACTGAAGCGCTGGCGCTTCGCCGTTGCCGAGTGGTAGTGGAGGTTGCTGCTGTTGCTGCTGCTGCAGGATTCGGCGAGTACGGGACGGTGCGGTTGGCTGAGCACCAAGCGCTGAGGCACCACCAAACGCGCCAGCCGCGGCCGATACGAGCGAGAGAAACATGAAACGCCTCCGGTCCAGCCCACCCGATGCTTCGATATCGTAAGCAAGGTCCACGAGATCGATCTCGAGCTGATCGAGCATTTCATGAGGCGTAGCCACGGCAAAACCTCCCAAAAAGAAGTCAGGAATCGGTGCGCGATGAATCTGCAGCAGTCGCGCCCGGCGTCCAGAGACCAAATGCCCACCCGCTTCTATCCAACCCCTCTTAAAGGTGGAATCGCGGCTACTCCCTACGGCGAATGGAAGGGCAGGCCGCCGTCGCATTAAGGTTTTCAATCACAAACACGCGCTGACAAGGAGTAATGGAGTCACAACTCCTTCACGAAATCATCGACGACGGATTCAACGCCGTAGCATCCTTTCTGGGTTTCCGGAGTGAATTGCTTGGCACTGTCCGCGAACGAGTCGAGTCTGCGGTTATGGGCAATGGACCCTTGGACCCGGAAGACACGCGCGTCCTGAAGTGGCTCGTAACCGAATGGGGCGAGCGACTCCTCCTGTTGCGCGATCATAGCGAATACAGCTATCACGCCGCCAACGAACCGGTGACCCGACTCGTTACCCTCGTGCGGGTCGCGCTCGACGCACGTAGCTGCGGTGAAGGTGTCGGACGGGGAGGACACGAACGAGGCATCTCTTAGCCTCGCCGCCCCGCGCTACGGGCTGTAGAATCAGTCGACCGATAGTCGATTACCTCTCCCCGCTGCAACATGCACATCCGGCATCTGGTATTAGGTGGCGCGCTGGTTCTGGCAACCGCCCCAGTCTCCGCACAATCGCGAACCACCGAGCAACGAGTTAACTCCTCGGAGCTTGCTCCGCCGCTCGCCGATCTGGTCTCCCGTCCACAAAGCGAGCTTCGCGACGTTGTAGCTCGTTACTCCTCGGACAGGTCGGCCCTTATGAGGCGCTATGATGTCGACTGGGGGACCGAACGACGCGAACGGACGCGCGACTTTCAGCGCGCCTGGCAAGCAAGGCTCAAGGAGATTCAGTTTGACAAACTCGGCCCTGACGGACGCATAGATTTTATCCTGCTCAACAAGCTGATTGCATACGAGCTGAGCCTTCTGGATCGGGAGGACAAGCAAGTTGCAGAGATGCGAGCCTACGCACCCTTCTTCCAAACACTGACAGCATTTCCCGAAGAACGCCGCAGGCTTCACCTTCCGGATTCACCGGTGATTGCAAAAAGCCTCGCCACGCTCGCCAAGTCGATTGATAGCGTTCGTGCGGCTGTGGACAGTGCAGCGCGTGGCCCCAGGAATCCCGATACGGTTGCGGTGAGGAAGAATCGCATCATTGCCTATCGCACGGCCAACGCGCTCGAAGACCTGCGCCGCAACGATCTGACGCGGTGGTACAACTACTACAGCGGCTACGACCCCAACTTCACGTGGTGGGTCAAGGACCCCTGGAAAAGGGCAGACGAAGCCATAACGCGCTACGTAAAGACGCTACGCGAGCGGGTGGTCGGCTATCGCGAAGGAGAAGACGAGCCGATTATCGGTGATCCCATTGGTGCCGATGGCCTGCAGGACGACCTGGACATCGAGTTCATTCCCTACACGCCACAGGAACTAATCAGGATTGCAGAAAAGGAGTATGCGTGGTGCGAAGCCGAAATGAAGAAGGCTTCGCGTGAAATGGGATTTGGAGATGACTGGCTCAAGGCAGTGGAGAAGGTAAAGAACCTCTACGTGGAGCCTGGCAAGCAAACAGAAGTCATCCGCGACCTGGCGTACGAAGCGATCGATTACGTGGAAAGCCGCGGTCTGATAACCGTTCCTCCACTTGCCAAAGAGATATGGCGCATGGAGATGATGTCGCCAGAGCGTCAGAAGGTGAGTCCATTCTTTCTTGGCGGCGAAGTGATTCTGGTTTCCTACCCTACAGACGGAATGGAGCACGAGGACAAGATGATGAGTATGCGGGGCAACAATCCGCATTTCTCACGCGCGACCGTGCAGCATGAACTGATCCCTGGTCATCATCTACAGGGCTTCATGACGTCGCGTTTCAACCAGCACCGCGGAGCGTTCTCGACTCCGTTTTGGGGAGAAGGATGGGCACTCTACTGGGAGATGGTGCTGTGGGATTCAGGTTTCCCCCGCGGTCCTGAGGATAAGGTTGGGATGCTCTTCTGGCGCATGCACCGTGCTGCGCGCATCATGTTTTCGCTTGGCGTTCACCTGGGCACCATGACGCCTAACGATGCTATCGAGCTTCTGGTTAACAAAGTCGGCCACGAACGCGCCAATGCTGAAGCCGAGGTACGGCGTTCGTTCAATGGATCATACTCGCCCGTGTACCAGGCGGCCTACATGCTTGGTGCTTTGCAGTTCCGGGAGCTCGAACGCGAGCTGGTAAAGAGTGGCAAGATGACTGCGCGGGAGTTCCACGACCGCGTGCTCCAGGGCGGCAGGATGCCCGTGGAGATGGTGCGGGCTATGCTTCTGAGGCAGCAGTTGCCAAAGGACTACCATACTTCGTGGCGTTTTTATCCTGGCCTGACTGTCCAGTAACGAATGACAAGTCGCGCGATGCACATCGGATCGGACGGCAGGGTGA
>CAZYTS010000033.1:0-24235 GCA_964649855.1 uncultured Gemmatimonadaceae bacterium
CTGGCAACAGTTGGAGAACGCGCAACATTCGGAGTCAATTCGGCACTCGCTATGACTTCGCTTGTCGCCATGATAGCGGTCAGACACACGCCAACGGTGCTCACCGGCCCCCTGGAATCCGCGCGCGATAGCCTTGGAGCGGGAATACGATTCCTGCGGCGCAACACCGCCATACTCGCGGCCCTCGCCACCGATATGATGGCCGTTCTCTTTGGAGGTGCGGTCGCCCTCTTGCCTGTCTTTGCCTCTGACATACTCAAGTCAGGTCCACAGGGTCTCGGGATACTGCAGGCCTCGCCAGGTGCCGGTGCAGTGATGATGGCCTTTGTAATCGCACACCGCCCCCCATTCCGCCGTGCGGGGCGATCACTCCTCCTTGCCGCCGGACTCTTTGGAGTCTTTATCGTGGGGTTTGCACTCTCGCGCAATCTCTGGCTCTCGTCCCTGCTGCTGGTGGCGAGCGGCGCCGCTGACAACGTGAGCGCTGTCATTCGCTCCACCATGATTCAGACTATGGTCCCTCCAACGATGCTCGGGCGCGTCTCGGCGGTGAACGCGGTGTTCATTGGATCATCCAATGAACTGGGCGCCTTTGAGTCTGGCGTCATGGCCAGACTCATCGGGACCGTCGCTGCCGTCGTGGTCGGCGGAGTCGCGTCTGTAGCAGTCGCGACAGGCATGGCATGGCGCGTTCCGGTGCTGCGCAACCTGCATGAAATCGTCCCGCCCGCCGAAGAGACTGCAGCGAACTAGAACTTCACGTCAAACTTGCCTTCGGTGACCTGAAGCGTTGCTGGTGTGGTCGAGGGCGTGGTTCCCTGAAGGTTAAACGAAAAGGTGCCGACTGCCCGATTGGACTCCAGCAGAGTGATCGTGACTGTGCCGGTCCCCAGGTTTGGAGTAGCGAGATAGGACTGGTTACCACGTACAGCGTTGGCGTTGAGGAGGCTGAGTGGGCCGATGGTCTGAGTCCCTGTGCCTTGGGAGGAAGCGCCAAAGGCAAAGCCATTTCCGGCGGCGTCCGCCGAACCCACAAAGAGAACGCCGTTGCCGATGCTTGCGGTTACCGCGCTCGGCGTCCAGGCGACGCCGTTCATCTTGGCGGTAAGCGCCCCCGATCCGGCCTGTTCTGGTCCGGTGGATTTTCCACCTCCGCCACAAGCAGAAAGGATGAGCGCTGTGGCAAGGAGCGTGAGGGTGCGGCTCAAGCGGGAAAGGTCGATACGCATTCTGGTCCTCGATCTGATCTACGGGTCTTTGGAACCATGCGCAGAAGCGCTTGCCGAGCTGTCATGGCTCACATGTCAGGAACTCGTTGGGACGGGTTAACAACTCCGTGTGATGCGACTCAAACCGCGTGCGAAGCCATGGTAAATGGCGAGTGCCGCTGATCTTTTTTGAGGCCAGCGAACCCCCAGCAGCGGCGAGGGGCAGTGCGTAAAGGACAAGCCCCAGCACTGACTGACCGACGACTTAGGAGGAGCGGCAATGAACAGACGTGAATGGATCGGCATTACCGCGGGCGCCGGAGCCGCGCTCAGTCTCACTCCGCGATTGATACACGCGTTGCAGAGTGGACAGCTTATCAAAAGGGCGATTCCGTCATCTGGAGAGATGGTTCCAGTGATTGGACTGGGAAGCTCTGCGACGTTTTCGCAGGTGGCTCGGAGCGACGAGGTCACAGCACTAAAGGAAGTCTTTCAGGCCATGACCGGCCGCGGCGCCTCTGTGTTTGACACGGCGCCGAGTTATGGTGCGTCGGAGGAGGTGGCGGGACGCATTGTGAACGAGTTGGGAGTCGCTGACAAAATGTTCTGGGCGACCAAGCTCAACGTTGTGGGGCGCGGTGCGACCAGTGCTGATCCGGCGGCTGCTCGCGCGCAGGTCGAGAGGTCATTCAGCTACCTCAAGCGCCCTACCATCGATCTGATCCAGGTTCACAACCTTGCTGACGTACCCACTCAGCTTGGGATCCTGCAGGAGTACAAGAAGCAGGGCAAGGTCAAGTACGTTGGCGTAACGAGCACAAGCGATGGCCAGTACGGGCGCCTCGAAGAAGTGATGCGCAACGAGCCGATCGACTTTATTGGCGTAGACTACGCAGCCGACAATCGCAACGCCGAAGAGAAGATTCTACCGCTGGCGATCGAGCGTAAGATTGGCGTTCTGGTGTACGTGCCCTTTGGCCGGACGAGTCTTTTCCGGCGCGCTTCTGGCACTCAGCTTCCCTCCTGGGCTGCTGATTTTGATGCCACGACCTGGGCGCAGTTCTTCCTCAAGTTCATACTTGGTCATCCGGCGATCACGGCTATTACGCCGGCAACGAGCCAGGCGAAGAACATGATTGACAACATTGGCGGCGGGATTGGCCGTGTTCCAGACGAAGCCACCCGTAAGCGCATCGCGGAGTTTGTGGACGCGTCGCCGCCTCCGCCTCCGCGCAACCGCTAGTTGACTTGCCGTCGCCGGCCTGTTACATCGGCCGGCGACCGCAAGCGTGCGGGACTCGTGGCCGAGTCAGACCAGCGCCAGAGGTGTGGTTGGGTCCCTGTCAAAAAGTTCTAACCACGGATAGCTTGTGAATTCACGCGACAATGGCGGGATCGGTGCACGCCTTCGCGACGCAGTGGGTGCGCGTCCCGGCGAAGGCGTGGTACTGCTTTGGGCCAGCGCCTACTACTTCCTGGTGCTTTGCGCCTACTACGTCATCCGGCCCATTCGCGACGATATGGGCGCCGCCAGCGGAGTGGAGAATCTGGCATGGCTCTTCAGCGGAACCTTGCTGGGAATGCTACTGGTCCACCCGCTCTACACGTCGCTCGTATCAAAGCTCACCCGGCGGCGCTTTATATCGTGGACCTACCGCTTCTTTATTGCCAACCTCGTCATCTTCTTCCTGATATTCCGGGCTGTTGACGCTTCACAGGCAATCTGGGTCGGTCGCGTCTTCTTTATCTGGACGAGTGTCTTCAATCTATTTGTAGTCTCTGTTTTCTGGTCGCTGATTACTGACTTGTTCAGGCCTGGCCAGGGCAAGCGGCTCTTTGGAATAGTAGCAGTTGGTGGAACGATTGGTGCCATGCTCGGCGCCACGATCACGACAACGCTGGTCGGTGTGCTCGGCTCCATCAATCTCCTTTTAGTTTCTGCAGTAATTCTCGAACTGGCGGTGCGCGCCTCGCACGTGCTCGATGGTGCTGAAGCGGATATGAGGGCTGCCGAACTCGCCTCGGGTGAGTCCACCAGTACCGCTGCTGCACGCGATTCGTCGAGCGAGGTAATTGGTGGCGGCGTTTTGGACGGTATCAAGCACATCATCTCCTCGCCGTACCTCATTGGCGTGGCGGTCTTGATTCTCTTTTACACGATCTCATCGACGTTCCTCTACTTCCAGCAGGTAGACATCGTCAGTCGTGTTTTTGGCGATGACTCGGCGTCGCGTACGAGGGTTTTTGGTGCGATGGATATCGCCGTCAATGCCCTGACGCTTGGAGCGCAGCTATTCCTCACTGGTCGTGTGATGAAGTGGTTTGGAGTCGGCTTTGCGCTGTCATTCCTGCCGGTGGTTACACTGGTTGGATTTGGCATTCTATCGGTAGCGCCCGGACTTTGGGTGCTCATTGGCTTCCAGGTTCTACGCCGTGCCGGGAACTTTGCCATACAACGCCCCGGTCGTGAGGCGCTCTTCACCGTCATGCCGCGTACCGACAAGTACAAGGCAAAGAACTTCACCGACACGTTTGTCTATCGTGTGGGAGATCAGGTTGGGGCTTGGTCATATTCCGGTATGGCAGCGTTAGGTCTGGGCCTCTCGGGACTGGCCTTTACCATGGTCCCGCTCTCAGCGGCATGGCTGCTCCTCACCCTTTGGCTCGGTAAGGCCTACCGAAAGCGCGAGGCGGCCTGACGGCTGAGCGCTACGCTGGGACAGTCGGAACCGACGCGGCTCCGGTTGACGCCAAGGGCAGGTGGCGCCAGCTGGATCCGCGACTCGTTTCGCACCGCAAAACCTCGCCCTGTCCGGCTATCACTCGGCCCCAGAACTCGGGTGATTGTGGGGCGCGAGTTGCCGAGCTATCTAACTGCTAATCCACAGAGGAGAGAGGAATGCTTCTCAAGGCGCTGACATTTGCATCGATCCTTGTCCTGCCCACGACATTGGCTGCGCAGGACCACGATCACTCCAGGATGGTCGCTGACGGTGTACCACAACGCGCTGGTCAGGCAACCTTTGCTGCCATCGCCGAGATCGTGGCCATACTCCTGGCCGATCCTACGACCGATTGGTCAAAGGTTGATATAGAGTCATTGCGACAGCATCTGCTCGACATGGATGATGTAACCATGCGTTCGCAGGTGAGGCAGGAGGATGTCGCTGGAGGCGCGATCTTTACTGTTACTGGTGCTGGCCGGGTCACCGACGCGATTCGGCGTATGGCACGTGCACACAGTGCAATGGTGGCGGCTGACCCGTCACAACAGGCAAAGGTTGAAGACGTTGCCAACGGCGTGCGCCTAACGATCGTTGCGCGCGACCTGCGCGATTCCGCACTGACGTCTCGCATTCGCGGTTTGGGGTTCTATGGAATACTGGCTACGGGGGCACACCACGGCACCCATCACCTGTCACTGGCCAGGGGCACTCCACCAGCGTCACATAGTCACTGACGACTGCACGAACGATCGACAGGCTCTTTCCGATTCCTCGCGTTCTCACATCGACAGCGTAAGCGCTTGTCTCAGCGTTCGTCTCCGCAGTCACTCACGTCGTTTGTAGGTCGCGAAAAGGATGTACGCGCCTTGCGCGAACTCCTTGCCACCACACGTTTGCTCACACTTACAGGTGCCGGTGGTAGTGGCAAAACTCGGCTTGCATCCAGGGTTGTTGACTGGTCTGCCGACTCGGCGTGGTGGGTTGAACTCGCCCCCATTAGAGAAGCCGTGCATCTCCCCGCAGCTGTGCTGGCAGCAGCTGGAGTGGAGCAGGGTAGCAGAAGCGCCTCCCAGGCGCTGGTGGACTCACTGCGAGACCAGGATGCAATTCTGGTGCTCGACAACTGTGAGCACATTGTCGAAGCCTGTGCCGAGCTGGTGGAGTTGCTCCTCAAATCCTGTCCCAGACTTCGCGTACTTGCGACGAGCCGGGAGGCGCTTGGAATAGCCGGCGAACGAGCGTGGCTCGTTTCGGGAATGGGTCTCCCAGGTCACGACGCCGACTTTGAGACCATCACGAACTCGGAGTCCGTTGCTCTCTTTTCGGAGAGAGCTCGTTCCGCACAGCCCGGGTTTATGGTGGATCAGGGGAATGCCGCCACGATTGCAGCCATATGCAGACGGCTGGACGGGCTACCGCTGGCAATCGAACTCGCAGCAGCTCGTGTTCCTACTGTGCCACTGGTCGAAATCGTTGCAAGACTCGACGAGGGTTTCGCTGCTCCTGGTAGCGCGAGAGGCGGCGGACGCACTGCGCGACACCGCACTCTCCGGCAGGCAATATCGTGGAGCTACGATCTCCTTGAACCTGCACACAGGGTGATGCTGCAATGCGCCTCAGTGTTTGCCGGTGACTTTGATATTCGAGACGCAGAGTCCGTTTGCGCATCCGACGAGCTAGGGAAAGATGAGGTTCTCGACTGCATCGGTGCACTTGTTGACAAATCGTTGATTGCAATGCGCGAGAGCGAAGGCGCCGCGCGCTACTACATGCTCGAAACGATCAGACAATATGCGCGTGACCTCCTGCGGGAGGCGGGACAGGAGAACGTGGTTAAGGAGCGTCATGCGCGCACCTTCATGGAGCTCATGAGGGACGCGGAGCCACATTTCATAACGCGGGCTCGCCCCGAGTGGGTGAGGCGCGTGCAACTCGAACTCGACAATGTACGCGTTGCCCTGGCATGGACCCACGACCATGACCAGAAAGGCTTTATAGAGTTTGCCGGACTCCTGGGATGGTTCTGGTATTCGAGCGGGTTATGGGGAGAAGGCAGACAGTGGCTGGAAAAGGCAATTGTGGAGTCGGATGAAAGGCGCGAGCAGGGCGTGGACAGAGTTCGGGTACTTCTGGGAGCGGGAGTGCTAGCCAGCCTGCAGGCGGATTCGGTTGCAGCCCTCAGATGGCTCGAAGAGTGCGTGAGCCTGGCCGAGCAGTTGAGTGACAACAGCAGGAGATCGTATGCCCGGGCCTACATCGGCGTTTCGTACGGTCAGTCCGCTGATGAGAGAGCGCTCGCGCCCACTGAGGCCGCGCGCGACTGGTTTGAAGCTGCGGGCGACCTGTATGGACTCCGGCTCTCTCTGGTTGTGCTTGCGACGTATCAAATGCTGCGAGGCAACGTTGCACTGTCACGCTCGATCGCCGAACGCGCAGTTACGATCGCACGTGAGTCCGGGCTCGACAGGGAACTGGCAATCGCGCTACAGGTATTGGCGGCCACTGAGCTGGTTGAGAACGATCTCAAATCTGCGCGGGATCACTTTCGGGAGTCGATTGCGGCACTGACCCGCGATCCATCGGTGTTCTGGGCAGCGCGTGCTCTTCAGTTACTTGGTCTTGTAACGTGCAGGCTGGGCGATGGTCTGCGGGGCGCACGCTTGTTAGGCGCAGCCGAACGGGGACGCGATCTCGTGGGTGCGGCGCTCCTGCCCCACGACCGCCAGCGTCTCGAACCGGTCATTGACGCCACCCGCGACACGGTCGGAGAAGAGGCTTTCAGGGTCGCTTGGCAGGAGGGTAAGGCGCTGACCCTGGAGTCGGCAGCTGCCTACGCGCTCGGTGACAGTGCCAATGCTGCGACGCATTTGGATGGTGCTAACGCGTCAGACGAACGCGCTGTAACGCCCGTGTTGAAAGTACGCACGCTGGGCCCACTGGAAATCGAGTGCGACGGAAGGATGCTAAGAGGCGAAGAGTGGCAGCATCAGAAGCCCAAAGAACTGTTGCTGTATCTTCTTGCGCATCCTGAGGGTCGCAGTCGTGACCAGATTGGTCTTGTCTTCTGGCCCGAGGCCACGGCCGCACAGGTTAAGAACATCTTTCATGTCACGTTACACCATCTTCGCAAGGCGCTTGGGCGTTCTGACCTCATAGTCTTTACGGCAGATCGCTATCGCATTGCGTGGGAACTTGGCGTCTGGTTCGACGCCGCGGTGTTTGAGGCGACTCTTTCGGACACGCATGCGCAGCGCTCTGCTGTTCCGTCTGCAGGAAGGAAAGTGCTGACCGACACGCAGGCACTTGCCCTCTACCAGTCCGACTTTCTGGGAGGCGAGCACATGGCCGAGTGGCACTTGGAGCCGAGGGAACGACTGCGACGCCTTTACGTGGAAGCCATGATGAGCCGACTAAGGAAAGGCAGGAGCAGTGCAGTCGACGACACGACGATCGAGGATTTGCGTCGTGTGGTTCGAGTCGATCAGCTCAACCAGGAGGCGAACGCACTGCTGGTTGAGGCGCTCGAGCGCCGCGGTTTCGCAGAGGAGGCGCAAGCGGCCCGCGCGGTGTTCCTGACCCTGTGGCGTCGTGAGCTGGGCACCGAGCCGGCCGGGATGGCTTAGTGGTTCACCCGTCAGTCGTCGTTCCTGCATTTCAGGCGGTCGATTTTGCCAATTCATGGCGGGTGAAGCTGACCTGTGGCGGGTAGCCGTTAAGACCTGACGCAGCCCGAGGGCTTTGCCCCGCCCGTTAGCCACGCGCGTAAATCGTTATATAGCAACGGTTTAGAGTGCTTACACAAAGCGCTTAATCACGAGGCCCGACTCGTTTAATCGCTGCGAAAGCGGGGCCGTTGAAATTCCCCGGCGTAGACCAGGCACCTCACGAAAACCATGCCCTGGCTGCCAATAAACGAGGGAACCCAATGACATCCATAACAACAGGCAGAGCAGCGAGTTTGGCGACGTTGTTCGCGCTTTCAATTCTCTGGGCCTGCAGCGACGAGTCAACTGCTCCTCCTGCATCACCAGCGCCAGTATCAACGGTCACTGTAACGCCAGCCTTAAAGACTATTGCAGTTGGGGGTCAGTTAACCCTTGCTGCTGTCCTCAGGGACGCGGACGCCAACATCGTGCAGCGTCCGGTAACCTGGAAATCCGAGAACGAAGCGGTTGCAACTGTGCAGCTCAACGGCAACGTAACGGCGCTCACTCCCGGCAGCGCCACCATTTCAGCCACAAGTGAAGGAAAGCGAGGAATCGCTGTCGTCACCGTGGTTGCTACACCTGTGGCAGAAGTGGTGCTCAGCGCAGAAGACCAGATCGAACTCGAGTGGAACGGCGTGACACACCTTTCAGCGCGCGCCGTGGACTTTGACGGAAACGAGATCGCCGGATTGCCGGTGGCCTGGTTTTCATCGCGACCGTCGGTGGCAAGCATTACACCTGACGGTACGATCGAAGCCCATGGTCCAGGGAATGCCATGATCAGCGCGACTATCGGTGGCGTATCATCCATGGTCGGTGTGCACGTGAAACAGGTACCTCTTGCCACGATTACTCTCGACGCCGACCCCAGCGGTCTCGAAGCGGGTGATGTCATCTTTTTCGGGGCAAAGCTGACGGGCGTGAACGGTGAGTCAGTCTCGTATCCCGTGGTGTGGACAACAAGTTCGCAGCAGGTGGCTATGGTGAGCTCCGAGCCTCTCGGCCTGGGCAGGATAGCCACGCAAGCTGCCGGCAAAGTGACCATCACCGCGAGCGCCGAGGGCAAAAGTGCTTCGATAGAGTTCAGCGTGGCTCCACGACCGACCCACGATGTGGTCTACACGCGTTGGTCTGGTGCGAATGGGGGTGCCGGAATAGCTGAACTTTTTGTACTCAGACTCGACGGAAGTGCGGCAGAACCGATCCGAATCAATGCAGGAGATGCGGCGCGCGATCCATCACCCTCTCCCGATGGCTCACGAATCGTATTTGCCGTCTCACAGCTTGACCCACTTACAGGTGACAGGCAGGACGACCTCTATATCGTGAGTCGCGATGGGCTGAACGTTAGGCAGCTGACCAACACTCCCGGTATCGAAGACCAGCCAGCGTGGAGCCCGGACGGTTCTCGCATCGTTTTCCATGCCACCAACAAGGCAGGAACAAGGAACGATTTATGGGTGGTGAACGCAGACGGAACCGGACTCAGGAACGTCACTCAGGGGATCTCGGCAGAGATGACAGATAAGCGCGAACCTTCGTGGTCACCCGATGGAACCAGGATCGCGTTCATCGGAGCGGTAAAGGGTCAACACAAGGTGTGGATCATTCCTGTCGGCGGAGGCAGCGCCGTCCAGTTCACGACCGACGAGGGCTTCGACGCCACACCCAGCTGGTCGCCTGATGGACGTTCAATAGCCTTTGCCAGATTCAATACACGCAATCAACAGTTTGGTGACGACATCATGGTGGCTCCGCTTGCCACCGGAATCGCTGTGCGCAACGAGCTCGATGGTGATCAAAGGTCGCCGGTATGGTCGCCCGACGGTCATTATATCGCCTTTACCGGCACTGCACGGGCGGGCCACGATCCTCAGAACATCTACACCATGAGGGTTGACGGCACAGGAATCAGACTCAGAACGAGACAGGCAGAATGGGGCGGCGGAAACGCTCCCGCCTGGATCAAACGCTGAGGATGGCGAGGATGGCGAGGATGGCGACGAAGGCGAGGAGGGCGACGAAGGCAATGAATGCCCGTTAGTACTCCCGGGAAAAGCGTTTCGTCGGCTCCTTGCCATCCTCGCCCTCCTGTCACCTCTCCCGAGTAGCTTCGATTCTGAGATGAACTGCGGAGTCTGGCGCAATCCCTGGTCCGGCGTAGTGCGCGACGGTTGTTCCCACGAGTTTGTCATCCACCAGGCGCAGTATTCCGTTGGTCGTGACCATGACTCCTTTGTTCAGCACGCTTTCGTACGGCCCGTTTGTCAGGATGATGCTGTCGCCGTCCACCTGGATGCGTGGGTTCATGGGTGCGCGATCAGGTAGCTCGAGTATCCAGCCCGCGGGGTCCTCTGAAGCGCTCAGCGTGTAGCTTACGAGGACCCTTTGGCCGTCGGCGCTCATGGCCTGTGCGGACCAACGTCCGGCAACGTCAGCAAGGGAGAGCGTAGCCCTTTGAACCGCTTGTTCGGGGGCGCGCTCGGCGCCGCTGCATGACACAGCGACGAAGGCTGCGATTGAAAGCAGGATAGTTTTCATAGCGCGCAACTACGGGCAGCGGTGCGTTTGTGTCAAGTTCCGCCTCCTGCTCCCACGGCCCGCTGCGACGCGGCGAAGACCGTTGCCCCTTGGCGGGAAAGAACCGCGACCCCTGCGAAGGCAGGGGTCCAGTGTCAGTTGTAGTCACTTAGGCATGAACGACACTGGTCCCCGGATCTTCGCGCGCTGGGCGCGCTTGGTCCGGGGAGTCGGTGATTGCTGTCGCGTGCGCGGTCGTTTCGAGGAACGGTCGCCACTACCGCAGGGTGGGGCCGTCGCAGCGTCGAAACGTCGCAGCCCCGAAGCCCCGAAGCGTCGCAGCCCCGAGGCCCCGAAGCGTCGAAGCGTCGCAGCCCTGAGGCCCCGAAGCCCGAAGGCTACTCCGTTGCCGCCAGCTGAGTCGCTTTCGGACGGTGCCAGGGCTTGTTCACCGTCCGGCCTACACGACGGATGCCCCAACGCGTGTACGACAGCTGCGCCAGTCGACTCATGAATCCGGCGTCCAGCGCGGGAAGATTCACCCAACCGGAGTCCACAATATCGCAACCCGTGGCACAGGTCCGAGCCAGCCGCTGGACATCCTCAAAGAGAATCTCGTTGTGAGCGCCGTCCGCATAATTCGCATTGAGGAAGTCACAAACCTCGGCGACTTCGTTTGCTACGCCGCGCTCGACGGCGCGGAACTGCGCCAGGGCTGATTCGAGCAACGGCGCCGAAGGCGACCACTTGCCGCGGCCAATCCCTCCGAATGTTACAGAACCGCGGAATGCATCGCGCTTGTAGAGATTCGAAGAGTCGACCAGAACCCGAAGACGCGGAGCAAGAGTGTTGAGACGGTCCGGGAGGTCACGGTATACCGCATGTCCAGTCGCAACGAAAACCACTTCTGCGTCTCGGAGCGCCTTTTCGATGTCGTTCGTAAAGGCATTCGTGAGATTCAGCTTGGCAAGGTTTGCGTCGCGGTCGCGGACGTAGGGATCGTGGACCACAACGTCGGCTCCGGCTGTCTGCAGCTGCAGGGCGAGCTGAAGTGACGGTGCATTGCGTGTGTCTTCTGAATCAGGTCTGTAGGCCGCGCCAAGTACCGCGACCTTCTGCCCGCTGATGGTGGCTCCCAGCTTTCGTGCCATCTGCAGCGTCCTTGAAGGCGAGTCGTCGTTGATCTTGCGAGCCGCCAGGATGAGCGCGTGCGAAGTCGGTACTCCGCCTTCGACAGCGCGCCACCACATGAGGATCCCGTCTTTCGGAAGGCAATGGCCGCCTACACCAACTGTGGGAACCAGCAAAGCTCCCGTAGGAACCGCCGTGCCATCGCGTGACGCGTCGTCGACGCGCGCGAGGCGCTCGTTCATCCGCTCTCTCAGATCAAAGAAGTCCACGTCGTGTTCGTCGCACCAGCGAACGAGTTCCGCGGCAAAGGCGATACGAACGTCGCGGTATGCGTTCTCCAGAGTCTTCACCACTTCGGCAGTGAGGCTGCTTGTGGGAAGCAGAGTGCCGGCGGTTACGATGCGTGAGTACAGGGCAACTATCTTTTCTCTCGTCTCGGGCAGCAGTCCACCGACGATCTTGTCGGCGGCCGCGACGCGCTCCACGAGCCGGCCCGGCATGACACGGTTAGGAGAGTTGCCGAGAAAGATCGTTTCGCCGTCTTTCAATCCGTAGGACTCAAACAGAGGTCGAACAATGCTCTGCATCGACGACGGTGCGAGCGTCGATTCGATCACAAGGAGCGGCGCCTTGCGAACCGGGGAGGCCGCCAGTGCCTTGCCGATTCCGTGGAGCGCTTCAAAGAGCGGCCCGTAGTCGGGTCCGATTCCGTCCTTGTCAGTCTGCACGCAGACCAGGATGGCGTCTGCGTCTCCTGCTTCCTCGTAAGTGTGAGCCGCGCGAAGCGTTCCGGCTTTAGCGTTTTCCTTAACGAGGTGGTCGAGACCTGGCTCAACACCACCGATCGGAGATTCTCCGCGGTTGATGGCGCCGACCTTCCACCCTGACGTGGGTGAGTTGCGCTGAATGACGACCACTTCGCCCTGAGGCTTGTCGAGCCGGCGCGTAGCGTCCGCCAGAAGTGCGGCCATGGGCATGCCGACGATACCGGGTCCGACAACAACCGTTTTGGAGATCTGGAGTGAGCGAGGTGAGGTCATGACAGGGGGGAAGCTGACGGGTGGTCGATGAACAGCCTGTGCCACAGCTCGATGTTGAGAAGGCCCCAGACACGTCTTGAAAAGGGCGGTTCTGTTTCGAGCAGGGTGATGACTTGCGCGGGATCAAACATTCCGCGCTGCTGTGCACGTTTTGAGAGGAGCAGGTCGTGCACAAAATCCCGGGATGCGCCTTTGACCCAGCGGTGCATGGGCACAGGGAATCCCATCTTGTCCTTGCGTTCGAGAATGCGACGAGGAATTGAGTCGCCAGCCGCACGCTTGAGCAGGTATTTGAGTTCACCACGGGCGAACTTGCTGCTGGCAGGCATTGACGCCACAAGGTCCACGAGTCTGTGGTCGAGTAGCGGGACCCGGGACTCCAGCGAGTTTGCCATCGAGACGCGGTCTTCGACCTGAAGCAGGGCAGGCAGCCCAGTCAGGAGGTCAAAGTGCGTCATCTTGTTGAAGTACGACGGCGTATCGGGGCTGTTGAACACCTGAGCAAAGCGCGCAAAGACCTCTTCGGGGCTGTGCGTGCTCCGGAACTCAGGAGTCAGGAGGCTGACAGCACCACCCGAGCGGTCCAGGAGCC
Source organism: uncultured Gemmatimonadaceae bacterium (assembly GCA_964649855.1). Taxonomy (GTDB): domain Bacteria; phylum Gemmatimonadota; class Gemmatimonadetes; order Gemmatimonadales; family Gemmatimonadaceae; genus CAZYTS01. The sequence continues at coordinate 12,925 of CAZYTS010000033.1, forward strand.
TGAAATAGCGGCGGTCCATGTTGTCAAAGACGCCGTGTCGCCAAAAGCGCTGCAGCATCGGAACGTACTCGCGAAGCGCAGGCAGGTTGCGCACCATGGACGCCAGCGAGACGATGTGACGGCTCTCTTCGTTTGTCTCAAAGATTGCGCCTTTGAGGGCCTGTTCCAGGTACGCCAGGAGATAGCGGACATATCCGCCAAAGACCTCGTCGCCGCCCTGACCGCCCAGTACAACCTTGACGTGTTGTGATGCGAGGCGCGAAACGACAAACTGTGGAAAGATACCTGGTCCGGCAGCTGGTTCGTCCATGTGATAGACGAGTCGCGGCAGGAGATCGATGAACTCGGCTTCGGTGGGGATAACCTCGTGGAGAGTCGCGCCGACGTGCTGCGCTACTTCCCGCGCATACTCGCTCTCGTCGAATGAAGGACCGTCCGGAAACCTTCCCGTGAACGACGTGATGTGTGCGTGTTTCGACGCCAGAGCCGTTACGATACTCGAATCCAGTCCCCCGGAGAGGTATGTGCCAACGGGAACATCGCTCCGAAGCTGCAGCCTTACTGCGTCATCCAGGAGGGCACGCGTCTGTTCAGCAAACTGGGCTTCGCTCGTCTGGAGATCGCAGCCAAAACGCGGCGACCAGAAGCGCCAAACGCGCTCCTGACCTGACTCGAGATCGACTTCCATGCAGTGAGCAGGCGGAAGCTTGCTCACGCCATCGAACATCGTTTCGTTGCCCGTAACCAGCTGAAAGGTGAAGTACTCATGAAGCGCGGCGCAATTGGCCTTTGGTGCCATCTGCGGGTGCTGCCAGAACGCCTTTATCTCGGAGGCGAATATCATCTCGCCTCCAGCGCGTGCGTAGTAGAGCGGCTTTACACCAAAGTGGTCGCGGGCGACCACCAGGCTGTTGCGGTCCCTGTCATAGAGAACAAACGCAAAAATGCCGTTGAGTTTACGTACGAAAGACACGCCGCAGGCAGCGTAGAGCTGCAAGAGGACTTCGGTATCAGAAGCCGTTCGGAAGCTGTAACCAGCGGCCTTTAGCTCTTCGCGCAGCTCGATGTAGTTGTAGATCTCGCCGTTAAAGACGATGGTGTTGTTGCCCGCCGTCATTGGCTGCTGGCCAGACGCGATATCGATGATCGAAAGTCGCTGGTGGCCCAGCCCAACGCCGGGTTCAAAAAGAAATCCTTCACCGTCGGGACCGCGGTGGTGCATCGTGCGCGCCATACGCTGCACGACCGTTTGGCTCACGTCGCCTTCATCAAACCTCACCACCCCCACAATACCGCACATTTCGTTAAGCCTCGCTCGTGGTCATTGCTGCAGTTACCGGTGTGGCAGACCTGCCGCGGATCTCTCCCGCAGCAAGGATCCGCTCGGCGTGGACCGACATGGGCACAACGTCGAACTGCTCCACGAGGATGCCGAGCACCTTAAGAAAAAGCCGTCGTTTTGTCTCAGTGCTGACGTTCATGCCAGGGAAAAAACGCAACTCTGGTGCCACGTCTGCGCCTACGAGGTCCAGCGGATGTAACAAGACGCTTGGCTCGACGCCGGTTGCCTTACAAGTCGCAAGGGCGCTCCTCCAGTACGCGAGTGCCAGTACTTCCGAATACCGCGCGAGATACAGGATGTAGCTGAGGTGGAAGGGGGTGCGTACGAATGGGAAAACCGTTACCGGGATCTCAAGGAGCCTTCGACCTCCTGTGAGTTCCCACTCGTACGGGCGGTTCGGCCAGAACCCCGCAGTCCACGATCCAAAGAGAGATTGCCTGTCTTCACGCTCTTCGCTGGTGAGCCTTGCTGTCGCAAAGTAGTAGAGCCTGGCCAAGGGTCCCAGAAACGTCGGGAGCGTGGAAGCGTCGTAGCGATAGCCGCGCCTGGCGAGAATGTTGAGAAGCTCAGGACTCCAGCTGTAGCCCGGACCCCTGAAGCCGCGCGGACGCTGACCGGTTGTAGCCTCGATCGCTTCTTCTGCGCGGGCAATCTCCGATTCCAGCAATTCAGGAGTGTAACGCTGCAACCAGGGCTCGTGCTCGTGGGAGTGATTGCCAACTTCGTGACCGCCACGGACAATCGCTCGGAGTGCATCTCCGTTTTCATCGCGAGCGGCGTCAACTCCAACTACAAAAAACGTTATAGGCTTTCCAAGCTCCTGGAGAAGCTCGAGTACGACCGGCACAAAGCGCGGGAGATAGGTTGGACGCGAGGTCCATCCCTTGTCTCCGTGCGTCTTCATATACGACCACAGATTGTCCAGGTCGAGAGAGAGGCTGGCGGTTGGCTTTCCAGAACCCGTTCTAGTGCTCATGTCAGGCATGCTGCGAGAGTCTTACAACTGGAGTGGTGAGCAACGAACGCAGTTCCTGTGCCTGGCGCTCGGCGAGCCCCACGGTTTCGTCGACGTTGAGGGTGCCCTGAGCGATCTGCGCCGAATTGGCTACAAATACGTTAGGCACAGACGTCCGGAGCGGCGGCATGTGCTCCGTTGAGTAGCGCAGCGTGGAAACGGCAAGAACTTCTCTGGCGCGCGAAACGCGTCTTGCCACCACGTCCTCTGCCTTGAGTTCTGGAACCATGCGCTGCAGCGCCGCAAAAAAGCTGTCCGCAATCTCGTCGTTACTGGCGTTCCACATTGGATCGCTCTGCGACAGATAGCGTGGCAGATACACCAGATGGTTCCCGTCAAACCACTTACGATCTACCAGTGCGCTCATTTCGATGACACCGGTAAACGGCAGATCGGAGTCCGTTATGTTGGTTACGTAGTAACCCCGTAACGGTCGTCTGAGGACAAACGACGGACAGACAACGCCCTGGTAAACCACTGACCTTAGCCGCCTCTTTTCTGCCTCGGTCAGATCCTCGCACATATCGGCAATTCGTGGACACGATACCGTCATCACCACGTTGTCGAATTCGTGCGTCATGCCATCGTGCAGCTTAACAACAGGTCCGCACTCGCCCGTCGCAACGGAGATGACGGGAGCGCCGGTCAGGATTCTTACGCCTGCGTTTTCGACGTAAGCGCGCAGTTGAGGCAGTACGCGATCGTATCCGCCTTCCACATAACCCATCGATTCCTTCTTTGAACCCGTCTGCCGCGCGCCGTACATCCTCACAAGTATCGCCCAGATAAAAGCAGCGCTGGCCTCCTCTGCGTGCGGTCCAAGCTTGCTGCGCAGCAACGGCAGCCACACGGCTTCTACCGTGCGCTTCCCCGACCACCTGGTGAGCCACTCCACAGAGGTGGTCTCTTCGAGCCTCTGCCAGTCGCGTATTCGCGAAGCACCCAGAATCGTTAGGCCGAGCCTGAACTTTTCGATGAGCGAAAGCGGGGGGAAGCGAAGGAAATCCAGTGCACTCGACATCGAGTGCCATTTGCCCTTTACATAAAAGCCGGTTCGCGTTGTTGCCCAAGCGAGTTGATCGCCAAGCCCAATCTCATCCAGTAACGCGCGAAGCCTGGTGTCGCTGCCAAGAATGACGTGGTAAAAGCGATCCCAGCGCACGCCGCCGATGTCGTCTGCCGAAGCCAGACCTCCGACCTCGGGTGCGGCTTCGATGATCGTGACCCTGTGTCCCTGCTGCGACAGCCTCAGCGCAAGACTCAGTCCCAGTACTCCGCCCCCTACTATGCCAACATCGCTCACTGGATCACCTGATGGCTGCTTTTGGCAAAACGAAGCGCGGCAGGCACCGGACGGTTAGTCCAATTGCCCATATCACGCAGGAGACGCAGATGACCTAGAATCACCGGCAAGACCTTGAGCTTAGACCGCCCAAGAAGACGAACCTCAAGTGTCGCCGGCACTTCCTTTACCGTTGCGCCGCTCATGATAGAACGCACAAGCGTCTCTGCGATTCCCAGGAATCCGCGATGTGCCAGCACGAGTCCCGCAAAACGCGACTTCCTGTAGGCCCTAAAACAGCTCGTATACGTGTGGAGATCTGACTTGAGGCGTCGTGAATACATGCGCGACAGCCCGCGTGAAAGCAGCAGCCTCCAGCCTGGAACGTGACGCACCTGCCCGTCAGGATGATAAGGCGATGCAGTCACAAGGTCCGCGCCCGCTTCAAGAGGTGGAAGGATCGACGCAATCTGGTGTGGATCGTACGTGCAATCGGCGTCGATGCTGCACACAAACTCGTCGCGCGATGCGGCGATACCTGTGAGAATCGCATGCGCGATGCCCTGGTTCACGAGGTGTTGCACAGTCTGGACATCGGCACGCTGACCAACCAAGGATTGCAGCACATCCCAGGTCCGGTCACTGCTTCCATCGTCGACGAATACGTACGAGATCCGGTAACGAGCTTCCAACTTTCTGCTCACTCCGTCGAGCGTCTTGAGCAGATAAGGCAACGTGTCCGCTTCGTTGTAGCAGGGAATAACAACCGTTACCGGGACCAGACTCTGTCTGCCCCTGTCTGTCATCGACCTGGTGGGCAAGTCGGCGACGGCCGCTGACACCGAAACCTGCGCTGTCGCCTCGCGCCTGCGCGGCTCGAGACCGAGGTAGTCCGCGTAACTCGTAAAGGCGCTCTCAGACATGAATCGCCTGAGCAGGCGCTCCGAACGCCCCAGGTTCCTGTAGTGCCGCATCGTTGTCAGCCACGACGCTGCAGTAATCCTCGGCTGCTCCGGATCCAGTTCCCAGGTCTGAGCGTACATCGCAAACGGAGCTGCGCTCTCACGCTGCCAGCGTTCCACAGCGCGCACCAAAGTCCCTTCAGGCAGCTGACGGAACCAATTGCCTCCGCCAATAGGAATGAGCATGCCAGCCACGCTCATTGTTGGCACCGGAAACTCCGTCAGCGTTTTGGAACCATGGGTGTGCTTAAAACGACGACGCATTGCGCGCCTGCCGCTACAATCACTCCCCATCGGTCGAAACGACGCATCGTAGTCGTAGCCGAGGTCAGCAACGACGTCCAAAGCCCAGAGATCTTTCTCGCGCAGCCAGTCCGGAATCCTGGTGCCTCGCGGCTCTATTCCAGTCGCTGCGACAATTGCCTCGTGTCCCCTGGTCAGTTCTTCACGAAGCTCCTTTTCGCTCAGCTCCGCAATTCCACGGTGGGAAAAACCCGAATTCGCAATCTCATGTCCGCGCGCCTGAGCTTCGCGAACGAGCTCGGGCATATGCTCGGCAACCCAGCCGAGTGTAAAGAAGGTTGCCTTTGCACCATGCGCGTCCAGGAGATCGAGCGTTTGCATCGTCGCTCGCTCGAGGCGCGGTTCGAATCGCCTCCAAGTGGTGCGAGAGATCAACTCTCGAAAAGCACCGACATGGAAGTAGTCCTCCATGGAAATTCCAAGGAGATGTCGTTCGGAATTTTTGACCGAGTTTACTTCGCTCAGCGTCGAATCGAGAGCGCGATTGTTCATGTCAGCGACCTGAGCAATCAACGGCCCATTGATTCTGATATTTGCGTTGTGAAGTAGGGCAGCTGTAAAGCGGCGATTATCAATGACTTACCACGTTGACAATCAACTCAAGCAGCGTGCCGCTTTCGCGAGGAATGTGTTGCCGCCGAAACAGTGCAACACTCAACTGTGACGCTATACAACGATTTCATGTGCGACGAATCACTTACTTACTCGTTTCATTCAGCGAAAAGACTCGAAAAGTGTTGTTTCGCTTGAGTTCAGTGAACGCGTCTGGACGTTCATCGACGAGTCGCGCGATCCCAGCGGCGCCGATTGCATAGGTTCCTGCGTCGCCACTCACGACGTGTGTGATTTGGTTTTCGCGCAGGAAGGCGAGCATCGTGTCGTTCGGTGCGTCGAACATGTTCATGGTTGTAAAGCCGTCTTCCCAGGCCGCCACGCGCGGCGAAAAGATCACAACGCGAATTTCCGCGTCATTCGAAGCCTGTTGGTGCAGGACGTCGCGCACCTCCTGTACATCCGTCATCTCCGTATAACTACGGGGTCGTGGAGCGATAGCGTCGTGAAAGAGTCCCAGCGCCGCGACCACGCTGGCGATACAAGCCGTCACGAGAGAACGCCGTGCTTCCGGCAGGGTCAGGGCTCTGGCAATGACTTCAATCCCTGTGAGGAAGCCGTAGGTCATGAGGGGAAAGAGCGGCCAGAGGTAGCGCGCCGCCCGGGTGGGAAGGATCACGAGCATGACCACGTACCAAGCCCCGCAGATGAACGCAAAGCGGCGCATGTTCCTGGGGAAAGCGACAAGGATGCCCATGCCGGCGATGGCCAGGAACACAAGATGCACTATGAGGTTAGGTAGCCTGTGCGGAAGCCACAGCGGACTCCACGCACGGGCTCCCTCCCAGATTGCCCGGATGTTGATCTGAACGTCTGAGGCAATTGTTGAAAAGGAGCGGACACTCTCGCCCGCCAATACCTCGGCGGCTGGCAGTCCGAACATCACCGCGGCGGCTGCTGCCGTCCATAGCGCACCAACCACAAAAAAGCCGACGCGCTCTTCGCTTTTTCTAAGTACGAGCGCCGTAGCGGCTGCCGGCAAAAGCGGGAGTGCAGCCATGCGGAAGGTGAATGCAGCAGCTCCAGCGAGTGCAAGGCCAGGAACCGTTTTCCAGCCCTGGACCTCTGAGCGGTCCGCAATCAAAAAGGCGAGCCAGAGTGTCGCGCAGAATGAGAGATCTGCGAGCATCGTGTCGATCGCGTGCGTTCGCCCGAGCGCGACGAGCGTCCACAACGCTATGACTGCGGCCAGACTCTGCCGGGTGATCCGCCTGAAGTAAAAGAAGACCGTCAGTATGAAGACGGCAAAGCTCATGTAGAGAATCACTCGAGGTGCCTGATCGTGCATTCCCGCCAGTGAAAACACTCCGGCGATCAGGACGGGCAACCCCGGCGGCTCAGCGATTGGAGCCACCAGTGTAGAGTACTGCGAATGAATGAATCCTATGTCGGTGTACGGACGACCTTCGACCAGGGCCTTGGCATGCAGCAGGTACTGTCCGTGATCGTCGGCGCCAAGCTCGGGGCCGTGCCCCCAGTGAATCCAGATTACGATGGCGAGTACGGCGACAATGAGGGCTGTTACACCGACTCGCGGTTGCTTCACGTGGCCACCCTCTGACGCTGGGAAGTGACACTACGACTTACGAGAGACTCTACAGCATCGCAGATGGCCGTCGCCGCGTTGCCATCGCCATACGCATTGCGGTCCCATTCTCTCCCTTGACTGAGCCCCATATCGAACGCTTGGCGCAAGTCCGCTTTAGCTGAGGATGGAGCTACCAATCTGTTGGCTCCCTCTTCGAGGGTTTCTGTCCACTCGGTTTCGTTGCGCAAGGTAACGCACGGAGTCCCGAGCCAGTACGCCTCTCGCTGCACGCCCCCTGAGTCTGTAACAATCACTCGTGCGTGACGCATGGCGGTGATATTTGCGAGGTAACCCAGGGGCTCTGTGATCTTTACGCTTTTGGGAACGATGTTGAGCAGTTTGAACTCCTCCAATCGGCGTCTGGTGCGCGGATGCAGCGGAAGGAGAAGCTGGAGTGGTAGTGTGGCAAGAGATTCGAGCACCGCCTTGAGCGTCTCCCGATCATCCGTCAACTCTGCGCGGTGCAGTGTCAGCAGCGCAAATTCACCAGTGGGAATCTCGTCGACCTTTTCACGAGGTGGAGCAATGCGCGATGCCGATTCGAGTACATCGCGAGAAACATCGCCAGTCAGAACGATACTGCCTTCGACGCCCTCGCTATGGAGGTGATTCATGGCTGCGCGCGAAGGTGCGCAGAGCAACTGACTGATAGCATCGACAGCTACGCGGTTGCGTTCTTCGGCCATTTCCATGACGCCACTGCGAAGGCCCGCCTCAACGTGAACGAGCGGGATTCCAACTTGTCTTGCTGCAATGGCGCAACCGAGTGTGGAGTTGGTGTCGCCAACGACCACTACCGCCTTGGGTCGTCTCGTCATCAGGATCTGTGTGCAGCCCGCGGCAATTCGCGCGGTCTGTTCGACGGGGTGCGCTGCGCCTACGCCGAGCAATACAGCAGGCGGGCTGACGCCGAGGTCGTCGTAGAGACCCTGGTTGAGGGCGTAGTCATAGTGCTGGCCGGTGTCGATCGTGAGCATTGACCAGCGTTCGCGGAGTGCGGGAGCCAACCTGGCAACCTTGACCACTTGAGGTCTCGTTCCGTAGCAGACAGCGATGTCTGGCCTGGAGATTTCGCGTCTGGTCTGGTACGGGTTCATTGAGTAGGGTCAGGGATGCGACTGAGGTGGTGAAGCGGGCTGGGCATTGTGAGATGCACATGTCGCGCCAGCGTGAAGACAGCCGTGGGTGTTTGGGGGTCACGGTAGACTCCTGCCGGAGGTGTGGCACGAAGACAGCTGAGGAGGGAGGCGGAAGTTCGAAGCGTCCAGGCGTCGAGACGACGCAGCTCCTGGAGGTCGAAGCGTCGAACAATCCTTTGGGTGGCTGAGCACTCCGTTGCGGCAGCGTGGGACCGAGTAGCGAGCTGCGAGCAGCGTGTAGGCGTGCAGCACGCAGCGTGCAGCCTGGAGCAGGCACAGGCGTAGCGTATGGTAGCGTCCGCCAACTAGCGATCAAATGCAGAGCCTGCCTAACGTGTGATCTGGCTCGCAGCACAGCGACGTGTAGGTTGCGAGGTTCGCACCGTACAGGCAGGCCCCGTATACAGTGCGACGGGAGCGCTGGCGCAACGAGGGGCCGGCGCGACGCTCCCAAATGAAGATGGTGGTCAAGAATGCGCAGAACGAGATTCCTTCTCACGCTTGCAGCCCTGACGGCAACCACGTTTGTTGCCGCGAGCGCAGGTGCGCAGGATACGACGGTCTCCAAGGGCGAAGTTGCTCGTGCACCTACGTTCAACTCCCTGGTGGCCGCGGTGAACATGACTCCAGCCTCCCTTGAAGCCATAAAGGCGAAAGCAGAAATTCAGGAGGGTGAAGTCAGGCTCATCAATGCAACACCGCTAGTCGAAGGTCAGGACGAAACCTCTCTCAAGGCAGCTTTAGACCAGCACGCAACACAACTCGAAGAGCTGCGCACGGCACTTGGTTCCAAGGCAGGAGTAACCGCTGCACTGGAAAAGCAGATGCCCAAAGCCACGGTTGCTGACGTGATTGCAGTCGAAGTTCACGTAGACGGAAGCGTGGACGTTTACTACCGGCCGCAGGGTACCTGACGTCCGTAAACGGCGAGCCATGCTGCGTGCGTCGTGGCTATGATAGACCATGCCCGACTACACCAGCATGGACTCGCCCGTGGGTCCACTGCTCCTGGCCTCCGATCCGTCAGGACTGCGACTGATCGAGTTTCAGGACGCTCGTTATCCCGAGCCCAGAGATGAAAGCTGGGTTGATAGACTCAACCCGATCCTCAAACAGACAATCTCTGAGCTTGGGGAATACTTTCGGGGATCACGACGCGAGTTTGACATCCCCCTGGCCCCGCGCGGCAGCGCGTTCCAGAAGAAGGTCTGGAACGCGCTGCTTGACGTATCGTACGGCACCGTTTGCAGCTACGGGGACATAGCACGTCGCATTGGTGAACCAACGGCCTCCCGTGCGGTGGGACATGCCAATGGCCGAAATCCGATTCCCATAATCGTCCCCTGTCACCGCGTGATTGGCACAAACGGTGCACTCACCGGCTACGGCGGCGGCCTTCACGTAAAGGAGTTCCTGCTCCGACTCGAAGGAGCGGACGGGGGTCAGATCCGGCTGAGCGGATTCGGACCATAAGAAAGTTTGTACTTTCACAAATTTTCTTATGGTCCTCCTCGCGGGAACTCCGGGTGTAGCCGCGCCCTCGCCTCCTACCAGCGCTCCTCAGCTAATTCGAATCTGACCCCAATTAGAGAGACCCCAATTAGAGACCCCAATTAGCTCGATGGGAGCGTTGCCAGCAGCGTCGGTCACGAGTCTCCCTCACGTGAACCCCCACGCTCCTCTCACACCCGCGGAACGACGCTGGCGCCTCATACTCACCACCATTCTGGCGCTCTATGGCTGGCGTATCCTCAGCGATCCATCGGTCTACCGCTGGATCGATAGCCTCGATCTCGCGATCCACGAAACAGGACATCTCATCTTCGGCTTCGCCGGCGAAACCCTCGCCATTCTCGGCGGCAGCCTCTTCCAACTGTTAGTACCAGCGCTGTTCGCCTTCGCGCTGTGGTCGCGTGGAGACCGGCACGGTGCCACCGTCCCACTCTGGTGGCTCGGGCAGAGCTTTGGAAATGTCTCGGTCTACGTGCGCGACGCCCGCGCGCAGGAACTTCCACTCGTAGGTGGAGGGGAACACGATTGGTTCATGCTGCTCGAAAAGTGGGACTGGCTGGCTCGCGATCAGGAAATCGGCCGCTTTGTTCACGCTCTGGGCTTTGTCGCCTACGCCGTGGCGATAATCGGCGGATGGACGCTCCTGTACAGGAGTCGTTACCATCAAGGCGATGACGCCGCCAGGAATATGCAGCGCGAGCAACCTCAACGGGCTCGCTGACCTCAAGACAGGCAAACTCGGCTTCACAAACGTGGGGTCGCGCCGTTGAGCCACTCAACACAGTCAAAGGAAGATGAGTGGCTCTGGGGTTGGGACCCCACTCCAGGGATTGTATCCGTTCTGGCGCGTATAGACGGACGCGCATGGGTTTGGAGGCGTGATCCATCCACACGCGAGTTGCATCTTGAAGAAACACGCTTCTCACCTTGGGTCTTGCTCGACACCCTCGACGACATCAGGGAACTGGGCGATCGCTTTGCCCAAGAGCAAGACCAGCGGAAGGCGGGAAGTGTGCGAGTCAGATATCGCGAACTCTCAGGTCCCGGCCAACTCCGCTATCTCGTCACAGCAAACGACCTCCGGACGATTGGCGCAGCAATCCTCCCAGCGGCCTCACGCCGACTTGGACGGCCAATTCGACGACTGGGTGACCTGGGTCAGCAGCATATCCTGCTGCTTTCCCCCGAAGAGCAGTATCTGGTGGCCACGGGTCGGACATACTTTCGCGATTTAGCCTTTGACGACCTCAGGCGTCTGCAATTTGATCTCGAAACCACCGGCCTGGACCCTCGGCGCGATCGCATCTTTATGGTTGCCGTACGAGATCCCGAGCAGCGTACAACAGTTATCGAAGCGCGGGGACGCGGCGACGCTGCCGAAGCAACCCTGATTCAGGAACTAGCCGCATTCATACGCGCAGCCGATCCCGACGTAATCGAGAATCACAACCTTCACGGCTTTGACCTGCCATTTCTCAATGCCAGGGCGAGCCGACTGCGCGTTCCGCTTGAACTGGGTCGAACAAAGCGGTCTGGCCTGATGTCGAGGGCGGCGC